>DASUOE010000087.1:0-9102 GCA_036276805.1 Woeseiaceae bacterium | reverse complement strand
CTACGCCGGCGCGCCCGCCGGCTGGGCGAACAACACGATCCTGTCAGGGCCGCTCGCCGACCTCGGTGCGGCAGACGACTTCGAGGTCGCGTGGACGGTCGCATCCGATCCCTCCGCCGCCACCTGGATCCTGGGCTTAGGCGTTGGCGAGTCCGGCGCCGACTGGCGCGACGTCGACTACGCCTTCCGCGGCGCGAACGGCAGCCTCGCAGTCTACGAAGGCGGCACGTGGCGCACGAACGTCGCACCGCTGGTCGTCGGCGACCGCCTGTCGATCGCGGTCAGGGGCAGCGAGCTCGAGTACCGAATGAACGGCGTGAAGGTGTTTGCGACGCCGATCGCGCCGGGCACGGCGTTCTACATCGACTCGTCGTTCAAGTCCGGCGCGATCCAGATGGGCGGGTTCACGCTGCTGATCCCGTAGGAGCGGCGGTCACGCCGCGACCGCGACACGAATTCCGGCATAGCCGAATTCGCGGCCTTACGGCCGCTCCTACAGGTGCAGGTACCGCTGCATCTCACGGGCGTTTTCCGGCGCGTGGATCTTGTCGGTGTTGTCGAAGTACACGTACACGTCGCGGCTTTGCCGGGGCGGTGGCTTGCGATCGCTCACGTTCGCGGCATCCCGGGGCTCGCGCGCCTCGTGCCAGGCGCGGACGCGCTCGGACCAGCGGGCGACGGCGCCGGGGTCGTAGGGACTCGCGTACAGCTCGCCGGGGCCGTGCAGCCGCACGTAGACGAAACCGGCGGTGACGTCCTCGGCATAAGGCCAGCGCTCGCTGTGGCTCAGTACGAGCGCGACGCCGTGCTTGTGCAAGAGCGTGATGAACTCGTCGCAGAAGAAACTCGGGTGCCGGACCTCGAGCGCATGCCGCAGGCGCCGGCTGCCGTGCGCTGCCGTGGCGGGCTTGCCGGGAATGCGATCGTCGTGCCGCCTGGCGAGCTTCGCTGCCTCGGTCGTGGTGCGTGGCAACAGGCCCAGGAAAGTATCGATACGTTCGGCGTCGAACGCGAACCGGGCCGGCAACTGCCACAGGTGCGGGCCGAGCTTTTCCTTCAGTTCGAGGACGCCCGAGGCGAAGTGGTTCGCGAGCGGCGTGCGTGCATCCTTCAGCCGCTTGCGATGCGTGATGTAGCCCCCGCCCTTCACGGCAAAACGGAAGTCGGCGGGCGTCTGTTCGTAGTAGCGGCGGTAATGCTGCGGCTGCTTCAGCGAATAGAACGTGCCGTTGATCTCGACCGTCGGGAACCGGCTCGCCATGAACGGGAGGCGCTCCTTGCGCGGCAGGTCTTCGGGGTAGAAGCGTCCTTGCCAGTCGTCGTACTCCCAGCCGGAGATGCCGATGCGGATGCGGCTCATGAGACTCAAGGAGCAGGATGTGCGCCAGCGCGGATCACCTTTCCCGGGCGGGCAGCCGTGACGGCGCCGTCCGTGTACACCGCCTCGCCGCCTACCCACACCGTGGTGATGCCCGTCGAGAGGCGTTCCGGTTCGAGCGGCGTGGCGCGGTCGATGACGGTGTCAGGGTCGAACAGCACGAGGTCGGCAACCATCCCGGGGCGGATGAGGCCCCGGTCCTCGAAGCCCATGTTGCGCGCCGCGAGCCCGGTCATGCGATACACCGCTTCCTCGAGCGTCAGGCGCCCCTGCTCGCGCACGTAACGTCCGAGCACCCGCGGGAACGCGCCGCGGGCGCGCGGGTGCCGGTCGACGATGCCGCCGTCCGTGCAGATGTTCGTCCACGGCCACTCGAGCAGCGCGACGATGTCCTCCTCGATCATGCTCGTGCCGATGATCGATTCCGCGCTGCCGCCGTGCTCGTCTTCCCAGGCCAGCGCTTCCGTCGCCAGTTGCGAGAACGCCGTCACGGCGTCTACGCCGCGCAGCGCGGCGATCTCGGCGAGCGTCCTGCCGACGTAAGCGGGCTCGGGTTCGAATCGCGCCATGAGGATGCCGTCCGGCGGCGCGATCTCGGCGAGCGCTTCGACAATCGCGTCGCGGTCGGTCGGGTCGCGCTCCGGCAGGAGCACCATGATCGTCGACTGCCAGTACTCGTACGGATAGATATCGGCCGTGATGTCGATGCCTTCCGCGCGCGCTTCCTCGAGCCTCGCGCGGAGCTCGTCCGCCGTGCCCCAGAGTCGCTGCATGGCGAGCTTGATGTGCGAGACCTGCACGGGCATGCCGGTCTCCCGGCCGATGGCGATGATCTCCTCGATGGCGTCTTCGAACCAGCGGTCCTCGCTGCGCACGTGGCTGATGTAGCGGCCGCCCGCTGCAGCCGTCGTCCTCGCGAGCGCCAGCACTTCGCCGCGCTCCGACCAGATGCCGGGTTCGTACTCGAGGCCCGTGGAGAGACCGAGCGCGCCGGCGGCGAGCTCCGCCTCGAGGAGCGCCTGCATCGCCTCGACCTCCGCGGGCGTCGCCGGACGCCGCGAGTCCTCGCCCAAGACCTCGTCCCGCAGCCTGTTGTGCCCGGCGTAGGCCGCGACGTTCACCGTGGCAGGTGCCGCGTCGACCTTAGCGAAGAAGTCGGCGAGCGGCCACGGCGCGGAGCCGTCCTGGCCCACGACGATCGACGTGATGCCCTGGCTCACGACCGGCAACGCGTCGGAGTGTGCGAACAGGTCCTCGTCGGCGTGGCTGTGCGTGTCGATGAAGCCGGGCGCGAGCACCTGGCCGCCGCCGTCGACGACGGTTTCGCCGGGGCACGCGTCGAGGCTCGTGCCGCCGGTTGCGACCGCGGCGATACGCCCGCCACGGACACGCACCGAGCCCGCCGCGGCCGGCGCGCCGGTGCCGTCGAGCACCCGGACGTTGTCGATGTGGATGCCGGCGCCGCAGTCGGTTACGGCGGCCGACGTGCAGGCGGTGACGAAGCAGGCCAGGGCGAGCAGGGGCAGCAGTCGTTGCATCGGAGCACCTGTGGGGTTGATTGCCTCGAACGGGTCACACGGCGTCACGCGCCGGACCCGGCGGACGCTTCACGGATGACGTCGAGAAAGGGTTCGCCATAGCGCTCGAGCTTGGTCTGGCCGACGCCGGAAAGTTCGAGCAGGTCGGCCTCCGTACGCGGCAGGTACTCGACCATCTGCCTGAGCGTCCGGTCGTGAAAGATCACGTAGGGCGGCACGTTGTGCTCGCTTGCGAGGCGCTGGCGGCAGGCACGCAGCGCCTCCCACAGGTGGCGGTCCTCGCCGCGCTCAGGAACCGGAGCGTCCGCCGCCGCGCGGGCTCTCGGCCTGGCCAGGGCTCGCTCCGGCTCGTCCCGGAACGACACCGCCGCCTCGCCGCGAAGCACGGCGCGGCTCTGTCCGGTCAGCACGAGGGCACCGTAGCGCTCCGGGTCCGCGCGCAGGATGCCCTTCACGATGAGCTGGCGGACGATCGACCGCCAGCGCGCCGCGGAGAGATCGCTGCCCACGCCGAAAACGCTCAAGTCGGCGTGGCCGTGCTGCCTCACTTTGTCTGTGGCCTTGCCGACGAGCACATCGACGACGTGCGCGGCGCCGAAACGCTGGCCGGTGCGGTAGACCGCGGACAGCACTTTCTGCGCGGCCTCGGTGCCGTCGCGCGCAGCCACCGGCGTGAGGCAGCCATCGCAGTTGCCGCAGTCGGCGGCGGGCGCGTCCCCGAAGTATTCGAGCAGCGGGCGCCGCCGGCACCCGGTCGTTTCGCACCAGCCGAGGAGCGCGTCGAGTTTGCCGCGCTCGTGGCGCTTGTAGTCCTCGCCGGCGACGGACTGGTCGAGCATCTGCCGCAGCCGGACCACATCCTGGAGCCCGTACACCATCCACGCGTCGGCCGGCTCGCCGTCACGGCCGGCGCGGCCCGTCTCCTGGTAATAGGACTCCATGCTCTTCGGCAGGTCGAGGTGGGCGACGAAGCGCACGTCGGGCTTGTCGATACCCATGCCGAACGCGATCGTCGCGACGACGATGAGCCCGTCCTCGGCGAGAAAGCGCCGCTGGTGTTCCCGGCGCGTGTCGGAATCGAGCCCGGCATGGTACGGCAGCGCGCGGAAACCCTGCTCGCACAGCCACTCGGCCGTGCTTTCCGTCTTCTTACGCGACAGGCAGTACACGATGCCGGCCTCGCCGCGGTAGCCCGCGAGGAACGCGAGCAGTTGCCGTTTGGCGTCCGTGCGCGGCTGCACGAGGTAGCGGATGTTCGGGCGGTCGAAAGGCGCGACGAAGATGCCGGGGTCGGTGAGGCCCAGGCGGAGGACGATCTCGTCGCGCGTCTTCGCCGTCGCCGTCGCGGTGAGCGCGAGCCGCGGTACGCCGGGAAACAGGCGCCCGAGCTCGTCGAGCGCGAGGTATTCCTGGCGGAAGTCGTGGCCCCACTGGGATACGCAGTGCGCCTCGTCGATCGCGATGACCGACAGCGTCGTCTGCCGGAGCAGTGAGCGGGTGTGCTCGCCGGCGAGCCTTTCGGGCGCGACGTAGAGCAGTTGCAACCGCCCGGCGCGCAGGCGCTCGATCACGTCCCGCTGCTCCTCCGCCGACTGGCTGGAATTCAGGAAATCGGCCTCGATCCCCGATTCGCGCAGCGCCGTGACCTGGTCCTGCATGAGCGCGATCAACGGCGAGACCACGAGGCCGGTGCCCGGCCGGAGCAGCGCCGGCACCTGGTAGCAGAGCGACTTGCCGCCGCCGGTCGGCATGACGACGAGCGCGTCCTGGCCTCTGAGCGCCGCCTCGATGACCGCCTCCTGGTGCCCCCGGAATTCCCGGTAGCCGAAGACGTCGCGGAGGACGCCACGCGGGGTGGCATGCGTCGGGTTCACGGGGGGCATGCGCGGGATTGTACCGGCAACCTGCAGCCGGCGCCGACGGGCGAAGCGCATCGCCGATCTCGACACGGTTCATCCGCCGGGTTATCCCGACGGGATCGAGCCGTCCTCGATTCGCGGCAGGAGCGGCGGCAGGCCGTGCGCGGCACGGGCGCGGTCGCAGCGCTCGTTGTGGCTGCCGTCGGCCCAGGACGCCTTGAAGTCGCGGCAGGGCGAGGCGCGCCGTTCGTAGATGGAACAGCGGACGGCAGCGCCGATCGTGCCCTCGAGCGCGACGCAGCGCGGCGGCTTGCGGTCGCTGCCGCGCATGGCGACCAGGTGCGGCGTCACCGGGACGGTCAGCTCGGCCGGCACCGACCCCCCCGCCGCGGCGGTGGTCTCGAGCCAGTGAAAGGATGCACGGAAGTAGGCGCAGCACGCGCCGCAGGACAGACAGGGGTTCGACTCCGCGCCCGACAGCGCGGACGACGACAATGAGTCCGACATAAAAGCCGAAGCGGCACCTGCCGGTATCGGGAAAGGTGCGCGATTCTGCGTTGGAACGATGCCGGCCGGCAAGAGCCGGCAAGGTGAGACCCATGCGTCGACCGCTACACGCCGCCCCGGTAAGATCGCCCTACCATCGTGACCGACTCCCCCCGCTCCTCGCCGCCGGGCACGCCGCATGGCCGCCCGGCGAAGCTCATAGCGCGCGCCCGCCGGGCGCCTAAGCGCACGGCGGCGCTCGTGCTCCTCGTCCTGTTCGCGGCGTACGCCGCTTACCTGACGGTGCGCGTGACGGCCGCGTTCGAGGGGCGGCGCTGGGACGTGCCGGCGCACGTGTACGCGGCACCGCTCGAGCTCTACCCCGGCATGACGCTCGAAGCCGTCGAACTCACGGCCCACCTCGAGCAGGTCGGCTACGCCGAATCCGGCGATCCGGCAACCGCCCAGCCCGCACCAGGCCAGCCCTTACCAGGCCAGCCCTTACCAGGCCAGCCCTTACCCGGCAAGTTCCGCACCGCAGCCGACACCGTGACGTTCACGACGCGCGCGTTCCGCCACTGGGACGCGCTCGAACCGTCGCAGACCCTCACCGCGAGGTTCGCCGGCGGCCGGCTGGCCGGCCTCGACACCGCGGAGGGAAGCGTGCCGCTCGCGCGCCTAGAACCGGTGCGCCTCGGGAGCCTCTTCGCGGCGCACCACGAGGACCGCATACTCGTCGAACCGGAGGAGATCCCGCCGCTGCTCATCGCCGCGCTCAAGGCGGTCGAGGACCGGCGCTTCGACGATCACCACGGCCTCGATTTCCTGGCTATCGGGCGCGCGGCGTTCGTCAACCTGCGCGCGGGCGGGATTCGCCAGGGCGGCAGCACGCTCACGCAGCAGCTCGTCAAGAGCTACTTCCTCGACAACCGGCGGACGTTCCGGCGCAAGTTCCAGGAAGCCATCATGGCCGTGGCACTCGAGCTTTCCTACGACAAGGCCGAGATCCTGCACGCCTATATCAACGAGGTGTACCTCGGCCAGCAGGGCGCGCGCGCGATCCACGGCTTCGGGCTCGCGAGCGAATACTATTTCGCGAAGCGCCTGGCCGAACTCGACCTGCCGGAGATCGCACTCCTCGTCGGCCTGGTGAACGGCCCGTCGTACTTCGACCCGCGCCGGCACCCGGAGCGTGCGCTGGCGCGGCGCAACCTCGTGCTCGGCGTGCTCGCGGACGAGGGCGTTATCGAGGCCGGTGCGGCGCGCCAGGCGGCGGAAGAAGACCTCCGTGTCGGTGACGGCACGCGCCTGCTGTCGCGCTACCAGCCGGCGTTCATGGACCTCGTCCGCCATGAACTCGCGGCGGACTACCCGGTCGAGGTCCTGGAAACGGAGGGCCTCAAGATCTTCACGAGCCTCGACCCGCAGGTGCAGTCGCTGGCGGAGCGCGAGCTGGCCGAAGGCCTCGCGGCGCTCGAGGGGCAGCCGCCGGACGATACCGGCGCGGCACTCGACGGCGCCGTCGTCGTCACGCGCCACGCGACCGGCGACGTGCTCGCGATGGTGGGCGGCCGCAACGTGGAATACGACGGCTTCAACCGCGCGCTGGCCGCGCGCCGGCCGGCCGGCTCGCTCGTCAAGCCCGCCGTCTATCTCGCGGCACTCGAGACCGGGCGCTACACGCTCGCGAGCCGCATCGAGGACGAGCCGCTCACGATCGAGCTGGGCAGCGGGCGCACCTGGTCGCCCGAAAACTTCGACCTCACGTCGCACGGCGAGGTACCGCTGCTGCGCGCGCTCGCCGATTCCTACAACCAGGCGACGGTGCGGCTCGGCATGGACGTCGGCGTCGACGCGGTCGCCCGCCTGCTGCACGGTCTCGGCCTGCCGGAGGTACCGCGCGCCCACCCGTCGCTCTTGCTCGGAGCCGTCGACGTGTCGCCGTTCGAGATGGCGGCCGTATACGGTACGCTCGCGAACGGCGGTTTCCGCGTGCCGCTCTCGGCCGTCCGCTCGGTAATCGACGCGACGGGCGAGCCCATGGCCCGCTATCCGCTCGAGATGACGCCGGCCGCCGATCCCGCCGCCGTGCAGCAGGTGAACGCCGCGCTGGTACAGGCCGTGCTGCGCGGCACCGGCGAGATCGCAAGGCCCCTCCTGCCGGCAGGGCTGGTCGCCGCGGGCAAGACCGGGACGTCGAGCGGCTTTCGCGACAGCTGGTTCGCGGGCTTCACGAACGACCATGTCGCGGTGGTCTGGGTGGGACGGGACGACAACCAGCCGTCCGGGCTCACCGGCGCAACCGGTGCATTGCGCATCTGGGCGCCGCTCGTCACGGGTCTGCGGCAGTCGGCCAGCTATGCGCCGGCACCGGCGCCCGGCCTCGTCGGTACGTGGCTCGATTACGAGACGGGCTTCGCCACCGTGGAGGGTTGCGGCGACGCAGTGCTGGTACCCTTGCCGGAAGGCGCGGAGCCGCCCTGGCTCGACGGGTGCCGGCGCGGCCTGCGACGCCTGGGTGAGCGGTTGCGCGACATTTTTGGAGGCGAGGATTGAAGACGACGAGAGTATGGGCAGCGCTGGCACTGGCCGTCGCCGTTTCGGCCTGCGCGCCGCTGCCGCCGGCGAGTGACGAGAACGGCGCCGCGGCGCCGCCCGCGACGAACGCGCCCGCGCCCGGCGAGTCCGGCGAGGCCGCTGCCCCGGCCACCGCCGGAGCGGTCGCAACACTGCTCGCGCAGAGCCGCAGCTACCACGCGTCCGATGAGTATGCCGAAGCCGCGACCACCCTCGAGCGTGCGCTGCGGATCGAGCCCGCCAACCCCTGGCTCTGGCTCGAACTCGCCAAGGTGCACGTCTCGGCAGGCAACCTGCCGCAGGCCGAGGCGCACGCGCGCAAGGCGCTTTCGGTAGCGGGCGGCGACACCGCGGCGCGAGAGGCCGCGGAGGACCTGCTCGCGCGAATCGCCGCGGGCTGAAGACGGCTTGGCTGACGACGGCTCGGAAGAATCTCGATGAAAAACAAGTACGCGATGAAGAAGGCCATAACGCGGCGGGATTTCCTGAACGGCACCCAGGTGGCAATCGGCGCCTCGCTGCTCGGGCCCTGGACCGAGCTGTTCGGTGCGCCGGCTCCGGGCCCGGGGCTGGACTCTTACCCGCCGGGCTACTACCCGCCGGCGAAGACCGGCATGCGCGGCAGTCACGACGGCGCGTGGGAAACGATGCACGCACGCGTGGCCGGCGCCACCTGGGCCGCGGGTCCCCCGGAGGAACAGGTGGACGTCGTGGTCGTCGGCGGCGGCATCAGCGGGCTCGCGTCCGCGTTCTTCTACCGGCAGCAGCGGCCGGACGCGAGGATCCTGGTCCTCGACAACCACGACGACTTCGGCGGTCACGCGAAGCGGAACGAATTCGATGTCGGCGGCCGCACGCGCATCGGCTACGGCGGCACGGAATCCATCGACACCCCCGGCGGGTACGCCGAGGTTTCGAAGGACCTGCTCGAGGCCATCGGCGTCGACGTGCAGCGCTTCTACGATTACTACGACCAGGACCTGTACGACGAACTCGGTTTGACCTACGCGATCGCGTTCGACGCGGCGACCTACGGCCGGCGCAAGCTCGTGCGCGGCTACGGCAGCGTTCCCTGGGCGGAGTTCGCCGCAGAGACGCCGATGAGCGAGCAGGCGCGAGCGGACTTCGTACGGGCATTCACGGACGAGCGGGATTACCTGCCCGGCATGAGCCGCGACGAGAAGCTAGCGCTGCTCGGCCGCACGAGCTATCGCGCATGGCTCCGCGACTACGTCAAGGTCGACGAGCAGGTGCTCGCCATGTA
>DASUOE010000086.1:0-14684 GCA_036276805.1 Woeseiaceae bacterium | reverse complement strand
GCCCACACCTTGTGGATCGGCGCCCGGATGGTGACGCGGAAGTACTGCCGTTCGGCCGCCGGCGTGTCGCCGGCGCCGTGCAGGACCCCGGCCTTCGTGGTCGCTTCGTTCATCGCTGCTCTCCCCTCGATTAAGTGTCGCTAAGGTTGCCGCCTTCGGGCGGCGTTGTCCTGGTTCGCTCAGCCGGCGGCGTCGTAGGCGAGCTTGATCCAGGCCTTCACTTCGGCATCGACGTCCTGCGGGGTCGCGAGCCGGATCCTGTGAGTCACCATGGCATTGAAGCTGCCGGCGTTCTCGAGGCGTTCCGTCGGCTTCTCGCCCTTCAGGTTCAGCCCGAGGTCGACGCGGTCGCGGGTCGACGGCTGCACGATGGCAAACTGTTTCCTGCGGCGCAGGCTGACGTAGGTTTTCTTCGGCGCGATCTCGACGTCATCGCCCAATTTCTCCACCGTCGCTACGATGCGGTCGAGAATCGACCGCAAGCCCTGCTTCGGGCCGGCGTACTGTGCGGCAACCGGATCATCACCGGCGCCCCCGTCGCGCGCATCGCGGTGCTTGAGCGCGATGAGGTTCGCGTAGCCGTGCGACACGCCCATCTCGCTCTTCAGGAACTGCATGTACTCCGCATGCTTCCCGAAATGCTTCGTCGAGAGGAGGGCGAACCACTCGTCGAGCGTCCTGCCGGTCCGGTCCTTCAGGTTGTCGATCATGCTTTGCGCGGCCTGCTCGGGTGTTTGTGGCATCGGTCATCCTCGCGTGATCATTTGCGCGTGCGTGACAGGCTGGCGTCCGCGTCGACCGCGGCCTCGACGGCTCGCTTGAACTCGGTGAGCCGGCCGGCCCAGTTCGCGCTGTACTCGGTCGTCCAGCGCTCGTAGATCGCCTGGATGGGCGCCGCGTTGAAGTACAGGCGACGCACTCGCCCATGCTTTTCGGATATCAGGAGTCCCGCCGTCTCGAGTACGTTCAGGTGCTTCATGACCGCAATCCGGCTCACATCGAAAAAGCGGCACACGTCCACGACCCCGCAACCGGGCCGGGCCTTGACGATGTCCAGGATTTCGCGTCGGGTCGCCGAGGCGAGCGCATGAAAGACGTGGTCCATCGATTCGGGCTTCATAAGTAACCGTATGGTTACTCTTATGGCCGGCGACTGTCAAGCGATCCGCCTCGAGCGACCTCGGGGCCACCTCCCTCAGGGCTTGCGTATGCGCAGGAGCTGCGCGCGGCGGCGGTCGGCCCGCACGACCTCGACCGAGTACCCGTTCCAGTCGATGCCGTCGCCGGCGCGCGGGATGCGTTCCAGCGTTTCGGTGACGAGGCCGCCGATCGTCGTGACCTCGACATCCGGGTCCCACGGGAGGCCGAGTGCCGCCGAGAGCTTGCGCAGGTCGACGGTGGCGTGCACGACGAGCGAGCCGTCCGCTTCGCGCGTGACGTCATCGGCCGGCAGGTCGTATTCGTCGCGGATGTCGCCGACGATCTCCTCGATGACGTCCTCGAGCGTCACGATGCCCTGCAGCGTGCCGTACTCGTCCACGACGACCGCCATGTGTCGCGCGCTTTCCTGGAACGTGCTCAAGAGCTGCGGCAGCGGCGCACTGTCGGGCACGATGAGCGGTTCGCGGGCGAGGCTTTGCCAGTCGATCTCGCGTTCGCCGTGCTCGAGCATCCACATCAGGATTTCCTTCGCGTAGACGACGGCCGTCACGTCGTCCGCATCGCCGCTCGCCGCGAAAGGGAAACGGCTGTGTCCCGTCGTGCGGATGCAGGCGAGCACTTCTTCGCGGCTCATTGCCGCGGAAAGGGAGAAGACTTCCTCGCGCGGCAGCATCACGTCGGCGGCCTGCAGGTGCCCGAGCTGCGTCGCGCCGACGATCATGCCGGCGGTGCGCCGGCCGACCGCGCCCTCACTGCCGCCGAGAAAAGCGAGCAGCCGGAGCTCCTCCACGGACGTCACCGGGCCGGGCGAGTCGCTGCGCAGCGAGCGCGATATGCGTTCGCTGACGACGACCAACGGCTTCAGCAGGATGGTCAGCCACAGGATGCCGTAGGCCGCCGGGACTGCGAGCCTGTTTGCATGGCTGACGCCGAGCGTCTTCGGGATGATCTCGGTGAACAGCAGCACGGCGAGCGTGAAGAGTATCGAGAAGAGCCACAGCGTCTCGGCATCGAACACGCTGGTGTAGGTCGCACCGGCGACTGCCGCGCCGATCGTGTGCGCCGCGGTGTTGAGGATGAGGATCGCGGCGATCGGCACGTCGATGTTCGCCTTGAAGCCCGCGAGCAACACGCCGGCCCGCTCGCCGCTCCGCTTCAGCAACTCGATACGCGGTCGGCGCACGGAAAGCAGCACCGACTCGAAGATCGAACACAGGAAGGACACGACGAGCACGACGGCGACGGCCGTGATGAATAGCAGCATGGCGGCTCCCGCTGGATTGCGTGCCCACCAGACTACCGAAAACCGGCGCCGCTACGGGCGCTTTCGATCCTCGCGGTCCGCCCCGGCGCCGCCGGGCTCCGCCCGAGGCTCCGGGCCCGCCTCGAAACAGCGGAAGTGCAGGATGTCACCGAACGCGGAGGCGTCGTCGTTGGCGGCCGCAGCGCCGGCGCAGAACGTGACCGGGGCGGTGCTCGCGCCGGGCGCACGCCATTCGAGTTTCCACGCAACGGGGCCGTCCCCGACCTGCCGTGGCCGCGTCGTCCGCGCTTTCGCGCCGTCCGTTTCCATGTCCGCCGGCACGGCGACGAAGGCGCCGGCCTCGGCGCCTGCGGAGCGCACCAGCACCTGCGCACCGGCCGTCGCCGCGCCGTCCGCCTCGAAGCGCAGTACGAGCGCGTAGACGCGCTCCGCGTCGAGGGTTTCGGGCCAGCCGGAAAGCGAGAGGGCGTCCGAATCGCTGACCGGGTCGCTGCCGAAGTGACAGGTCCCGCAGTGTTCCGCGGCATCGGCGTCGGCCGCGCCCCACGGCGCGCCGTCCGGGAACGCCGCGGCGCTCCCGGTAACCCACAGCCCCGCGAGCGCGGCCAGGCGAGGACCGCGCGCCACTTTAATCGGCCGACCCGGCCGGCGCCGGTTCGCCCCCGGCCTTGGCCGGCTCGACAACCGCCCGGCCGAGGAAATTGGTGTCGGTACCGAACCAGACCGTGCCGGAGGGCTCGTGGTAATGCATGTGCCGGATCGTCCCGCCGCCTGAGGGGATCTCCGTCGCGTGCACGAACTCTTCCGTGTCCGGATCGAAACCCAGGAACACGTTCGGCTGCACGCCGGTCGCCACCATCCACAGCATGCCGGCTGCGTCCGCGGCCATGCCGTAGGGGCGTGCATCCTCGCCCTGCGGCAGCGGCCATTCCTCGAACGTGCCGTCGCCCGGGTCGTAGGCACCGAGGCGGCCCTCTGCGTAGTCCACGTACCACACGCGGCCGTCCGGAAGTACTTCGAGGCGGCGCGGACGTGCGCCTTCGCGCGGCAGCTCGATCTCCTCGTGCTCGAGTGATTCGGGATCGATTCGCGCGAGGCGGTTCGTCCCGAACAGGACCGCCCAGACGGCACCGTCCGGCCCGATCTTTATGCCGTAGGGCCGCGCGCCTTCCGTCCGTGCCTCGATGAGCTCGACCCCGCGGGAGGCGATGTCGAGCCGCCCCAGGCGGTTGCCGCCCTGCACCGTGAACCAGATGGTCTCCTGGGATCCGTCGAAGACGAGCGTGTGCGGGTCGCGGGCCGCCGGGTCGGGCATGACGATTTCCTCGATCTCGCCGCTTGCCGGGTCATAGCGGCCGATCAGCGCATGGCGGTTGCCGGCGTACCAGACGACGCCGTCCTCGCCGACGATCAGGTTGTGCGGACCGGAGCCGTCCTTCAAGTCCACTTTACTGAATTCGCCGGTCGCGACGTCGAAATGCGCCAGGTAGCCGGCACGCTGGCCGACGAACCAGACGGAATCCGCGCTCTCGGCGTACGGGTCGCGCGGCCGGGACTCCTCCCAGGGCACGCGCCATTCGCGGATATCGAGCGGTGCGCCCTGGCTTGGCTCTGCCACGGTGCCGGCGGTGGCGAGCAGGACGGCCGTAAGTGCGAGGATTCTCGTGGCGGTGTGCATGGCGACTCCTTGGAGCGGGCGGGCGACTCAAGCGCGCGGCATTACATGCACGGCATCGGCGGACCGGGACCGGCGGCCGGGGGCTCGTCAGAAGACGTTACGTACGCCAACGAGACTAGCATGCTGCAGGTCCGCCCGAGCCATCAGCCGCCGCGCAGCGGCCGCGGCCGCACCAGGAACCAGCTCGCCAGCACGAGCGCACCGAAGAGGCTGTAACACAGCACGAATACCCAGCCCGGTGCCTGGTAGTAAAGCAGTTCGTCCAGCCAGTGCGCGATGAAGCTGCCCCGGTATACGGCCTCGCCGGCGCGTGCGCGCAACGCCATCTCCCACACCGTCAGCGGGCAGATGCGCCCGAGCCAGGCCTGCGCCACGACGTACCCGATCGCGGCGAGATGCGCCCACCGAAACCACGGGTTCCGGACCCAGTGCCAGCCGCACAGCCCGCCGACGAGGACGAGGACGAGTCCGGCAATCACGAACACGACGAAGGCAACGTGCAGGAAGAGCAGCGCGTCGGCGGCCAGCAGGTAGAGCAGTTCCCTGTGCACTTTTCGGCAAGTGTAGGAGCGGCGGTAGCGTTATGAATGGTACACGGCCTGCGACATCGACACATTTGCGGCCTTGACACGGTGCGGCCGGCGTATCATTGCGCTGCCGAAACCCCGCACGATTACCGGAGACCCGCTTGCTGCCCGATCTGACTGCCATCGAAGCCCGGATCATCGGTTCGCTGATCGAAAAATCGATCATCACGCCGGACCAGTACCCCATGACCCTGAATGCGCTGACCGCGGCCTGCAACCAGAAATCGTCGCGGGAACCCGTGATGAACCTGAACCAGGGCGAGGTGCAGCGGACACTGCGAAACCTGGAGGCCCGGCATCTCGTCATGGCCGACGAAAACTTCCGGAGCCGCGTGGAGAAGTACCGCCACCGCTTCTGCAACACGCGTTACAGCGACCTGCAGTTCAGCGACGCGGAACTCGCGATCGTCTGCCTGTTGCTGCTGCGCGGCGCACAGACCGCCGGGGAACTGCGTGCCCGCAGCGGACGCCTGCACGCGTTCGCCGACAACGACGAGGTCGTGACGGCGCTCGAGGGCCTCATGCGGCGCACGGAGCCGGTCGTGGTGAAGCTGCCGCGCCGCGCGGGCCGTCGCGACGCGGAGTTCATGCACGTGTTTGCGGGACCCGTCGACGTCGAAGCCGCCGAGGAAGCAGCCGCGGCGGCGAAACCCGCGGGGCGCGCCACGCCCTCCGTAGCCGACCTCGCAGCGCGCATCGAGACGCTCGAAGCCGAGATGGCCCGGCTGCGGGCGCTCGTGGAGGGCAATACGCCGGGTTAGGGAGGCGCGACCCGCTGCCCGCGTAAGGGTCTCACGGAACGGCCGTCATCAGTGAGCTAAGCGACACATAGCTTACAGATTGTTCCGGACACATGGTTTACACATTACGGCATTTGGGGGAGATCCCGGATGCCCTGGAATGAGTGTAAACCGATGGATGAGAGACTCCGTTTCGTTGCCAGGCGCCTCGAAGGCGAGAAAATGGCACCGCTGTGCCGGGAGTTCGGCATCAGCCGGGTTACCGGCTACAAGATCTTCAACCGCTACAAGGACTGCGGCCTGCATGGCCTGAACGATCGCAGCCGTGCCCCGTACCGACAGGCCAACCGCCTGCCCTACCAGGTGGAGCGGACGATCTTAGGGCTAAAGAAGGAACACCCCACTTGGGGTGCCCGGAAGATCCGCGACAAGCTGATCAAGCAGTTCCCCATGGTGCCGACCCCGGCGGTCAGCACCCTTCACGCCGTCCTGGATCGGCACGGCCTGGTCGGGCGCAAGAAACGCCGTCGATACAAGGCCCAGGGCACGCCGCTGGTCGCCGCCCTTAAGCCGAATGAGCTCTGGTGCGCCGACTATAAGGGCGAGTTCATGCTCGGCAACAAACAGTATTGCTATCCGCTCACGATCTCCGACTACAGCTCCCGATACCTGATCGGCTGCGAAGGCGTGAAGTCCACCCGATCCGACATTGCCTTTAGCATTTTTGAGCGAGCTTTCAGGGATTTCGGGCTACCCAGCGCCATTCGCACCGATAACGGCGTGCCCTTCGCCTCCGGCAACGCGCTGTTCGGTCTGACCCGCCTCTCCGTCTGGTGGCTGCGCTTAGGCATCAGCCTGCAGCGCATCAAGCCCGGGCACCCCGAACAGAACGGCCGTCACGAACGCATGCACCTGACTCTCAAGCAGGAAGCAACCAAGCCCGCTGCCTTCAACTTTCTGCAGCAGCAGGAACGCTTCGATGCCTTCATCGGGGTTTACAACAATGAACGACCGCATCAGGCACTGGACGGCGCCTACCCGGGTGAGCTGTATACACCTTCAGCCCGCGTCTACGAGCCGCCAGGACCGCCGGACTACCCGTTCCATGATCGCGCCATCCGCGTCACCCGCTGCGGACGCATCTGCCTCGGCCGACGCAAAATCAATCTCTCGACCGCGTTCGCCGGCCAGACCGTGGGGGTTAGAGAAGTCGATGACCAGATCTGGCTCGTGAGCTTCCTGGATTACGACCTGGGATACTTCGATAATGAAAGGGGCCGGGTGGAGCCCGGCCCCAATCCGTTCGTACCGGACAAAGTGTTAACCATGTGTCCGGAATGAGGTGTAAACCATGTGACCGGAATACACCGAAGGTAGATTGGTAGCGGGGGCAGGATTTGAACCTGCGACCTTCGGGTTATGAGCCCGACGAGCTGCCAGACTGCTCCACCCCGCAACGGCAAGCTGCGCATCCTACTGGCATGCGCGAGTGAGTTCAAGCCTCGATGTGGGTGCCATGCACGATAATTTCAACCGATCAATCAATCAATGACTTACGGCATCATTCGCACGTAATTTATGCGGTCGCCGCCAGCGGACCCCGGCGCGGGCCGCCGGCCCCTGGTCAAGGCGCTTCCAGGAAGTCATCCACCGCGGCGCCCCAAAGCGCCGGGTCGTTCGCGACGAAGTGTCCGTCGAGTCCGGCCGCGCGCGTGAATTCGTGGAACGCACCGGAGCCGCCGGCACCGGCGAATGCTTCGTGGTTCGAGCGGCTGTACTCGATGCTGTAGAACGAATCGTTCCGGCCGTACAGCCAGATCGTCGGCCCGGGATTCGCCGCCGCGCGCGTGAACAGGTTCTTGTTCACCTCGTCGTAGTCCCCGCATGGCTCACCCAGCCAGCCGCCGACGAAATTCATTGCGCCGCTGTAGATGTCCGGTCGATTCGCCGCGTGCACGAGCGACAGGATGCCGCCGCGCGAGGTGCCGCCGACGTATAGTTGCGTGGTGTCCACGTCCGCGCGATCGCGGAGCCAGTTCACGGCCACATCGAGATCTGCAAGCGCCCTCTCGGCCCCGGCGAGCGCGCTTGCCGCTTCGCAGGAGTAAGCGCTGCGCTCTGCGTTGAACCCTTCGTCGTAAGTCCCGCCGGATTGCCCGCGCCCGCGGCGCTGCGGGAACGCGACGATGAAACCCCGCTCGACGAAGAACTGCGCAACGGCTTTGTTCGTATACGTAATGTCGAACTGGGCCGGGTCCGAGCCGTCCCCTGTCGAGCCATGGTTAAACACCAGTGTGGGGAAACGGCCGTCCGCGAGCGGCTTGAACAGCACGACCTCGAGACTGACCGCCGTTCCGCTTTCCGTGAATGGCGTCGGCGCGCGCGCATCGATGCGAAGCGCAAACGTGCGGCAGGCGCCGTTCTCGAAGACGCTCGTGGAATTGCAGGACTGCACCGGCGGCTCTGTAAGCTCCGAACCGCCCCCGCCACCGCCGCAGCCGGAAGCCAGCACAACCGCAATCGCGCACACCCAGGGCCACCGGCACCGGGACGGCTTCATGGTATGGCGCACGTTCGCCCTCCCCGGCAGCAAAGCAAGTCCTACCCGTGCATTTCGATCCGCGCTCGCCTGCACAGTTCCCCCGCGGAGGCGCCGCAAGGGGTGCGTTCGGGCAAAATTTGCTATGGGGAGGCTATGGGCGAGGGCGTGACCCGCGCTGCGCTCAGGGCAGCACCTGCAGGCACAGCGACCACAGGCCGCCCGGCAGCAGGCCGAGGCCGAGGACGGCGAGCCCGTTGACGCTCATCAGCACGCGGGTGTCGAGGCTCGCCTGCAGCAGGGCCTTGTCCAGCGCCTCTTCGAAGTACATGTACCAGACGACGCGCAGGTAGTAATAAGCGCCAACGACGGAGGCGAGCATCATCAGGACGGCGAGGCCGGTATGGCCGACGCCGAGGACGGCGCCGATGACGTTCAGCTTGGCGAAAAAGCCGACGAACGGCGGCACGCCGGCCATGCTGAACATGAACATCATCATCATCAGGGCGAGCCACGGGCTGCGGGCGTTGAGACCCTTGAAGTCCGACAGGCTTTCCGCCTCGTATCCGCGCCGGCTCAGCAGGATCACCATGCCGAACGCACCGGCCGCCGTGATGGCGTACGTCAGGGTATAGAACAGTGACGCCGCGTAGCCCTCCGGCGTGCCGGCGAAGATCGCGAGCAGGATGAACCCGACGTGCCCGATCGTCGAGTACGCCAGCATCCGCTTGATGTTGGATTGGGCGATGGCGACGAAATTACCGAGCAACAGCGACAGCACGGCGATCACCATCAGCATGTCGGCCCACAGCTCGTGCAGGCCGGCGAGCCCGTCGACCAGTATTCGCAGCGTCAACGCCAGGGACGCAAGCTTGGGCGCCGACGCGAGATACAGTGTGACCGGGGTCCGGGCGCCCTGGTACACGTCCGGTAACCACATGTGGAAGGGAACGCCGCCGAACTTGAACCCGATGCCGACGATGAGGAACGCGAGCCCGAACCAGAGCGGCACGCTGTTGACCGCCGGGTTCGTGCGCACCGCTTCGGCAATGGCCGGGAACTCGACCGCGCCGGTCGCACCGTAGACCCAGGAGATGCCGTACAGGAGGCAGCCGGACGCGATGGCGCCCAGCACGAAGTACTTCATCGCCGATTCGGCGGCCACGACGTTTTTCCGATCGATCGCCACCAGCGCGTACTGCGCCAGGGCCAGCGTCTCGAGGCCGAGATACATGGTCAGCAGGCTGTTCGCCGAGATCATGATCATCATGCCGAGCAGGCCGAACAAGCCGAGGACGTAGAACTCACCCTTGTGCAGGTCGTTAGCGACCAGGTTGTCGCGGGCGTAGATGAACGCGGCCGCCACGAGCACGACAGCGACGATCTTGAGGACGTGCGCGAACGGGTCGCTCACGTAACTGCCGTCGAAGATCTCCGTGCGCGCCTCCGGTATGCCCGCCAGCAGCACCCATAGCGTCACGGCGAGCGATGCGAGCGCGAGCGAGAAGGTCACGATCCGGCGGTCCGGCTCGACGAAGAGATCGGCGATCAGCACGACGCAGATGAGTCCCAGCAGGGCCATCTCCGGCGCGGCTGCAGAAAAATCCAACCAGTTCATAAGTCGCTCACCCGAGCTTCGAGGACGCGAGTCGCTCGACCAGTTGCTCGATCGTCGGGTTCATCATGTCCACGAGCGGAGACGGCCAGACGCCCAGCAGCAGGACCGCTACGGCCAGCACGCCGAGGACCAGGAACTCCCGCCGGTTCATGTCTTTGAGTTCCGCGACGCCGTCGTTCGCGACTTCGCCGTAGACCACCCGCTTGATCATCCACAGCGTATAGGCCGCACCCAGCACCAGCGTCGTCGCGGCGAAGAACGCAATCCAGAAACTCGCCTTGAAGCTCGCGATGATGACCATGAATTCGCCGACGAAACCCGACGTGCCCGGGAGGCCGGCATTCGCCATCGCGAACAGAACGAAAAAGGCGGCGAAAACCGGCATCGTGTTGGCCACGCCGCCGTAATCCGCGATCTGCCGGCTGTGGACCCGGTCGTAGAGCACGCCGACGCAGAGGAACATCGCGCCGGAAACGAGGCCGTGCGAGATCATCTGCACCATCCCGCCGGCCACGCCGAGCACCGCCCCGGATACCCCGCCCAGGTGCCAGAACAGGAAGAACCCGAGCGTCACGAAGCCCATGTGCGCGATCGACGAGTAAGCGATCAGCTTCTTCATGTCCTTTTGCATCAGCGCCACGAAGCCGATGTAGACGACCGCCACCAGCGACAGCCCGATCATCAGCGCCGAGAAATACTCGCTGCCGTCCGGCACGATCGGCAGGGACAGCCGGATGAAGCCGTAGCCGCCCATCTTCAGCATGATCGCGGCCAGTATGACGGAGCCGCCGGTCGGTGCCTCGACGTGCGCATCGGGCAGCCACGTGTGCACCGGCCACATGGGGACCTTGACCGCAAAGGCCAGCAGGAACGCGACGAAGATCAGCTTCTGCGCCGTCATCCCGAGCGGTGCGTCCATCCAGCCGGCGAGCTCGAAGCTCCCGGTCTGCAGGTACAGGTAGACGAACGCCACCAGCATCAGGACCGAACCGAGAAACGTGTACAGAAAGAACTTGAGGGTCGCGTAGATGCGCCGCTGGCCGCCCCAGACGCCAATGATCAGGAACATCGGCACGAGCATGAATTCCCAGAACACGTAGAACAGCAGCCCGTCCAGGGCGGCGAAGACGCCGACCATCAGTCCTTCGAGAATGAGGAACGCGGCGAAGTATTGCGCCGGGCGCGCCTTGATCGTATTCCAGCCCGCGATGACGACCAGCGGCGTGATGAACGTCGTGAGCAGGATGAGCGGCGCGGAAATGCCGTCGACGCCGAGATGGTAGGTTGCATCGAGAGCCGCGATCCAGGGCACCTGTTCCACGAACTGCATGGCCGCCGTCGCATGATCGAAGCCCGTGTAAAGCCCGGCGCTCGCCACGAATACGGCGAGCGCAACGACGAGCGCGACTACCCGCATCACCCCCGCTCGCGACGATTTCGAGTTGCCGCCGTCGCCGATCAGGAGCAGCACGCAGCCGCCGGCGATCGGCAGCCAGACGAGGAGGCTCAACAGGTACGAACTCATGTCCATGTGCGCGTCTGCCCTACTTCACCCAGATCAGCCAGGCCAGGAACGCCGTCAGCGCGATGATCATGGCGAACGCGTACGTGTAGAGGTACCCCGTCTGCAGGTGCCGCATTACACCGGCCAGCCGCCCGACCGTGTGCGCCGTGCCGTTCACTAGCACCCCGTCGATGAGGAACTGGTCGCCCTTCTGCCACAGGAAGTTGCCGATGCGGCGGCCGCCGCCTGCAAATCCCCGCACCCACAGGTCGTCGAAGTAGTACTTGCGGTCCAGCAGGTCGTAAAGCCAGCCGAAGCGCATGCGGATCGCGTGCGGCAGGCCCGGCTTCCTGAGGTACAGGTACCAGGCCGAGGCCACGCCGGCGAGCGCCAGCCAGAAGACCGGCGTGAGCGGCGCGTGCATGAATAGCCCGAGCGGCCCGTGCCATGCCTCGCCGAGGTGGCCGAGCACGTCGTGTGCCGGCAGGACGGCGATGGCGTCACCGAAATAGCCGCCGAAAAGCACCGGCCCCGCCGTGTACCAGCCGATGACCGCGGACGGGACCGCGAGCAGGACGAGCGGCAGCGTCACGACCCACGGCGACTCGTGAAGGTGTGACTTGGCCGCGGCATCCATGCGCTCCTCGCCGTGGAAGACTAAGAAAAACATCCGGAACGAATAGAGCGCCGTGACGAACACGCCGAGCAGCACGCTCAGGTAGCCGATCCAGTACACCAGCGGGTCCGTCTCCGCCCAGTGCGAATCGGCGACCGCCTCGATGAGCAGGTCCTTGGAGAAAAACCCCGCCGTGCCCGGGAAGCCGATCAGCGCCAGGGAACCGACCAGCGACGTCCAGTAGGTAATCGGCATGTACTTCCTGAGCCCGCCCATCCTGCGGATATCCTGCTCGTGGTGCATGGCGATGATCACCGAACCCGCGGCCAGGAACAGGAGCGCCTTGAAGAAGGCGTGCGTCATCAGGTGGAAGATCGCGGCGCCGTATGCGGAGGCGCCGAGCGCCACTGTCATGTAGCCGAGCTGGGACAGCGTCGAGTACGCGACGACGCGCTTGATGTCGTTCTGGACGATGCCGAGCAGCCCCATGAAGAAGGCCGTGATGGCGCCGATGATCATGACCACCCCCAGCGCGGGCACGCTGAGTTCGTAGAGAGGTGACATCCGCGCCACCATGAAGATCCCCGCCGTGACCATGGTCGCGGCGTGAATCAGGGCCGAAATGGGGGTCGGGCCTTCCATGGAGTCCGGCAGCCAGACATGCAGCGGCGCCTGCGCGGACTTGCCCATGGCGCCGATGAACAACAGGATGCAGGTCACGGTCATCGCGTTCCACGCGGTGCCGGGCCACACGGCGATCGACTGCGCCGCGATCGTATCCGCCCGGGCGAACACTTCGGCATAGTCGAGAGAATTCGTGAACAGCACGATCGCGGCGATACCGAGTATGAAGCCGAAGTCGCCGACACGATTGACGAGGAACGCCTTCAGGTTCGCAAAGATGGCGGTCTCGCGCTTGAACCAGAAGCCGATCAGCAGGTAGGACACGAGGCCGACCGCTTCCCAGCCGAAGAACAGCTGCAGGAAGTTATTGGCCATGACCAGCATCAGCATCGAGAACGTGAATAGCGAGATATAGCTGAAGAAGCGCTGGTACCCCGGGTCGTCGTGCATGTACCCGATCGTGTACACGTGCACCATGAGCGACACGAACGTGACTACCGCCATCATGAGCGCGGTCAGCCGGTCCACCAGGAAGCCGATCTCCATGCGCAGGCCGTCGGTGACCGCCCAGGTGTAGACGGAGAGGTTCTCGGCCTCCGCGCCGCCCCAGACCATCCTGTAGAGCACGATGAACGAGAGCGCGGTGGAGATGCCGACGCCCAGGATCGTGACCGAATGCGCGAGCGTGCGGCCGATCTGCCGGCCGAACAGCCCGGCGATCACGGCGGCCGCGAGCGGCGCGAGAACGATGGTCAGGTAGTAGCCGTACATGCCCGCTAGCCCTTCATGCTATTGAATTCCTGGACGTTGATCGACCGCCGGTTGCGGAAGAGCACGACCAGGATGGCAAGGCCGATGGCCGCTTCGGCCGCGGCCACTGTCAGGATGAAGAACACGAATACCTGGCCGAGCTCGTCGCCCAGGAACCGCGAGAACGCAATGAAATTGAAATTGACTGCGAGCAGCATCAGCTCGATGCACATCAGGAGCAGGATCAGGTTGCGGCGGTTGATGACGATGCCCGCGATGCTGATCACGAACAGTATGGCCGCTACCGTGAGGTAGTGCTGCAGGCCGATCACGGGCGCGGCTCCGAGTCCATCTTGACGATCCGGATGCGGTCTTTCGCGCGCACGGCCACCTGCTTCGAAATGTCCTGCACCTTGAGGCCCGGCCGCCGCCGCATCGTCAGCGTGATGGCCGCGACGATGGCGAGCAGCAGGATCACCGCGGCGATCTCGAACGCATACACGTGCTCCGTGTACAGCACGGCCCCCAGGGCCTTCGTGTTGTCATAGCCTTCGGGATTCGGAGTAAAGGCGAACGACATCCCGGCCTCGCTGCCCCTGACCCAGATGAGCTGCACCAGCTCGATCGCCATGACGACGGCAATGGCGGCCGCGAGCGGCGCGTAGCGTACGAGCCTGCGGTTGACCGCGTCGACGTTGACTTCGAGCATCATGATGACGAACAGGAACAGCACCATGACCGCACCGACGTACACGAGCACCAGCACGATGGCCAGGAACTCCGCCTCGGCCATGAGCCAGAGGACCGCGCTCTGGAAGAACGTCAGCACCAGGAACATCACCGCGTGCACCATGTTCCGCGAGAACACGACGCCCAGCGCGGCGCCAACCAGTACCGCGGCGAACATGTAGAACAGAATCGATTGGAACAGCATCCCCGGGATATCCGTCGTATCGTTACCGGTACGGCGCGTCCGCCGCCTTGTCAGCGGCGATCATCGCGTCGTACTTGTCGCCCACGGCCAGCAATTTGTCCTTGGTCATTATCTGCTCGCCGGCCTTCTCGAAGTGGTACTCGTGAATCCGCGTCTCCACGATCGCATCCACCGGGCATGCTTCTTCACAGAAGCCGCAGTAGATGCACTTGAAGAGATCGATGTCGTAGCGCGTCGTGCGCCGGGTGCCGTCCGTGCCGACGTCGGATTCGATGGTGATCGCGAGCGCCGGGCACACCGCCTCGCACAGCTTGCACGCAATGCAGCGCTCCTCGCCGTTCGGGTAACGGCGCAGGGCATGCAGGCCCCGGTAGCGAGGCGACTGCGGCGTTTTCTCCTCCGGGTACTCGATCGTGATGCTCTTCCCGAACGAGTTGCGCAAGGTGACGCCAAGGCCACGCAGCAGCTCCCAGAGGGCGAAGGTCTTGATGACGGACAGTGCTCTGCTCATAGTGTGTTAAACCTGTGTCTGCACCGGGCCATCACGCGGCCCAGGGGCCGATCTCGAGCCACGCGAACACGCCTTCAACGGCGATCCAGACCAGCGTGACCGGGATGAGTACCTTCCAGCCTAGCCGCATGATCTGGTCATAGCGGTAGCGCGGAAAC
>DASUOE010000085.1:0-12899 GCA_036276805.1 Woeseiaceae bacterium | reverse complement strand
CCTCGTCGCGGTTCCGGTCCATGTACAGGCGGGCGATCGCGAGCCGCGCCTGGGCGGCATAGGCCGACTTCGGGTGATTCGTCGTGAGCTCGCCCGCGAGCGCCTCGGCCGTATCGAGTGCGCCCGCGTCGACCGCGTCGGCAAGTGCGCTGAAAGCATTCGATGCCTCGAGGCCTGCATCGAGCCGGTTCGACTGGTACCAGTTGGCGCCGAACAGCCCGGCCGCGCCGATCACCACGCCCGCGAGCACGTAATTGCCGTAGTCGGACCACCAGGTCCGCAGCTGATCGATCTGTTCCCTTTCGTCGTCCACTTAAGTTCTGCCTTTCCTGTAAGTCAATCGACGGCTGTCGCCGTATCCCCAAACCGGGCGGCGAGCAGCGCCGCGAGTTCGGCGCGCGGTACGTCGCGCTGCGCTGCATCGCCGCGCAGCGCTTTCACGCCGATCAGCCCCGCCGCGAGTTCCGCTTCACCGAGCACGAGAGCATAGGCCGCATTGCTCCGGTCGGCGCGCTTCAACTGTGCCTTGAAAGACCCGTCGCCGAGGTTCTGCTCGACGCGCAGCGCGGGCAGCGTATCGTGCAACTCCTCCGCAATGGCGAACGCCGCTTCCTGCGTGCCGGCGCCGGCGGCTACGATGTAGACGTCCGGCGATACATCGGGTGCCGTGCCGCCGCAGGCCGCATACAGGTCGACGAAGCGCTCGATGCCCATGGCCCAGCCGACCGCGGGCGTCGGCCGGCCGCCGAGCTTCTCGACCAGGCCGTCATAGCGCCCGCCCGAGCAGACCGCGCCCTGCGAGCCCAGTGCGTCGGTTACCCACTCGAACACCGTTCGGCTGTAGTAGTCGAGCCCCCGAACGAGCCGCGGATTGACCGTGTAACGGATCCCGGCGGCGTCCAGCAGGCGCTTCAGGCCCGCGAAATGCCCGGCCGACTCGTCGTCCAGGTAGTCCAGCATGACCGGCGCGGCCTCGATGACCGAGCGCATCCCGGGGTTCTTGCTGTCGAGGATCCGCAGGGGGTTCTGGTCGAGGCGGCGAATACTATCCTCATCGAGCTCGCTTTTCACGCCTGCGAAATACTCGACGAGACTGTCCCGGTAGCGTGTGCGGGCCGCAGGCGTGCCGAGCGAATTCAGTTCGAGCCGGATCCGGTCGATTCGCAGGCGCTTCCAGATACGGGCCGACATGATCACCAGCTCGGCGTCGACATCGGGGCCGTCGTAGCCCAGGGCCTCGACGTCGAACTGGTGAAACTGCCGGTAGCGGCCCCGCTGCGGGCGTTCGCGGCGGAACATGGGGCCCGAGGTCCAGAGCTTGTGTCGCTGGTTGTGCAGGAGGCCGTTGGTGATGCCCGCGCGCACCATGCCCGCCGTCGCCTCCGGCCGCAGGCTCAGGGATTCGCCGCCGCGGTCGTCGAACGTGTACATCTCCTTCTCGACGATGTCGGTGACCTCGCCGATCGACCGCTTGAACAGGTCCGTCTGCTCGAGCAGGGGCAGGCGGATTTCGGCATACCCGTAGGACTCGACGATCTCGCGCACGATGCCTTCGAGGTACTGCCACACGGCGGCCGCCGGCGGCAGGATGTCGTTCATTCCCTTGACGGCTCTAGGATTCACTAAGGTGCACCAGGGGGTTCACTACCAGGGTTCAAGCCAGTCCCCCCGGCGTTCAGGGAGCCTGGATGGACAGGCGCGCAACCTGGCCGCGCCGGCTGCCCGCGGGGATGGCGTACGGGGCGCCCTCGACCGTGAGTGCGACGTTCTCCGCATTGCCGAACAGGACGGACAGCGGCGCTTCGCCGGCGACCGTCACGATCCGGCCGGCCTGGCCGAGGCCAAAGAACAGCCGCTCGCCCGCGGCGTCGGTTATCTCGGTCCAGCAATCGCCGCTGTAGGTGACGGCGAGTTCGACCCCGCCCGGCGCGGCGCCGGCGGCAGGCACGTAAGTCTCGGCGCCGCCCGCCGACGAGTCCGCCGGGGGTTCCCCCCGCGTGGATTCGCCCGGGGTGGGTGCCCCCGGAATGGAAGTCCCCGGCTCGTCGGCCACGCCCGAGGCCGGCGGCGGTTCGCCCGCGGCCTGCGGCGAATCCCCAGCGGCGTCGCCCGAGGTGTCCCCGGCCGCATCCGCCGTCTCGCCGGCCGGCAGGGCGACGCGACTGGTACCCGCAGGCGTCGCCGCGGGCCGGGCCGGCGCGTCGCGCTCCACGAACCACCACCAGGCAACACCGGCGGCAACGAGCAGCAACAGTACGACGAGCCAGCGACCGAGGTTGATTTCGCGCGACTCCAGGCGTGCGCGGCCGACCAGCGGCGGCACGCCCGCCGAGCGATTCAGCGAGTAGTAATCCGCCAGCACGTCCTCCACCCGTACGCCGACGAGCTGTGCGTACTTGCGCAGGTGGCCTTTCGCGAACACGGGGGCGCCGAGCACCTCGAAGTCGTTGCGTTCGAGGGCCCGCACCTTGTAGTCGTCGATGTGCAGTTCCTTCGCGATCTCGTCGACGCTGATCTGTTTTTCGCGCCGTGCAAGGGCGAGTCGTTCGCCCGCCAGCGGCCCGGGCCCGTCGTGAGCCGCTTCGTCGGACTCGCGCCGCTCTTCGTCGTCCGTCATGTCAGCCGGCGCTCTCGAGCTTCTTGGCT
Source organism: Woeseiaceae bacterium (assembly GCA_036276805.1). Taxonomy (GTDB): domain Bacteria; phylum Pseudomonadota; class Gammaproteobacteria; order Steroidobacterales; family Woeseiaceae; genus UBA1847. The sequence continues at coordinate 10,253 of DASUOE010000085.1, read as the reverse complement.
TCCGACGAACGCGGGAAATCCCGCCGCAGTTTGTCCGCGCACTCCGCGCGAGCGCGTTCGTCGCCCAGCTCCTGCTCGACCAGTGCGCACAAATAGAGGACGCCCGCGCTGTCCCTGTTCGTGTCCCGGTAGCGCTGGAGAAAAGCGCGCGCCTGCAGGTCGTTGCCGACCGCGTGCTTCAGCACCGCCATCTGCAACAGCGCTTCCGAATGATTGGGCCGGCGGTCGAGCGCCTGGCGGAAGTAATCCTCCGCCTTCACGTAGTCCGGTTTCTGCATCATGCACACGCCGGCGTTCGTCATCATGACTTCGGGGTTGTCGTTCGTCGCCGCGCGTATCGAACGGTCGAGCTGCGTCTCTGCGTCGTCGAAGCGTTTCTGGCGGCACAGGAAGACCGCGTAGGCGTTCTGCACGTCGAAATTGCGTGGCGCGAGGTTGATCGCCTTGTCGTGCGCCTCCTCGGCGAGGCGCGTGTTGTCGAGCATCTCGTAGGTCGCACCGAGCGTCGACCATACGACCGCCTGCTTCGGGTCAATCTTGAGCGACTGTTGCAGCCGATCGCGGGCCAGGTCGTAGTTGCCGTTCTGGAAATACCGGATGCCGAGCTGGAAATTGGCCGTCGCCGCGTCCCGCTGGTCCGGCTCCGGCAGCGCCGAGCCGGTCGTCGTGGATACGCAACCGGCAAGGCAGGCCAGCGCGATCGTCATCGCCATTGCCAGGAAGATTGAAGCTGTCTTCGTCATGTACCCTGCCGTCATCCTAGTTGAATCCCGGGGGGGCTACCGGTAAGGCGACGGCCGGCCGCAGCTTTTTCTCGCCCAGCCGTACGCGCACGCGGTCGCTGACCTTGCCGGCGAGCTGACCGCAGGCTGCATCGATGTCCTCGCCGCGGGTCCGCCGGATCGTCGTCACGAGGCCGTGAGCCCGCAGCCGCTCCTGGAACCGGCCGATCGTCTCGGCCGGCGAACGGGCGAAGGCGTTGCCGGGAAACGGGTTGAACGGGATGAGGTTCACCTTCGCCGGCCGATCGCTGAGCAGCGCCGCGAGTTCGTCGGCGTGCGCCGGCGCGTCGTTGACGTCATCGAGCATCACGTACTCGAAGGTGATGAACCGGTTCGAGTGCTTGGCGGCATAGCGCCAGCAGCTGTCCAGCAGCTCCCCGATCGGGTGCAGCTTGTTGATTGGTACGAGCCGGTTGCGAAGTTCGTCGTTCGGCGCGTGCAATGACACGGCCAGCGAAACGTTGCAGTCGTCGCCGAGCCGGTCGATGTTCGGGACGAGCCCCGATGTGCTCACGGTCACCCGCCGCCGCGACAAGCCGTAGGCCCAGTCGGAGATCAGGAGTTCGAGCACCGGCACGATGTTGCGGTAATTCGCGAGCGGCTCGCCCATGCCCATGAAAACGACGTTCGTCACGGCACGCTCGCCGTTGTCCCGGCGCGGCAGGTTCTGCATCGCGTACCAGACCTGGCCCACGATCTCGCCGGCGTCGAGAGTGCGGTTGAAGCCCTGGGCGCCGGTCGCGCAGAACGCGCAGTCGAGCGCGCAACCGACCTGCGAGGAAATGCACAGCGTGCCGCGGGCGCGTTCGGGGATGAACACCGTCTCGATTGCCTGGCCCGAGCCGCTCGGGAACAGCCACTTCACCGTCCCGTCGGCGGAGGCCTGCGTGAGCAGCGGCTCGGGTAGCCGGACCTCGGCGCGCTCCGTCAGGGACTCGCGCAGCTTCTTCGACAGGTCGGTCATGGCGGCAAAGTCGGTTACGCCACGCTGGTGAATCCACTGCAGCACCTGGCGCGCGCGGAAGCGTTTTTCGCCGAGCCCGGAGAAAAACCGCACGAGCTCTGCCTCCGGCAGGCCCGTCAGGTTCACTTTGGCGTTTGGCGCGTCCATTCCGGTTGCTGGCTCGTCGTCAGGCGGGTCGGCAGCGGACCTTACCGGGTGCGCCTGCAGATGCCGTCGGGAAAAAAATAGCGGATCTCGTTCGCGGCGGTCTCGGGAGCGTCCGAACCGTGCACGACGTTTTCCTCGATGCTGGCCGCGAAATCCGCCCGGATCGTGCCGGGGGCGGCGTTCGCCGGATTCGTGGCACCCATGATCTCCCGGTTCTTCGCGATCGCATCCGGTCCCTCGAGCACCTGGACCATCACCGGGCCCGAGGTCATGTAGGTCACGAGGTCGCGGAAGAACGGCCGGTTCTCGTGCACGGCGTAGAAGCCCTCGGCCTCGGCCTGCGACAGGTGCAGCATGCGTGCCGCTACGATCTCGAGACCGGCTTTCTCGAAGCGTGAGTACACCTCGCCGATCAGGTTCTTCTGTACGCCATCCGGCTTGATGATGGAGAGCGTCTTTTCAACGGCCATGCCTTATCCTTGATATTGCCAAATGATGGTGGGTGAACTCGTCCGGGCGCGCGGCAAGCGCACGTCCCGTCGCGGACGTAAACCCGCGATTTTACGTGGCTAATCCGGGGCCGGCAATGAATACGCGGGCATCAGATGTTGAAACTTTCGCCGCAGCCGCACTCGCCGGTGATATTGGGATTCCTGAAGCTGAACGCTTCGTTCAGGCCGTTCTTGACGAAGTCGACCTCGGTGCCGTCGATGAGCGGCAACGCGTCCGTATCGACGATGACCCTGATGCCCTTGTGCTCGAAGACCACGTCCGAGGCAGCCACCTCGTCGGCGTAGTTGATCACGTAGGAATAACCGGAACAGCCGGTTTTCCGGACGCCCAGGCGCAGCCCGACCGCGCTGCCGCGGGCATCGAGGTAGCGGCGCACGCGAGTCGCCGCCGAGTCTGTCAGTGATATAGCCATCGGTTTCATTCGTCCGCGCGGCCGTGCCGCAACGATTGCCGGATCATTGGCCCGATCAATAGCCGGCCCACAGCGGTCATGGGGGCGGCACGCCCGTTTTCGAGGGAGTCGTGATGCCCGCCGACCCGGCCAGGGCCCGGGCGGCGTCCTCGAGTACGAGTATACGGCCTGTCTTCCCGCGCGGTACAGGCAGTGTCCTCACGGTTTCGACTGCCGAATAGCCCGCCAGTTCAGCCACGGCGCGGCCTTCGTAGTCCCGGCACAGCGCCTCCGCGGCGGCGATGAAATGCGGACATCCCCAGGCCAGGAACCGGAGCTGACGGATCGCGGGGCCGGCTCGCAGCATGCAAAGTTCCACGGCGACGCCCTGCCCCTCGACGCGCACCCGGTCCGCTGCCTCGAGAGTGCCGGCATGCGCCGGGGCCCGGAACAGCCGGCGGACCTCCGGACCGTACGGGTCAGCCGGATCGCTCACCCGACGCTTTCCCTGGCAGGCGGCGGTCCGGGCGGCAGGACCGCGGGCGAGAGCGCCCGCAGCCTCAGTACCGCATCGCGATAGCGTCGGGCGGCGATGTCGATCTCCCGCAACGTCGTCCGGCGGCCGAAACTGAACCGGATTGCGGATCGGGCCTCGGCATCGGTGAGCCCGAGTGCACGCAGGACGCCGGACGGCGACCGGTCCCGCGAATTGCACGCGGAACCGGCCGCGACGCACAGCGGTTCGAGGTCGAGCAGCAGGCTCTCGCCCTCGACCCCTGCCGCGCTGACGTTGAGTATGCCGGGGAATCCGTACTCGGCCGAACCGTTGCGGCGCAGTCCAGGCAGGTCCCGGATGCCGTGCCACAGCCGGTCCTGGAGTTCGCCCAGGCGGGCGTGATCGGCGGCCATGCGCCCGGCCGCGAGTTCCGCAGCAAGACCGAAGCCCGCGATGAGCCACGCGGGCAGCGTCCCCGGCCGCAACCCCCGCTGCTGGCCTCCCCCGAACATCAGGGGCTCGACATGCGCGCCGGCACGGCCAGACACGTACAGGACACCCACGCCTTTCGGGCCGTAGATCTTGTGTGCCGTCGCCGACAGAAAGTCGACCGGCAACGCGGCCAGGTCGATGGGCAGCTTGCCGAAGGATTGCGCGGCATCGACGTGCAGCAGTGTGCCGTTCGCATGGCACAGCCGGCCTATGGCCGCGATGTCCTGGATGACGCCGGTCTCGTTGTTGACGTGCATCGCGGAGACGAGCTGCGTGTCGGGCCGCAGGGCGGCTTCGAGCGCGCCGGGATCGAGGCGGCCGTCCGGGCGCGGCGAGAGCCATGTCACGTCGTAACCGCGCTTCTCGAGCGCACGGAATACGTCCGTCACCGCGCGGTGTTCCGTGCGCAGGGTTACGAGGTGCCGTCCGCGCGCGGCGCGGTAGGCGGCCGCGCCCTGGATAGCGAGGTTGTTGGACTCCGTTGCTCCCGACGTGAAGACGAGCTGCCGGGCGTCGCAGTTGAGCAGGGCCGCCAGCCGTGCCGCGGCGGCGTTGACGAGCGCCATTGCGCGGCGGCCGGCGGCGTGGCCCGCGGACGGGTTGGCCCAGCCGGCCGTCGCCGTCAGCAGTTCCGCGAGGCCTGCGGCGACAGCCGGGTCGAGCGGCGTCGACGCGGCGTAGTCGAGGTAGATCGGCCCGTCGTCCCCTGTCGTGGCGCCGGTCATGGTTGGTCCCGCTCTCCCGGACCCGGCAGCCGGTCCACGGAGGCGAGGATGCCGCGCAGGATATTGAGCTCGTTCTGGTCGGGACGCGCCTTGGCGAAAAGGCGGCGCAGGCGCCGCATCAAGAGCCGCGGATTGTCGGGGTCGAGGAACCCGGTGGCGAGCAGCGTCCGTTCGAGATGCGCATAGAAATGCTCCATCTCGCCGTTCGTGGCCGGCGGCGCTTCCGCGGGCGGCGCCGCCACGGTGAGCCCGGACGCGACCCGGATTTCATAAGTCACGACCTGCACGGCCATCGCCAGGTTGAGCGAACTGAACCCGGGATTTGCCGGGATGGAGAGCAATGCATCGCAGGTATCGAGGTCGGCGTTCGACAGCCCCGCTTTCTCCGGGCCGAAGACCACGGCTACGGGGCCGGAGCGCGCCTCGCTGACGAGGCGCGCGGCCGCCTCCCGCGCGGTCAGGGTCGGCCAGCCGATGGCGCGCGTGCGGGCACTGGCACCCGCCACGAACACGCAATCGGCGACGGCGTCGCCCAGCGTGTCGAACACGCGTGCCCGGGCCAGCAGGTCATCCGCGCCGGATGCACGCGCGTTCGCCTCATCGTGCGGAAAATACCGGGGCGACACGAGGGCGAGGTCGTCGAGACCCATGTTTTTCACGGCGCGCGCCACGGCGCCGATGTTGCCGGGATGCGTGGTGCCGACGAGTACGATGCGTGGAGACATGCGCCTGACAGTCGTTGCGGGAACCGGTATTCTACCGCCCCGGCCGTTCTCGGGCCGACCTCCGTACATCGACCCAGGACGGGACCGATACATGCAAGCATTGCTCAACGTTGCGGTCATGGCCGCGCGTCGCGCCGGCGACACGCTTATTCGCAAGATGAGAAGCCCCGAAAAGCTGAAAATCGAGGAAAAGGGCTTCAACGACTATGTGAGCGATGCCGACCGGGCCGCGGAGCAAGCCGTCATTGCCACGGTTCAGAAGCATTATCCGGGGCATGCGTTTCTCGCCGAGGAATCCGGCGTCACGGGCGACTCCGATCATGTGTGGATCATCGACCCGCTCGACGGCACGACGAACTTCCTGCACGGGTTCCCGATTTTCTGTGTATCGATCGGCGTGCAGGTGCGCGGCCGCATGGAACATGCTTGCGTCTACGACCCGATGCGCCAGGAGCTTTTTACCGCATCGCGGGGCGAAGGCGCGCAGGTCGACGGCCATCGCATCCGCGTCAGTGGGCAAACGAACCTGGCGCGCGCGCTGGTGGGCACCGGGTTCCCGTTCCGCAAGCCAGACCAGGACATCACGCCGTACCTGAACCTGCTCGGCAAGGTCATAGGCAATACTTCCGGCGTGCGCCGCCCCGGCGCCGCGGCCCTCGACCTGTGCTACGTGGCCGCGGGGCGCCTCGACGCATTCTTCGAAAGCAACCTTTCGCCATGGGACATGGCCGCGGGCGGTCTCATCATTCGCGAAGCCGGCGGAATCATCACCGGCATGGACGGCAGCGAGGATTTCCTGGCCTGCGGGCACGTCCTCTGCGGCACGCCGAAAGTCTACGCCGACCTCGCGAAGCTGTGCGCGGACGAGATCCGCGCGCTGGTGCTGTAGGAGCGGCCGCACGGCCGCCGCCCTTACGGCAAATCGTCGACCAGCTCCGGGTCCTTGACGGGTTCGACCAGGTCCTGCGGGCTGACGTTGATCACGAGCGCCACCGCGCTCGCGATGTAAATCGACGAAAACGTGCCGATCAGAATGCCGGCGATCAGCGCAATCGAGAACGGCGCGATCGACTGGCCGCCGAACCAGAGCAGTGCTACGAGTACGAGCAGCGTCGTGACGCCGGTCATGATCGTTCGCGACAGCGTCTCGTTGATCGACACGTTCATCGCGTCGGTGGCGGTACTGCCGCGCAACTTGAAGAAATTCTCGCGGATGCGGTCGAACACGACGACGGTATCGTTCAGCGAGTAGCCCACGACGGCGAGAATCGCGGCCACGATCGTCAGGTCGAAAGGCAGCCGGAAAAGTGCGAAAAAGCCGATCACGATGACGACGTCGTGCACGAGGGCGACGACGGCGCCGGCCGCGAACTTCCACTGGAACCGGAACATCACGTACACGAAAATCATGATCGTCGCGAACAGCATCGCCAGCGCGCCGTCCTCGGTCAGTTCCCGGCCGATCTGCGGGCTCACGAGTTCCACGCGCCGCAGTTCGACGTCCTGGTTGTCCACTGCGAGCGTCGCCTGCAATTGCTCGCGCAACGCCGCCGGCGCGATGTCGCCCTGCGGCGGCAGGCGTACGAGCACGTCCGTATCGGCACCGAAACGCTGCACCTGCGCATCGTCGAAACCGGCCGCGGCCAGGCTGGTGCGGATCTCCTCGAGGTCGGCAGTGCCCGGATAGCCGACCTCGAGCAGCACACCGCCCGTGAAGTCGATGCCGAAGTCCAGGCCGCGCGTCAGGATGGCCGCGATCGAGGCAATGACGAACAGGGTCGACACGACGAACGCGATGTTCCGCCGGGTGCGACCGAGGAAGTCGATATTCGTATGATCCGGTATGAATTTCATCTGCTACCGCCCTCAGACCGGTACACGGGTAAGTTTGCGGCGGCCGAACCAGAGGTTGACGATGGCGCGCGTGCCGACGATCGCCGTGAACATCGACGTCACGATGCCGAGCGACAGCGTGACCGCGAAACCCTTGATGGGCCCGGTGCCGAACGCGAACAGCACTACCCCGGCGATGAGCGTGGTGATGTTCGCATCCGCGATGGATGAAAACGCCTTCTCATACCCGGCGCTGATCGCGGTCTGTGGGCTCACCCCGTTGACCAGCTCTTCGCGTATGCGTTCGAAAATCAGCACGTTGGCGTCCACGGCCATGCCGACCGTGAGAACGATTCCGGCTATGCCAGGCAGCGTGAGGGATGCCTGTAGCAGCGAGAGCAGCGCAACGATGAAGACGAGGTTTGCGAATAGTGCGACATTCGCCACCACGCCGAACCACTTGTAGTACATTGCCATGAAAACGACCACGGCGAAAAAGCCGATGGCGACCGCCGCGAAGCCGCGGTCGATGTTGTCCTGGCCGAGCGTCGGACCGATGGTCCGCTCGTCGATCTTGTAGACCGGCGCGGCGAGCGCACCGGCGCGCAGCAGGAGCGCGAGATCGTGCGCTTCGGCGGTGCTGAGGCCGGTGATCTGGAACTGGTTCTTGAAGACACCCCGGATGGTGGCCGTGTTGATGATCTCTTCCGTGGTGACGACCCGCACTTCTTCCACACCGTCGCGCAACACCGTTTCGCGGCTCGACTCGATGAACAGCGTCGACATCGGCTTGTTCAGGTTGTTCTGCGTCGTCTCCAGCATGCGTTCGCCGCCGGCGGCATCCAGCGTTATGCTGACGGCGGGCTGGCCCTGGCTGAATCCCGCCGAAGCGTCGACGATCTGTTCGCCGGACGCGATGACGCGACGTTTCAGCATCTGGGCGGGTTCGCCGCCGCGGCCCGGGTAGCGCTGCGAGCCGGCCTCCTCGCCGCCCTCGTCGACCAGCCGGAACTCGAGGGTCGCCGTCGCGGTGAGTATGCGGTCGAGTTCGCTCGGGTCCTGCACCCCGGGGAGCTGCACGACGATGCGGTCCTCCCCCTGGCGCTGCACGATCGGTTCGGACACGCCGAGCTCGTTCACGCGGTTGCGCAGCGTGGTGATGTTCTGTTCGATGGCAAGCTCACGGCGCTCGGCGATCTGCGTTTCGCTCATGGCGACGCGCAGTGAGCGGGCGTCGGCACCGTCGCTCAGGATGACATTGCTGTCGGCCCTGCGGATCAGCTCGCGGGCCGTTTCCATGTCTCCCTCACTGGTAAGCCGGATCTGGAGAGCGTCCCCCGCAACCTCCACCCGATGCCGGATATCTGCATCGCGCAGAAGGTCGTCGAACTCGTCGCGATACACCACGAGGCGCTTGTTGATCGCCGTGTCCATGTCGACCTCGAGAAGCACGTAGATGCCCCCGCGCAGGTCGAGGCCGAGGCTCATCGGCTCGAGACCGAGGGCCCGCACCCAGGCGGGCATTCTCGGCGCCAGGGTCTGCGCAACGCTGTAGTCGTCTGCGTAGGTTGCGCGGAGCAATTCGAAGGCGGCAGCCTGGTCGTTGTCGTCGGCGAAGCGCAGGACCGCGCGGCCGTCCTTGAGATAGACCGCCTCCGGCGCGACACCGGCGTTCGCTACCACACGCTCGAACTGTTCGAGCTGCGACTCGGCCAGGTTCGCGTCCCGGATCGCAAGCTGGATGGCCGGACCGGTGCCGTACACGTTCGGCAGCGCGAACAGGATTGCTGCCAGCATACTGGCAAGCACGAGGAAATTGAGCCAGGCGGGATACCTGTTCATCGCGGCGACCGGTACGGGAGATCAGGCGGCGTCGTAGGTGCCCTTGGGCACGACCTGCGACACGCTCATCTTCTGCACCTTGATCACCGTACCGTCGGCGATCTCGATCGCTGCGTAATGGTCCGTGACATTGGTTATCTTGCCCAGTATGCCGCCAGCCGTCATGACCTCGTCGCCGACGCTCAGGCCCGCAACGAGCGCCGTGTGCGCTTTCTGCTTTTTCTGTTGCGGGCGGATCAGCAGGAACCAGAATGCGACGAAGATGATGACCATCGGCAACAGCATGCCGAGGCCGCTGCCCTGCTGCGCACCCTGCGCATAGGCATTACTGATGAAGAATTCCATAACGTGTTCCGATTGTGGGAATGGTGTCCGGCCGGGCGGTTCCTGCCGCGTGGCCGCGCTCTCGCGACCGCCCCCGGGAAAAACAGCGCGGTATTATGGCACAGACGCCGAACTAGGGGCGCGGCGGGAAAAGGCAAGTGCGATATCAGCCATTACGGTAGCGCTCGCGCAGATCGGCGAGCAGGCGGTCCATGCCGCCGGTTTCGATCGCCTTACGGATGTCCTGCATAAGCTGTTGATAATAGTGAAGATTGTGCAGAGTTGCGAGGCGCGGCCCGAGGATCTCGCCGCACTTCTCCAGGTGCCGGAGGTACGCCAGGCTGTAATGCCGGCACGTGTAGCAGCCACACCCGGGATCGGGCGGGGCGGTGTCGTCGGCGTAACGGGCGTGGCGGAACTTCACCGTGCCGCGTGACGTGAACAGTTGCCCGTTGCGGGCATGCCGTGTCGGGATCACGCAATCGAACATGTCCACGCCGCGGACGACGGCTTCCGCGATGTCGACCGGCAGCCCGACGCCCATGAGATAGCGCGGCGCCTCGTCCGGCATGCGCGGTGCCAGGAAATCCAGCACCGCATTGCGCTCTTCTTCCGGTTCCCCCACGGCGAGCCCGCCGATGGCATACCCGTCGAAGCCGATCGCGACGAGGCCGGTGAGCGACTCCTCCCGCAGGTGCGCGTGCACACCGCCCTGGACGATGCCGAACAGGGCTTCGCCGCGATCCGGCTCCGCCGCCTTCAGTTCGTCGAAGCGCCGCCGCGAGCGCGCTGCCCAGCGCAGAGACAACGCCATCGAGTCGCGGGCCGCGGCGTCCGTCGCCGGGTACGGCGTGCACTCGTCGAATACCATCGTCACGTCCGCGTCGAGATCGTGCTGCACCTCCATGGACCGCTCCGGCGACAGGAATACGCTCGCGCCGTCGACCGGTGAGCGGAAGCTGACGCCCTCCTCCGACAACTTGCGCATGCCGGCGAGCGAGAACACCTGGAACCCGCCC
>DASUOE010000084.1:0-6625 GCA_036276805.1 Woeseiaceae bacterium | reverse complement strand
GTCGACCCGCGCGCGTACGCCTGGCGGTGCCCCGAATGGCGCGGCCGCCCCTGGCACGAGGCGGTCATCTACGAGCTGCACACCGGCACGTTCACGCCGGCAGGCACGTTCGACGGCGTGGCGGAGCGGCTCGACTACCTGAAAGACCTCGGCGTCACCGCCATCGAGCTGATGCCGGTGGCCCACTTCGGCGGCGCGCGCGGCTGGGGCTACGACGGCGTGTACCTGTACGCGCCGCACCCCGCGTACGGCGGCGTCGAGGGCCTGAAGCGCCTCGTCGATGCGGCGCACGCGAAGGGACTCATGGTCCTGCTCGACGTCGTCTACAACCACTTCGGCCCGGAGGGCAACTACATCCCTTCCTGGCTGCCGCAGTTCTTTCACCCCGACGTGCACACGCCGTGGGGCCCGGCCATCGCCTACGACGAAAAGCCGGTGCGCGATTTCATGATCGACAACGCGCTCTACTGGCTCGAGGAATACCGGCTGGACGGGCTCAGGCTCGACGCGATCGACGCCATCCGGGACACGACCGACACGCCGCTCGTCGAGGAACTCGCCGCGCGCGTGCGCGAACGCATTAGCGACCGCCACGTGCACCTCACCACCGAGGACGACCGCAACATCGCCTGGCACATCGAGCGCGCGGCTGACGGCTCGGTCCCGCTCGTCACTGCCGAATGGAACGACGACTTCCACCACACGGCCCATGTGCTCGCCACCGGCGAGCAGTACGGCTACTACGAAGACTACGAGACCGGCAGCGCGGCGCAGATGGCGCGCGCGCTCGCGACCGGTTTCGTCTACCAGGGCGAGCGCTCGCGGCACCGCGGCGAGTGCATCGGCAGCGCCTCCGCGCACCTGCCGCCCGGCGCGTTCGTCCACTTCCTGCAGAACCACGACCAGGTCGGCAACCGCGCGTTCGGCGAGCGGCTGCGCTACCTCGCCCCGTCGCCCGCCTGCGACTGCCTGCAGGCGATACTCCTCCTCTCGCCGCAGGTGCCGCTCCTGTTCCAGGGCGAGGAGTTCGGCGACACGAACCCGTTCTGCTACTTCACGGACTTCGACGGGGAGCTCGGTGCGGCGGTATCGCAGGGGCGGCGGGACGAGTTCCGGCATTTCCCCGCGTACCGATTCGCCGCCGAGGCCTTCCCGGATCCGAACGACGAGGCGACTTTCCTCGCCTCGAAACTCGACTGGAACGAGCTCGCTCGCCCGGTACAGCAGCGCTGCCTCGAGCTCACACAGAAGGCGCTCTCCGTGCGCCGCGAGGTGCTGATGCCGCTGCTCGCGCAGGTGCGGGCCGGCGCCGACGCGTACGTCGAGGGGCGCGCGTTCGCCGTCGCCTGGCGCTTCGGCCAAGGCGGCAATAGCGGCAATGGCGGCGAGCGCTACTACCACCTGTTCGCCAACGTATCGGATAAGGGATTCGCGGCGCCGGCCGCGTTCGACCGCACCGGCATCGGCCGCGCGAGACCGGTGCGCGCCGGCGACGAGCCGGTGCTCGCGGCACTCGCGGAGGGCACGCTCGCCGCGTGGACCGCGGTGTTCTGCCTCGCGGAGGCGCCCCTGTTCACGCCGAACGCGGCGTTCGCGCCGGATGCGGAGGAAGCGCAGGACGACCCGTTCGAGCAAGGCGGGCAGGCCGCGCCGGCCGATGCATAAGCCGCTCGTCGCCACGTACCGCCTGCAGTTCCGCGAGGGGACGACCTTCGCCGCTGCCCGCGCGCTCGTGCCGTATTTCCGCGACCTCGGTGTCAGCCACCTCTATGCTTCGCCGGTCTTCGCCGCGGTACCCGGCTCCACGCACGGCTACGACGTCGTCGATTACAACGCGTTCGACGAGGAGCTCGGCGGCGAGCCCGGCTTCGTCGCAATGAGCGATGCGCTCGACGACGCGGGCCTCGGGCTCGTGCTGGATTTCGTGCCGAACCACATGGGCGTGTCGGAGCGGAACGCGTGGTGGGTGGACGTGCTGCGCTGGGGCGCCGAGAGCCGCCATGCGGGAACGTTCGACATCTCGTGGGAAGCCGGGAAGATCCTGATCCCGATCCTCGCGAAGCCCTACGGCACCGCGCTCGAGGACGGCGACATGTCCGTCGTGTTCGACGCCGCCGACGGGCAGCTCCGGCTCGCCGCCGGCGGCACGAAGCTGCCGCTCGACCCGCGCACGTACAGCCACGTGTTCGCGTTCCTGGAGCACGAGGAACACGACCGGCTCGTGCGCCGCTTCTCCGCGGCGACGCCGGCCGACGGCGACGAACTCGCCGACCGCCTGGCCGAGCACCTCGAGGACCCGGCGTTCGCCGCGGCGCTCGAACGCGCCGTTGCCGCCCTCAACGCGGACGAGGCGGCGCTGCACGGCCTGCACGAGGAACAGGGCTGGCGGCTCGCGTGGTGGCGCCTCGCGCGCGAGAAGCTTTCCTACCGGCGGTTTTTCGAGATCGCGGATCTCATCGGCGTGCGCCAGGAGATGCGGCGCGTGTTCCGCGAGTCGCACCGGACGGTCGTGCGGCTGGCGCGCGAGCGGCGGGTGGACGGCCTGCGCATCGACCACGTCGACGGCGTGGCGGACCCGAAGGGCTACCTGCGCGAGCTCGGGCAGGCGCTGCGCTCGGTGCGCCGCGAGCCGCTCCTGTACGTCGAGAAGATCCTGGCCGGCGACGAGCGCCTGCGGCCCGACTGGAACGTGGCGGGGACGACGGGTTACGAGTTCATCACTGCACTCGCGGGCCTGTACGTCGATGCGTCGCAGGAGGAGGCGATGACGCGCGCGTACGCGGCGTTCGCCGGCGGCGAGGAGAACCTGCGGGGCATGATCGACGAACAGAAGCGCACGATCTTCGCGCACAACCTGGCGGGCGAGCTCCGCGTACTGACCGACGAGGCGCTCGGCGTCGCCGCACGCGGCCTCGACACCCGCGACTTCGGCCGGGACACGCTCTCGCGCGCGATCGTCGAGATGGCGGCCGCGCTGCCCGTCTACCGGACCTACGTCGGGATCGACGGCGTGCCGGCCGAGGACGTCGTGCTGATCGACGATGCGGTGGCGCTCGTGCAGTCGCGGCGGACCGTCGAGGCCGACGAGCCGGTCGGCTTCATCGGCCGCCTGCTGAAACTCGAGTTCGAAGACGGCCGCGACGTCGCCGGCGCGCTCGACTTCGCGCGGCGCTTCCAGCAGACGACCGGAGCCGTCATGGCGAAGGCGGTCGAGGACACGATCTTCTACCGCTACAACCGCCTCATCGCCCTGAACGAGGTCGGCGGCGAGCCGGACCGCTACGGCGGCGACGTCGCGGCCTTCCACCAGGCGATGGCGCGGCGGCTCGAGGACCAGCCGGAGGGATTGCTGCCGCTCGCGACGCACGACACCAAGCGCGGCGCGGATGCACGGGCGCGGCTCTACGCCCTGAGCGAAGCGCCGGCGCGCTGGGCGGACATCGTGGCGCGGGCGGCGGAGTCGCTGTCGGCACACCGCGAAGCGCTCGAGGATGACCTGACCTCGCCCGACCCGGCGACCGAGTGGGGCTTCTACCAGTCGCTGCTCGGCGCGCTGCCGGCCGATTTCGAGCCCGCCGACGACGCGGCGCGCGCGGAACTCGCGGAGCGCCTGCAGAAATACATGGAAAAGGCGGTGCGCGAAGCGAAGCGCTACACGTCGTGGACCTCGCCGGCCGAAGCGTACGAGGCCGCGCTCGCGCAGTTCGTCGCCGCGGCCACACGCCGGGACGGCACGACGGACAATCGCCGGAACGGCGCGACAGCCAATCGCAGGAATGGCGGGCCCGATTTCCTCGCGGAGTTCTGGCACGGCGTGCAGCCGTTCGTCGCGGCCGGTGCGCTCAACTCGCTGTCGCAGGCGCTCCTGCAGCTCACTGTGCCCGGGGTGCCGGACATCTACCAGGGCACGGAGTTCTTCGACTTCAGCCTGGTCGACCCCGACAACCGGCGCGAGGTCGACTTCGCATTGCGGTCACGGACGCTTGCGACGTCGGAGAGCGTACACGACGCGCTTGCCCACTGGCGGGACGGCGCCGTGAAAGCGCGCCTCACGGCGGCGGCACTGGCGTCACGGCAACAGGCGCCCGGCCTCTTCACCCGCGGTGCGTACATCCCCCTGGACGTGCGGGGCGCGAAGGCGGAACACGTCGTGGCCTTCGCCCGCAGGGATGCTGAAGGCCGCAGAGCGGTGGTGGCGGTGCCGCGCCTCACGCTCGCATTGCTCGGGGAGCGCGCGGAACTGCCGCTGCCGCGCGGCACCTGGGCCGGCACGACGATCGCCCTGCCGCGCGAACTGGCGTCCACGACATTCACCGACGCGCTGGGCGGCGCCGCGCCGCCCCCGGGCCCGGAACTTGATTTAGCTCCACTCTTCGAAACACTCCCCCTCGCATTCCTGACCGCCCTGTAGGAGCGGCGGTAACGCCGCGAATTGACGGCGGCCGGATGCCATGACGCTTTCGCCGCAGCCGGAGGCTGCAAACCATTCGCGGCCTCACGGCCGCTCCTACCGCAGGAGCGGCGGTAACGCCGCGAATTGAACAAGGCCGGACGCCAAGGCGTTTTCGTTACGGCCGGAAAGCACAAACCATTCGCGGCCTCACGGCCGCTCCTACCGTAGGAGCGGCGGTAACGCCGCGAATGGGACGCGGGTTCGGGTTACGCCGAGGTAGTGGCCGTGCGACCGCTCCGGTTGAACCGGCCGTAGGCGATGAACGCGCACACGGCGGCGACAACCAGCCAGTACGCGATCGGCCCGACATCCGTTGCACCCGACGCAAGGTGCAGCACACAGAAAAGCAGCATCTCGGCGCCGATGACGAGCGCAGCGATGGGCGCGAGCCGGCTTAGCGATGCCTTGAACATCGGGATGACGAGCGCCGCGGCGCACAGGAGTTCGATGACGGCGAGACCCAGCCACGCCGCATTCGGTATGGCACCGAGCGACGGCATGGTCTCGCCGGCCGAGTTGGAGAATTTCCAAACCGCGCCGATGACGGTGTGCACGGCGAGGAGGCCCTGCAGTATCCACAGGATGCTGTTCATGCTCCGCTCCTTCATAAGCGATTGAGAAGTGCCGGCGCGACTATGCCACGGGTTCCGGGTGCACCGCATTCGCGGCCTTACGGTTGTAGGAGCGGCGGTAACGCCGCGAATTGACGGCGGCTGGATGCCATGACGTCATCGTCACGGCCGGAGGGTGCAAACCATTCGCGGCCTTGCGGCCGCTCCTGCAACGCTATGCTTTTGCGAGCACCCGCGCGCGGGCGCGTTCGCGGATGCGCGCGCCCCTGCGGATGGTGCTGATTCTCGTCAGCACGTTGCGCTGCGTAACGCCGATCACGGCCCAGGCGATGAACATCCACTGGTCCGCGACGCCGGTGAAATGCCCGGCTATCCCGGCGACGGCGTAGGCGAACTGGAAGCCCGAGAGCAACGCGAGCGCCTGGCGCGCAGTGAAGCCGCCGCGCATGAGGACGTGGTGGAAATGGTCGCGGCCCGCGTGGAACGGCGAGCGGCGGTTCATGATGCGCCGCACGAAGCAGGTCATGAAATCGAAGATGGGAATGGCCGCGAACCACAGGCAGTGCACGGGCGAGATCACCTGCGCGTCGCCCTGGCTCACGCCGAGCGTCACCCACACGATCGAGAACCCGAGCAGCGTGCTGCCGGCATCGCCCATGAACGAGCGCAGCTTGCGGTTGATGTAGATGGGCAGGTTGAAGACGAGATAGCCGACCGTCGCCGCCGCAACGATCAGCGCCGGGGCCGTGGCCGGATGGTCGGGGCCGGCGACGATGGCGACCGCACCCATGGCGATGAATGCGAGCGTCCCGGCGAGCCCGTCCGCGCCGTCGACAAAATTGAACGCGTTCACCATCGTGATGGTGACGAGCAGTGTGAAGATCAGCGTGAAGCTGCCCATCCCGACGGTTCCGGTGCCGAACGGGTCGCCGATGTCCTGGAGCGCGAGGCCCGCGCCGTAGACCATGATGAGCGTCGCCGCGAACTGCGACGCGAGCCGCGCGAGCACCGGCAGTTCGTAGCGGTCGTCGATGAGCCCGATGACGACGAGCAGCGTCGAGGCCGCGAGCAGGCTCAAGAACGATTCTGCCGAGACGTCCGCGAGCAGGAGTCCGGCGAAGAGCCCCGCGAACATGGCGATCCCGCCGATGACGGGGACTTCCGCGCCGTGGCGTTTGCGCCCGCCGGGCCGGTCGACAAACCCGTTGCGTGCAGCCAACGGCCGGAGCGCAATCATGAAACTGACGGTTACCGCGAAAGATACGGCCATGGCCGCGAGAACGTTGGCGTGTTGTAACAAGGGAATTGCTCTCAGGTTCGGGCCGGCCGGCGGCGGTTCTCTACAGTCGCTACCGTGACCAGCCCGAGTTCATTCGGGACGGATTCGGTGGGGGAAATGCTAACAATTTCCCATATTTGGGGAAACTGACAGCATTTTCGACCGCGGCAGCGAGGCCAAGTTGCATGGATCGGATGCAACATCCATGCCCGAGAACGCTCGCGAGCGGTAAAGGGTTGCGCATTCTAGCCATGGTTTCACCGAAAGGCGATGTGTCGCTGCCACGCGACAGCACGATGCAGTTGCAGGAGCGGCCGTAAG
>DASUOE010000083.1:0-15883 GCA_036276805.1 Woeseiaceae bacterium | reverse complement strand
TGCCGGTGAACACGCCGGGGTAGGTCTCGAGTACGCGGCGGATGTGATCGACCGCGTACATGTCCGCGGGGTTGAAACCCGTGATCATCGGGTCGAAGCGCGCGCGGTCCTTCTCCGGCAGCGACAGGTACGCCGTTGCGATCGCCGCATCCACGAACGAGTAGTAGTACAACGGCGCATCGCTCTGTACGTAGTACGTGGGCGCCGCATCGCCCGTGTTGCCATAGTCCCAGGTCTGTTGCAGCGGGATGCCGAAGAGGGCGACGCGCCCAACTTCCTCGCCCATCGTCGTGAGGAAGTCCCGGATGTCGAGCCCTTGCTGGACGTAGTTGGTCAGGTGGAAGTGGGAGTCGTGCAGCAGCGGCTCCGCGGCAGAGGCCTCGCCGCCGGCCAGCGCCAACAGGACCGTTAAGACGCGCCCGCGCCGCAGCCCGCGCTTTGCCGCTTCGATGCCGTGCAGGTGTTCGTCGTGCATCGTGGCCCCCTAGAAACGCGACTCGAAGTTCGTCTGGAACACCCAGCCGTTGCCGCCGACGGCGAAGGGAACGCTCGAATAGCCGACGGGCGAGTCCTCGAGGTAGAGCATCTCGGCGTTGACCCGGATCAGCTGTTCGCCGAACGGGTACCAGTTGACGCCGACGCCGAGATCCCACGGCTCGCCGTACTCGCCGTAGATCTTCGATCCGGCGACGTAGGCGCCGAGCGTCTCCGGCAACAGCATCGCCGAGGCCTGCAACTCGAATCCGTAGTCGTAGAGTTCCGCGACGGGAATCGGCCCGGTGTGCACGAAATCGTCGATCCAGCGGAAATAGGCTTCGCCCGCCACCTCCACGCCGCGGTACTTGAAGCCGGCGTCCGCGGCGAGCATGCGGTAGGTTGCTTTCTCGATCGTCCCGCCGGTGCCGAACGCGTCGGGGCGGAAGAGCAGCGTGCCGTCGGAGAGCCGGAGCTGCGTGTTCTCCGGGTCCTCGGTGCCCGGCTGGTTTTGGCGCGACTCCCGGCTCCGGGACACGCTCAGGCCGAACTGCGTGGCCAGTTCCTCGTGATAATCGAAGTCGCCGTAACCCGTACCGGTGCCGTACTCGCCCGTCGTCGGCATCCACCAGATGCCGGCCGCCACGGTGTTGAACTCGTCGTCGAGCTGCGCGGCGCTGACGCCGAGCGCACTCATGTTGTTCGCGATAGCCGCGCGGTAATGCAGGCCTTCGGCGAGCTGCCCGTTCGCGATGATTCCGGTGGTGAAGCTCGGCCGGAAGAACTCGTTGCCGATGGTCCGGTGATCCACCTTGTTCCAGCGCGGGTGCTGCCCGCGCAGGCTGCGGGTGCCCGGCAGCGGCAGGACGCCGAAACGCAGGTCGAACTTGTCGCTGAACCGATAGCCGAGATCGCCGGCGAGAACGATCTGGGCGGGCTCACCCTGCGCCGTATTCGTGGTCCAGGTCCAGAAGTTGAAGTGAAAGCGCGGATCGAATACCCAGCCGTTGAAGTACAGGTTCACCTTGTTCACCTGCACGTCGTTACGGATGTCGAGCGTGGTCGTACGCCCGAACGCATCGGTGTACGTGGTGTCGAGCCCCTCCTGGTTGAGGTAGCGGACGTAGGCCCAGGCGTTGAAGCCGAGTTCGCCGTTCGGTGCGTCGACGAGCCTGAACCCGCCGCCCTCCGGCTGGAAGCGCCCGTGGTGGCCCGGCTCCGCCATCGCGGCGTGTTGTGCGTCGGATGGGGCGCCCGACGCTGCAGCCGCGACCGGTGCCGGCGGCGGCATTGTTCCCGCGGCAGCGACTGCGCCTGCCGCGGCCTGCCGCTCGAGTTCCCGGATGCGCGCGTCCCGCGCCGCGAGTTCCGATTCGAGTTCCGCCTGTCGTTTTTCCAGTCGCTCAAGACGGATGAGGACGGTCTCATCGTCCACGGCGGCCGCGGCGATCGCGGGCACACCGACGACGAATGCCAGGCACGCCGCAACCGCGACGCACAGCCGGATCGAATTGCCAACACCTTGCATGCTGCCGGGCCCCCGCAACGGTCGTGCTGCCGCTCGACATGATCGGCAGTGTCGCGAATGTAAATGGGCCCCTCCCTGCAAGGGATTAGAAGAAATACCTAGCGGCGCGACGGATTTTGCGAGGGTGGAAAACCTCGAGGCGCATTCCCTCTGCCGGGTGATACGACAGCGCCCCGCATGGTGCACAATGCGCGAACCTGCCCGTTACGGCTCCACCGGTAAGGCCTGCGTGACTGCCGTCCTGCCGGAACCGGGGACGCGAGGAGAATGCATGTCCACCGGCAAGGCTGCTGGCAACACAAGGCCGTCGAGCGCGATCCGCGGACCGTTACTGACGTTCAAAGGCGACGCGTTCACTGACGGCGTCGCGGACGCCATCGTTTACGAATCCGACGCCATCGTCGCGTTCGGCGAAGGCCGCATAACACATGCCGGGCCCGCCAAACGGGTCCGGCCAGAGCTGCCGGAGGGCATCGAAATCCGGGACTACGGGCCGGACGCGCTGATCTCGGCAGGCTTCCTCGACAGCCACGTCCACTATCCGCATACGCCGAGGATCGCGGCTCCGGGAATGCAGCTGCTCGACTGGCTGGAGGCGTACATCTTCCCGGTCGAGCGCCGTTATGCGGACAAGGCGTTCGCCGCCTCGGTCGCGAGAGTCTTTCTCGCTGAATGTCTGCGGAACGGCATCACGACGAGCTGCGTATACTGCACCGTGTTCCCGCAATCGGTCGACGCGTTGTTCGAGGAGGCAGAGCGCCTGGGCCTGCGACTCGCAGCCGGGAAGGTCCTGATGAATCGCAACGCGCCGGAAGACCTCCTCGACACGACCCAGAGCGGCTACGACGACTCGAAGGCGCTGATCGGCAGGTGGCAGGGTCGCGGCCGTCTGATGTACGCCATCACGCCGCGCTTCGCACCGACCAGCACGAACGATCAGCTCGCTGCCGCGGCCGCGCTCTGGCACGAGCATCCGGAGTGCTACCTGCAGACGCACGTTGCGGAGAACGAGCGCGAAGTGGCATGGGTGCGGGAGCTGTTTCCCGAGCGGCAGGGTTATCTCGACGTTTACGATCACCACGGCCTCTGCCGCGCGCGCGCCGTCTTCGGCCACGGCATACACCTCACCGAGAACGAGCTCGCCCGCATGCACGTCACGGGCCCGGCCATCGCGCATTGCCCGACCTCGAACTACTTTCTCGGCAGCGGCTGCTTCGACATCCGCAACGCGGTGAGCGGACCCCGGCCGGTGCGCGTGGGACTCGGCACCGACCTCGGCGCCGGCACCTCGTTCTCGATCCTCGTGACGCTCAACGAAGCGTACAAGGCGGCGCAGCAGAACGGTCATGCCCTGACCGCGGGGCACGCTTTCTACCTCGCCACGCGCGGCACGGCGAAAGCAATGTACATCGACGACAAGGTCGGCAGCATCGCGCCCGGCATGGAGGCCGATGTCGTCGTGCTCGACATGAAGTCGACGCCGCTCATCGATTACCGCATGCGATTCGCGGAGGACCTCGACGAGGCGCTGTTCGTCCAGATGACGCTCGGCGACGACCGCGCGGTGCAGGCGACCTACGTTGCAGGCCGGTTGCTCTACGAGAGGCCGGGCCTGCAATGAACCGGCGCCGGCCCCCCCTGCGCCTGCTGGCGGCCCTCCCGCTCTTCGTTGCGGCGGCCACGGGTGCGCAACAGGACGAAGCGCCAAGCATCCTCATACTCCAGTCGCTCGATTCCCAGGCGGCGCCGTACGGGGCAATCACCCAGGTCTTCCGTGCGCGGCTGCAGGAACACTTCGACGTGCCGGTCTCCTTCGCCGAGGTCAGCCTCGATGCGCGCTGGGGCGGCCGGCGGGACCGCGAACCCTTCCAGCTGCAGCTCATCCGCAACCGCGCCGAGTTCCAGCGGCCGGACCTCGTCGTCAACATCGGGCCGGCCGCCATCGACTTCTGGGAACGGCATCGCGACGAACTCGACCTCGGCGTTCCTGCGCTGTCGAATGCCCGGGAAAGCGTGCTCGCGACGATGGAGCTGCGGCCCGGCGACGCCGGCGTCTTCGCGGAATGGTCGATCCCGCGAGTGATCGACTCCATCCTCGAGCTGTTGCCGGAGACACGCGAGATCGTCGTCGTCTTCGGCGCCTCCGAGCTGGAGCGTGCGCAGACGGAGGAGGCACGCCGGGACCTCGCGGGGTTCACCGACCGCATCCGGTTTCATTACACGTCCGATTTGTCGCTCACGGAGATCGAGGCGCTGGTGTCCGGCCTGCCCCCCCGGTCGGCCGTGCTCGTCGGCATCTTGAGCATCGACGCCGGCGGCCTGATCATACCGCTGCAGGAGGGGACGGAACGGCTGGTTGCGGCGAGCAGGGCGCCGGTCTTCAGCGCGTTTGCCAACGAGCTCGGGCTCGGTGTCGTCGGCGGCCGCCAGATCCAGATCGACCGGATGTCGGAAACCATGGCCTCCACGGCGGCGCAGATGCTGACCCGCCCGGTCGCGGACCCGATCGTTCGCGTCGTCCCGCTGAGCGGGCCGACATACGACTGGCGCGCGCTCAAGCGGTGGGGCATCGGGGCCGCGCGGTTGCCGCCGGACAGTGAGGTCCTGTTCCAGGCGCCATCGGTCTGGTCCCAGTATGCCCACTGGATCCTGCTCGTCGTCACCGTCGTTGCCGTGCAGACGTTCTTGCTGGCGGCACTCCTACTGAGCCGCCGCCGCCGCCGCCGGGCCGAGAGCGCCAGCGCGCGGCTCAGCAGCCGGCTCATCACCGCCCACGAAGATGAGCGCTGGCGGGTCGCGCGCGAGCTGCACGACGATTTCTCGCAACGGCTGGCCGGGCTCGCCATCGACGCCGCCATGCTCGCCGCCGAGCGGCAAGCTGCTCCGGATCCGGACATGCTGAAGCGAATGCAATCGGAACTGGTGCGGATCAGCAAGGACGTGCACGACATGTCCTACCGTCTGCACCCGTCCATCGTCGGCGAGCTCGGTCTCGTTGCCGCGATCCGCGCGGAGACCGATCGCGTGCGCCGCCTGCGCCGGTGGCGCATCGATGAGCGCATCGAGCCGTTGCGGGATGCCCCCCCTCATGACGTGGCGCTCGCCATCTACCGGATCCTCCAGGAATCGCTCACGAATGCGCTGAAGCATGCCGACGCGGCATCGGTCCGGGTGCGGTTCCGGCAGTCGAGGAATCATTACCTGCTCGAAGTACGCGACGATGGCAAGGGCTTCGACTCGCGCGGCCGCGAGTCGGAAACCGGTATCGGCCTTTCCGGGATGCGGGAACGGGCGCGGTTGGCCGGCGGCCGCCTGCGGGTCGGCAGTACCCCGGGTAAGGGAACGAGTATCATGGCGAAGATACCCGTCAAGGGCCCAGTGACATGAAGCCGATCCGGGTGCTGCTGGCGGACGATCACCGCATCGTCGCCGAGGGCCTGAGCCGCCTCCTCAGCCGGGAGTTCGAACTGGTCGGCATCGCGACGAGCGGCGACAAGCTGCTCGGGATGGCCCGCGAACTCGCTCCGGACGTGATCGTCAGCGACATCTCCATGCCGGGCATGAGCGGCCTCGACGCGCTGGCGCGCCTCAAGGCGGAAGATCCGGCCGTGAGGGTCGTGCTGCTGACGATGCACAGCAACGTCGCCTACGCCCGCGAGGCGCTGCAGGCCGGTGCGCTCGGTTACGTGCTGAAGCAGTCCGCCGTCGAGGAGCTGATCATGGCCGTCCGCGCCGCCCTGGCGGGACACACCTTTGTCTCGCCGGAACTGGCAAGCGACGTCTTCCGGGGCGGCAGCCCCGGTACGGAGCCGGCCGACCCCCTCGAAGCCCTGAGCCTGCGCCAGCGGGAGGTCCTGCGGCTGCTGGCCGACGGCTGTTCCGCGAAGACCATCGCCGCACGGCTCGACATCTCGCCGCGGACGGTCGAAAGCCACAAGTACAAGATCATGCAGACACTCGATATCGCGAGTAACGCCGAGCTGATTCGCTTCGCCGTGCGCCACGGTCTCGCCAGCTGAACAGGGCCGCTCCCGCGCCTCGGTAATATTCGGCGCCGCCTCCGTAATTTTCCTGATGTCCGATACGCCCGCGCCGGAGTCTCATAGCGGTACGAATCCGGTTGTAACCGGCAGAGGCTTCGCAGAACGGACATGCAGGAAAAGAGGCAGGACGGCGTAACCTGCGCGATCCTGGCGGATCGCAATGCGCCGCTTGCCGACCGGCTGCGCCAGCTCGTCGCGAGTATCGCCGGGACGGTTTTCCTCGTCGCGGACCCCAGGTCGCTGCTCGACGGGGCGCGGAGGCTCGACCCGACGCTGCTGATACTGGACCTGAGTTTTGCGGACGGTAACGCCATGGACCTCCTTAAGGCACTCGTCGCCGAAGTTCCCGACGCGCGGGTCGTCGTGCTGTCGCTCTACGACGATCCCACGGTCGCCGAGGCGGCGATGGTCCAGGGCGCAAGCGCCGTGGTGCTCAAGCGGTCGGTCGGCGACGACCTGCTGCCGGCGATCGAGGCCGTCCTGGCCGGCGGGACTTTCGTCTCACCCGGATTCCGGTGCGAGCACCCGTCCGGCCGTCAATCCCTGTAACGCGCGACAGCAGAACGGAGAACAGCATGCTTTCTACGATATCCAGGGGCCTGGCGGGCGTCGCTACCCTGGCACTCATCGCAACTTCCGCCCATGCCGGCGGCCGGCCGGACGACTCCTCCCGCAGCTGGTTCGGGCAGGTCGCGGGCGGCTGGTCGTTCGCCAACGGCGATACGGCCGACATACTCGACGACGACTGGAACTTCTCCGGCGGCGCGCTCTTCTGGCCGTCGGACTGGCCGATCGGGCTGTCGATGGAACTGGCCTACAGCGACTTCGACCTGTCGGGGGACGCCGTCCGGCGAATCAACGACGCCATCGACCAGGACCCGAACAACGACGGCGACATCACCGGCGGAGGGCTCGATTACTGGCAGGTGGCCGTCAACGGCATCTGGAGCCTCGGCCCGGACACGGCCAACGGCTTCTACCTCACCGGAGGCGTCGGCTGGTACAGCGTCGAGGCGCGGGTGGAGGACACGGGGCTCGTCTATTACCCGCCGATCTGCGATCCCTGGTACTGGTGGTGCTATCCCGGCGGCGTCGGGCCGGGAACGTTCATCGTCGGCAGCCAGTCCTCGGACGAGTTCGGCTGGAACCTGGGTGCGGGCTACAGCTTCGACCTGACGTCCGGACAACTATTTATCGAAGCGCGGTATCACATGATCCAGTTCGGCGACGAGGACGTCGAGTTCGTCCCGCTCACGGTCGGGTACCGCTTCTAGACGGTGCACGCGCACAATTCCATGCCGGCGGCGGCGGTCCCGCTGCCGTCACCCGGCCGCTTCCTTCGCTGGCTGCCCGGCCTGCACACCCTGTTGCATTACCGCGCTGCCTGGCTGCCGAACGACCTCGCGGCCGGGCTCGTGCTGACGACTATGCTCGTGCCCGTCGGCATCGCCTATGCCGTCGCCTCGGGCGTCCCCGGCATCTACGGGCTGTACGCGACGATCGTACCGCTGCTCGCCTACGCGCTCCTGGGTCCCAGCCGTATCCTGGTACTCGGGCCGGACTCCTCGCTCGCGGCGGTGATTCTCGCCGTCGTCCTGCCGCTGTCCGCCGGCGATCCCGGGCGGGCGATCGCGGTCGCGAGCCTCATGGCCGTCGTCTCCGGCCTCGTCTGCATCGCGGCCGGGATCTTGCGCTTGGGCTTCATCACCGAACTCCTGTCCAAGCCGATCCGCTACGGCTACATGAACGGGATCGCACTGGTCGTTGTGATCAGCCAGCTGCCGAAGCTGTTCGGCTTCTCCATCGACGGCGACGGGCCGATTCGCGATCTCGCAGAGATCGGCGCCAGGGTGAGTGCCGGCGACTTCAACGGTGCCGCGCTCGCCATCGGCGCCGGCGTGCTCGTCGCGATACTGGCCTTCAAGCGCTTCAGGCGCGTGCCCACGATCCTCATGGCGGTCGTCGCGGCAACGGTGCTGGTCGGTGCGTTCGACCTGGCGACGAGGGCCGGCGTCAGCATCCTCGGGCCGCTGCCCCAGGGATTGCCGGCGTTCGAGATTCCCTGGATCGGCTTCGCCGACCTTGGCGCCGTCGTCATTGGCGGCGCCGCCGTCGCGCTCGTAGCCTTCGCCGATACGAGCGTGCTGTCCCGGGCGTACGCGGCAAAGTCCAGGACGGCCGTCGACCCGAACCAGGAAATGATCGCCCTCGGCGGCGCCAACCTCGCTGCCGGCTTTTTCCAGGGTTTCCCGGTCAGCAGCAGCTCCTCGCGCACGCCGGTCGCCGAGGCCGCCGGCGCGAAGACGCAGCTCACGGGCGTAGTCGGCGCGCTCGCCGTCGCCCTCCTGCTCGTGTTCGCACCCGACCTGCTCCGGAACCTGCCGACGGCGGCGCTCGCGGCGGTCGTGATCGCCTCGGCGATCGGCCTGTTCGAATTCCGCGACGTCGGCCGGATCTGGCGCATCCAGCGCTGGGAATTCTGGCTGTCGATGGCGTGCTTCGCCGGCGTGGCGACGCTCGGGGCGATACCCGGCATCGGTCTCGCCGTGGGCCTCGCCGTCATCGAGTTCCTGTGGGACGGCTGGCGGCCGCATTCGGCTGTGCTCGGCCGCGTGAGCGGGCTGCGCGGCTACCACGATCTCGAGCGTTACCCGGACGCCCGGCGCGTGCCGGGCCTGGTCCTGTTCCGCTGGGACGCGCCGCTGTTCTTCGCGAACGCCGAGCTCTTCCAGCAACGGGTGCAGAAGGCCGTGGCCGACGCGCCGCAGCCCGTGCGCCGCGTCATCGTCGCCGCGGAGCCGGTCACCAGCATCGACGTCACGTCGGCCGACGTGCTGGCCGAACTCGAGCACGCGCTGGCACAGGCCGGCGTCGAACTGCACTTCGCCGAGATGAAGGACCCGGTGAAGGACAAGCTTCGGCGCTTCGAGCTGTTCGACCGCTTCGGCGCCGCCCGCTTCCACCCGACCGTCGGCGCGGCGGTCGACCGCCACCTCGAAGACCATGCGCTCGACTGGACACCCTGAAGTGGCGCGGCACGCCGGGACCGCAGGGGAATGGAAACCCGCTATTCGAAACGCTATTCGAAATCGAGGAAGAACGTGAGGCGCAGGTGCACGTCGGTTTCCGGGCGCTCGCCGGCGTCGTCGCGGCCGTACCACTTGGCGACGACGTTCGGCGTGATGCGGTAATGCGTCCCATGCTCGAACTCCAGCCCGGCAATCAGCATCGTGGCCTCGGCCGAGGGGTCGAACGGCAGGTAGTCGATGTCCTCGCCCCTCGCGCTCGGCTCGAGCAGGCGGTCAACGCGCAGGATGGCACTCGCGGCCGCGCCCGTGCGAGCGACGAGGTACCCGGAGACGAGTTCGACCGGCGGGTCGTGCCCGCGGTCCTGGTCCGAGTACTGCAGCCCGACGCGGAGCTGATCGGTTTCGTAAGCGACGAAGGCCTGCAGCGTCCGGCGGTCGGACGGCCCGGGCAGCGCCTCGTAGTCCGCGAACAGGTCCACGGTCCAGTTCGGGGCGGGATGCCAGGTGACGGCGGACATGAGCTTGTCGCCCTCGCCGCCGCCCGCGCCGATGTCGTCCCCGGCGCCGAGCATGACGCGGTAGGCGAAGCGGCCGTCGGCGGTGAGCGGCCCGCGCAACGCCACTCCCGTGTCCCGGCTCGGCAGGCCCTGGAGGTCCATCGGCGTCTTCGCGAGGTAGCGCAGCCCCCAGGCCTCTTCGATGAGGTCGAACGCCGGCGTCGGCGAGAGGCCGATGAGCAGGCGATGCGCCCCGAAGTCGCGGCCGGCGTAGAAGTCCTTCATGTCGGCTTCGAAGTCGTAGGTCTCGAACTCGCCGGACTGGTTGGCCTCGAAGCGCAGGCGAGCGAACCAGCCCGGGCCGAGACCGGCGTCGAACGTGAGATAGGCACGGCGTACGACGGCGCCGGTGGCGTCCTCGCCTTGCGGGTCGTGGAACCGGGGCACGTCGTACAGGTCGCCGAACGCAAGCCAGCCCCACTCGAGTCCGGCGTCGCCCTCGCCGGCCAGGGCGGCGGCCCCGGGCATTGCCAGGAGCGCTATGAGCCGGCATGCCGCGGCAGCGCGCGTCACGGGCCGGTTCCCGCGGCCCGCATTGGCGCCGCCGCCGCCGCCCGCCCGTGCGACAATGGTCGGCCGTCGAGGCGAGGCCGCACGTGAAGCCGCAAAAGGAAATCGAGATCAAGCTCGCGCTCTCGCCCGAGGCCGCCCGGAAGCTGCTCGCGTCCAAGCGCTTCCGGCGGCTCGCGGCCGGTCCGCCCGTCCGCCGGCACCTCGTCACCACGTACTTCGACACGCCGAGGCACGCCCTCCACAAGGCCGGCATTGCGCTCCGCGTGCGTGACGACGGCGAATCCCGCGTCCAGGCCGTCAAGCTCCCGGCCCACGGCATGGCCGGCCTCACGAACCGCACGGAAGTGTCGACGCCGGTGAGCGGCGACCGGCCGGAACTCGAGCTGCTGCGCGAGGCCGGCGTCGTGCCCGCGCTCGCGCGCCGGCGCGACGCGGACCTCGCGCCGGTGTTCACGACCCGCCTCGAGCGCACCGCGCTCCGGCTGAAGACCCGCCATGCGGAGGTCGAACTCGCGATCGACCGGGGCGTCATCCAGGCGCCGACGCGCGCCGGCCTGCGCGAGGAAGCGATTTGCGAGGCGGAGTTCGAGTTGTTGTCGGGCGATGCGACGGCGCTCTTCGGCCTGGCCCTCGACGTGTGCCAGGCGAGCGACGCGCGGCCGATGTACGTTTCGAAGTCGGATCGCGGCTATGCGCTGGCGCGGCTGTCGCACCGGCCGAAAGCGGAGAAGGCCAGGCCGGCCGTTCTGTCGAAGAACATGCTGGCGCTCGACGCATTCGATGCCGTCGTCCGCGCGACGCTCTTGCAGCTCGAGCGCAATCACGCGCCGATGCTCGACGGCCATCCCGAGAGCGTGCACCAGGTAAGGGTCGCGTTGCGCCGCCTGCGTGCCGCGCTGCGAGCGTTCAAACCTCTCCTGCCGTATCACGAGCGCAAATCGTTCAGCAGCGAATTCCGCTGGTTCCAGCGGCGCCTCGCGGCCGCGCGGGACTGGCACGTCTTCGCGAGCGAAACCGTGCCGTTGCTGATGGCCGAGGCGACCGCAGGCGGCGCGTTGCAGGCTCGCCAGGCGAAACGCCTGCAGCGCCTCGCGCAATACGAGCGGCGAAGGGCCACGGACACGGCCGTCGCCCGGTTCCGCTCGCGCCGCTACGCGCGGCTGCTCCTCATGTTCCAGCGCTGGGTCGCCGGCCTCCAGAGGGACTTCGAGGACTCCGAGATGAACCGGCGGGCGATGCCTTTCGCCCGCAAGGTCCTGCGCGCCGACCGGCGCGGACTGCTGGAGGAAGAGCGTCCCCTCGGGCAACTCCCCGGGGAGGCCGTGCACGAACTGCGCAAGCGCTGCAAGTCCGCCCGGTACACGGCGGAATCCTTCGGCTCGCTCTGGGCCGGCGACGGCGTCAACGCCTGTCTCGGCGCCATGGAGGAGTTCCAGGACCGCCTCGGTGAGGCGAACGACGCGCGTGCAGCCGTCCGGCTGGCTTGTGGCCTGCGGGCGGGCCGATTGGAGCCCGGAGTCGTCGCGTGGATGCAGGGCTGGGCGGAGAAGCGGGCCCTGGAGCGGATCGATGCCGCGTCCGAATCGTGGCGGCGCCTGCGCAGGCTGAAGCCTTTCTGGGAGGCCGGGCCGGGCCGGCGACTCCGGTCGCAGGTCAGCCGACGACACGCACCGCCGCCTCGAGATGCACCGCCGCCAGCAGGGAGCGGGTGACGAGGCAGGACGCCTCCGCCTTCTCCATGAGGCGGCGCGCGCGATCCTCGTTGCCGCCTTGCGGCACCTCGAGCACGGCGGAGAGCCTGAACTCCGTGAAGCGCACCTCGCGATCGACGCGGTCGAGCACGCCTTCGACATCGCAGGCCAGCGCCGTCCAGTCCAGTTTCGATGCTCTCGCGATGGCACGGAACGTCAGGATGAAGCAGTCCCCGACCGCCGCCACCAGCAGCGTCTCCGGCGACCACCGGTCCCCCGGGCCACCGAACTCCGCCGGCGCCGCGGTTTCGAGCGCGGCGAGTCCTGCGCTGCCGATGGTGACGACGCCGGCGGACCCGGCTTCTGCCCTGACGCGGTAGTGGTGAGGATAATTTTGCATTTCTGTTCGTCAAAAATACTTGAGCACCGAATCCGGGTGCGCCTTCTTGAGGCTGCGATACCAGAGGCACGCCGGGTACAGCAGCACGAGCAGGACGGCAGCGGTGACGTAGGTCGTGGTGAGGTCGCCGAAGCCCCGCAGGCCGAACCAGGTTGCCGGCACCTCGAGCACCAGGCGGTGGACGAGGTAGAAGAACATCGCGGTCTCGCCGAACACCAGCAGCACGCCGTTGCGCCGCACGCCGATGTGCGGCTCCAGCGTCCGGAGGGCCGCAAGGCACAGGCAGAGAATGCCGACTTCGAGGCCGATGTAGGCGAGCGAGGGCGGGTACTTGCTGACGTGCAGCCACTGCTGCCAGCTGCCGTCGGCGCGGTGGAGGAACATGTCGCCGTAGCCCGCGTTGTAGCGCACGGCGAGGAAGGCTGCGAGGCCGGCGAAGCCCGCGATCCACAACACCTTCCTGCCGGAGACGCTGCTCTGCCCCGAGGCGTGGCGGATGAGATGCCGGCCGAAGACCCAGCCGAGCATCATGATGGCGAGCCAGTGGACGAACGGGTAGATGATGTAGAGGCTCTCGCCCCGGTAGTAACCGATCGTCAGCGCAGCCATGATCGACGTGCTGCCCGGCGGATCCCAGACCGCATCCACGACCCATTCGCCAAGCACCATCCAGGCCAGCGCCGCGGCGCACAAGCCCCAGGTGGGCAAGCGGCGCAGGCCCGCCATGCACATCATCGATACCCCGATGGCGTACAGCACGCCGAAGGTCCAGCGCCCCGAGCCCAGGGACACGATGGTGAGATCGAGCAGCGCGATGATCGCGCCGCGGACCAGGATGTTCCTGTCGATCTCCCACGCCGCGACGCCCCTGCCCGCACGCCGCTCGATGCTGATCGCGAGCGACGTGCCGGCGAGGAATACAAAGGTCGGCGCGCACAGGTGCGTGACCCAGCGGGTGAAGAACTCCGCCGCGGGCAGTGCCATCGTGCCGGCGTCGGGGAAGAACGCGGAGTCCTTCGAGACATGGCTGCCGTCGAAGGCCATCGAGGCGTGGTCGATGACCATGAGCACCATGACGAGGCCGCGCATCCAGTCGATCGTGGCAATTCGCTGCGACGGCACGGACACCGCGGCTGCCGGCGGCAGTTCGGCGGCGGCGCCTGCCGGGACGTTCGTGACTGCCATGCCTGCCCTCCGTAGCGCTCAGTCTGCCGTGAGCCCTGCCGCCCGGAAAATCGACACGGCTTCGTCGACTGCGTCCGCGGACGGCGGTTCGGTATCCTCGAGGTGGTAACGGATGCCGAGCTCGTGCCATTTGAACCGGCCCATCTGGTGAAACGGCAGCACCTCGACGCGCTCGACGTTGCCGAGTCCCGCGGCGAACGCGGCGATTTCCCGGATGTCGTCGAAATCGTCGGTGAGTTCCGGCACGAGCACGAAGCGCACCCAGATCGGGCGTTTCGCGGCCGCCAGCCGGCGCGCGAGCGCGAGCGTCGGCTCGATTTCGCGGCCGGTCAGTTCGCGATGGCGTTCCGGGTCCCACGCCTTGATGCCGAGCATCACGAGATCGATCGACGCGAAGTCGGCGTCGGCGAGCCGGTCACCGAAGTACCCGTTCGTCTCCAGGGTCGTGTGGATGCCCATGGCCCTGGCTGCCGCCAGGAGCTTCAGCACGAAACGATGCTGCATCAGCGGCTCGCCGCCGCTCACCGTCAGGCCGCCGGACATCAGCTTGAGGCCGTGCCGGTACTTGGAAAGCTCGTCGATGGCTTTGGTGACCGAGACCGGTATGCCGTTCTTCATCGTCCACGTGTCCGGGTTGTGGCAGTACCGGCAACGCCACATGCAGCCCGTGGTCCAGGCGACGACGCGCACGCCCGGCCCGTCGACGGTCGAGCCGGTCGTGAAGGAATGCAGGAAGCCCATGTCGCCGGTTTCGAGCGCCGTCCGCACGTCCGTCTCCGGCACGTCGTCGCCGAGATGCACGCGCATCTCGAACGGGCTTTTCGCTGCCAGCGTCAGTGCCTCGACCGGTTCCGGTTCGCGCATGTCGGCTACTCCCCGTGGAACGTCCGGTTGATGACGTCCATCTGCTGCTCGCGCGTCAGCCGCACGAAGTTGACCGCGTAACCGGACACCCGGATCGTCAGGTTCGGGTACTTCTCCGGGTGATCCATTGCGTCCATCAGTGTCTCCCGGTTCAAAACGTTGACGTTCATGTGGTAGCCGGTGACGCCGAAGAATGCATCGAGCATCGCCGTCAGGTTCGTGACGCGGTCTGCTTCGGTCCGGCCGAGGCCGGTCGGCACGAGCGTCGTCGTCAGCGAGATGCCGTCCTCGGCATCGCGGTACGGGATCTTCGCCACCGACGCGGCCGACGCGTGGATGCCGTGGCTGTCGCGGCCGTGCATGGGGTTCGCACCCGGCGCGAACGGCTCACCGTGACGCCGGCCGTCCGGGCTGTTGCCCGTCGCCTTGCCGTACACGACATTCGACGTAATGGTGAGGATCGACTGGGTGTGAAGCGCGTTCCGGTAGGTCGGGTACTTGCGCAGCTTGCCCATGAACGTGCTGACGGCCCACGAAGCCAGCTGGTCGACGCGGTTGTCGTTATTGCCGAATTTCGGGAATTCGCCTTCCGCCACGTAGTCCGTGACGAGGTCCGTCTCATCGCGGATGACGCGGACCTTCGCGTACTTGATCGCAGAGAGGCTGTCGGCGACGACGGACAGGCCGGCCATTCCGAAGGCCATGGTCCGGAGCGGCGCGTAGTCGTGCAGCGCCATTTCGATGCGCTCGTACGCGTACTTGTCGTGCATGTAGTGAATGACGTTCATGGCGTTGACGTATACGCCGGCCAGCCAGTCCATCATCTTCTCGAAACGCGCGAGCACGTCGCCGAAGTCGAGCACGTCGCTCACGACCGGCTCGAAGCCGGGCGCCACGACCTTGCCACTGATCTCGTCGCGGCCGCCGTTGATCGCGTACAGCAGGCATTTCACCATGTTCGCCCGCGCGCCGAAGAACTGCATCTGCTTGCCCATCAGCATCGGCGATACGCAACAGGCAATGGCGCCGTCGTCACCCCAGGCGCGCCGCATGATTTCGTCGCTCTCGAACTGGATCGAGCTCGTATCGATGGCCACTTTCGCCGAGAAACGCCGGAACGCCTCCGGCAGGCGCGGTGTGTACCAGATCGTCAGGTTCGGTTCCGGCGCAGGCCCGAGGTTGTACAGCGTCTGGAGAAAGCGGAAGCTCGAGCGCGTGACGAGCGCGCGCCCGTCGTCGCCCATTCCGCCGATGGACTCGGTCACCCAGGTAGGGTCGCCGGCGAACAGGTCGTCGTATTCGGGCGTACGCAGGAAGCGGACGATGCGCAGCTTGATGACGAAATCGTCGATCATCTCCTGCGCTTCGGATTCGTCGATTGCGCCGCTCGCGAGATCCCGTTGCAGGTAGATATCGAGGAAGGTCGACACCCGGCCGAGCGACATGGCGGCGCCGTTTTGCTCCTTGACGCCGGCCAGGTAGCCGAAGTACAGCCACTGGATCGCTTCCCTGCCGCTTGCGGCGGGACGCGATATGTCGAAGCCGTAGGCCAAGGCCATCTGCTTCAGTTCCTCGAGCGCGCGCAGCTGCTCGGCGAGC
>DASUOE010000082.1:0-16128 GCA_036276805.1 Woeseiaceae bacterium | reverse complement strand
CCGTTCACCTGCGCCCAGCCGGTGATTCCCGGGAGCACCTTGTGCCGCAACATGTATCCCTTGATGAGCTTGCGGTACAGCTCGTTGTGCGCGACGGCATGCGGGCGCGGCCCGACGATGCTCATCCGGCCCTGCAGTACGTTGATGAACTGCGGCAACTCGTCCAGCGAGCGCTTCCTGAGCCACGCCCCGATCGGCGTGAAACGGTCGTCGTCCTTCTGCGCCTGGCGGATATCGTCGCCGTCCTCCACGACTGTCATCGTACGGAACTTGTAGACGGTAATCTCCTCGCCGGCCAGCCCGTAACGACGCTGCCGGAAAATGATGGGCCCGGGCGACGACATCTTCACGGCGACCGAGATCGCCACCATGAGCGGGGATATGAGGAGCAGGATCATCGACGCGACAAACAGGTCGAACAGGCGCTTCATGAGCCCGTTGTACCCGTAGAACGGCGTCTCCAGCAGTGCCAGCACAGGGATGCCCTGGATGTCGTCCACGCGCGACTGAATCAGGTCGAAGACGAAGATGTCGGGCACGTAGTAGACCGACGCCGTCGTGTCGTGCAGCTGTTCGATCAGCACCTGGCTGCGCACGAGGTGCTTGATGGGCAGTGCAATATAGATGGCGTCGACGCCGTTGCGGTTCGCGTAGTCCGCGAGCTCGGACAGCGTTCCCAGCACCTGGCCGTGCTTCAGCTCACCGAATCGATCCGGCGAACGATCCTCGAAAAATCCCAGGAATCGCATCCCCAGCCGCTTGTCGTTGTCGATGTTCTCCGCGAGCTGCTTGCTGACGGGCGTGACGCCGGCGATGACGACGCGGCGCGTGTTGCCCGCGAAGGTCATTAGCTTGACGATCAGCTCCTGGAGTACCCACTTGCCGAACACGATGATGAACGGGTTCAGCAGGAACCAGGTAAACAGCACGAGTCGCGAATAGAATGCCGATATCTTGCTCGCGTAGCCGATCAGCAGCAGGATGCTCACGACGAACAGCCATCCGGTGATGATCGTGCCGATGTAGCCGCCGAATATGCGGATGCGCGTGCGGGCCGGCATGCTGTCCTTGATGAAGATGCCCGCAAGCATCATCGACAACAGGCACAGGGAGACGTACTCGACCGAGAATCGAATGCCGTAGGCCAGCGTCAGCAGGTAGAGCACCAGCCCGGTGATTGCCGGGGCGGCTACCTTCTGCAGGGACGTCACCCACAGTACGGACCAACTTCGCAAGTCGTGCACGGCAGCTCTCGATATTCTTTTGGGACCTTCGGGGGACTCCGGGGAACGGCGCTCTGGCCGGGACTGCGACTCCCGGCTACATCACCAACAGATTCCACCGAGCAAGGCTTGAGACCTAGGCCACATACTAGGCATGTGAAGGTGAAGTTCTTGTGACTTGCGTCACGTTCCCGCTGCTTCACATCCGACTTTAAGTTCGATGCGTGGCGCGGTCTATTATAGACACTTTTCGGGGCCTTACAATCGAGGCTCCGAGCACAAGTGTTGCTTATTTGCCATAATCGCGCGCGAGTCGCCGGGCCCCGACGCTTTTTTTGGAGCAGTTGTGCAATCTACCGGTCCCGCCCGGCCCCCACCGAGGTGACATGACGAGAACCCGCTTTGCGCCGAGCCCGACCGGCGTGCTGCACATCGGCAGCGTGCGCACCGCGCTCTTCTGCTGGCTGCACGCCCGCCACACGAATGGCCGGTTCATTCTGCGTATCGAGGACACGGACCGCGAGCGCTCCACGGTGGCGAACGTGGAAGCAATCCTCGATGGCCTGCGCTGGCTAGGACTCGACGCTGACGAAGGCCCGGTGTTCCAGACGCAGCGCTTCGACCGCTATCGCGCCGTGGCGGAGCAATGGCTGGCGGAGGGCAAGGCGTACTACTGCTACTGCAGCAAGGCGGAACTGGACGCCAGGCGCGAGGCCCAGATGGCGCGGGGCGAGAAAGCGCGCTACGACGGCAGCTGCCGGCACGGCCGCAACCCGGTGGCGGGCGTGACCCCGGTCGTGCGGTTCCGGAATCCGGAAGACGGCGAGGTCGTGGTGGAAGACCTGATTCGCGGCCGGGTCGTGTTCTCGAACCGGGAACTGGACGATCTCATCATCCTCCGCTCAGACGGTACGCCGACCTACAATTTCTGTGTCGTGATCGACGATCATGACATGGCGATCACGCACGTCATCCGCGGCGACGATCACCTTAACAACACGCCGCGCCAGATGAACATGCTGACCGCGCTCGCCGTCGAACCGCCCGTATACGCCCATCTGCCGATGATCCTCGGCCCCGACGGCGCCAAGCTCTCCAAGCGCCACGGCGCCGTCGACATCCGCGAGTACCGCGACGAGGGCTACCTGGCGGACGCGGTTCTCAACTACATCGTAAGGCTCGGGTGGTCGCACGGGGACCAGGAAGTATTTCGCGTCGAGGAGATGATCGAGCTGTTCGATATCGCCGACGTGAACCAGTCGGCGTCGGCGTTCAATCCCGACAAGCTGCGGTGGCTGAACCAGCAGCACATCATGGCGATGCCGGCGGAGGAACTCGGCGAGCGCCTGGCGCCGTTCCTGGCTGCCGCCGGGTTCGACCTGGCCGAAGGGCCGTCGCCGCGCGCCGTCGCCGAAGCGTTCCGCGAGCGCGCCGGCACGCTTAAGCAAATGGCCGAGAGCGCGCGGTACGCTTATGAGGATTTCGCCGAGTTCGACACGGCGGCCGCGAAGAAGCACCTGCGGCCAGTCGTACTGGAGCCGCTCCGGCAGGTGCGGACCGCCCTCGATTCCCTGGATGCGTGGCGCCCCGACGCCATCGGGGCCGCGATCGAAAGAGTCGCCGCGGCGAACGAGCTCAACATGGGGAAGCTCGGCCAGCCCGTGCGCGTCGCCGTCACCGGCGGCGCGGTGTCGCCGCCGATCGACGTCACGGTGTACCTGGCAGGCCGGGCGAGAGCGGTCGCGAGGCTCGATCGCGCGATCGAGTTCGTGACCGCCAGGGCTTCGGCAACTGACTGATCCGGTGGCCGAAATGACCGGGGAGGGCGTTCTTGACAGCCCCCGATCCCGTCCCTATAGTGCCCGGCTCCGTGGGGCTATAGCTCAGCTGGGAGAGCGCTTGCATGGCATGCAAGAGGTCGGCGGTTCGATCCCGCCTAGCTCCACCACGGTTCGCACCGCACGACCGCGTCCCCATCGTCTAGAGGCCCAGGACACCGCCCTTTCACGGCGGTAACGGGGGTTCGAATCCCCCTGGGGACGCCATCTCTCCAGTACGACTTCCCGCCCCGGCGTGCTCGTGGCCCGTTTTGCTGCAACGCCGGCGGCGCATGCGCGGTGATGTGCATCCTGCGATTGCGGCGGTGAGTCTTCCGCATCCCGCGCGAGCTGTAGCTTTTGCCCGGCATTGCAATATTTTCCGGTTGGCGACCGGCGGCAAAGCGGCGCCAGGTGTAAACTCGCCGGGGCGGCCAACCAAAGTCGTTGGCACAGAAACTGCACGTTATCTCCACGAACCGGTATTCCCACCTCACAAAACAAACGGAGATTGACATGAACCAGAACCCGGACAGAGCTTCGAGTTTCGACACCCCCGCGGCCGATTCGGCATCGACGACGAGTCGCGTGGCCGAGAAGGCACATCGCGCCATTGACGAGTCGGCGAGCCGTGCCGAGAACCTGGAGCGCAAGGTGCGCGACAAGGCCGGGGAGGCGCAGGACAAGCTCGCCGCCTCACGGCAACGCGCGAGCCTGAAAGTCGACGAATCCCTGGGCGAAGTCGAGGCCTTCGTCAGGGAGCGCCCGCTCGCCGCGACCGGCATTGCCTTCGCTGCCGGTGTGCTGGTTGCCGCGTTGCTGCGCCGCTAAGGCAAACCGTGGCGCATAGCGCTCCCCATCGCAGCAACGGCAGCAACCCTGGCGATACGGGCGAACCGGGCCTGCCGGCAGGCATGTCCCGAGGCGCAACCGGGAGCAGCCCCGACGGGCCGCCCCCGGTCGCGGAGGCCGGGGTACGCGACGAGGCGGAACCCGACAACATCATCGGGCATGCCACCGGCTGGCTGGCCGCGACGCGGGAGCGCGCACGTGCCGTCGGGCACCTGGCCGTCGCCGAGGCGAGGCTGGCCGCGACGAGCGTTGCGGTAATGGCCGGTCTCGGTGTGCTGGCCGCCGTGTGCCTGCTCGCCGCCTGGGGCCTGCTCGTCGCCGGTGTCGTGTACGGGCTTGTCCAGGCCGGCCTTGCGCTCTGGCTTGCCCTGCTCGCCATGGGCGGTCTGCACATCCTCGCGGCCTGGCTGCTGTGGCGCACGGCGACGAAGCTCACCCGGCACCTGCAGTTCGCCGAGACCCGCGCGCGGATTCGCCCGGCACCGGAAGGCGGAGCCTGATGTTCGCGGGCCAGCAGGCGGGCGTTCTGCACTGGTCGCTCAAGGCCGACGCGGCACAGGCCCGCCGTGTACGGCATCGTGAGGTCATGCACGAGTGGAAGCAGAAACGCTTCGCGAATCCCTATACCCTCGGCGCCGCTTTCGCGGCGGGGTACTGGTGGGGGTCTGGCCGTGACTTCGAAATCAGGCCGGAGCAGCATGCGAAGCTGTTGCTCGGGCTCGTCAACTCGTCGCTGATCGCCTGGCGTTTCCTGAGCAGTCCCGGCTGATGGCCGCGCTGGTGGGGGAGCCGCCCGCGCGCCAGACGTCCCTCCCCCTGCTCGGATTGTTCCTGCTCGCCGTCGCGGCGTGCCTGTATATCGCGGCCGACCTGCTGACGCCGATCGCGTTTGCCATGCTGTTGAACCTGCTGCTGTCGCCGCTCGTGCGCGGGCTCAATCGCTTCGGTCTGCCGAATGCA
The DNA here is from genome assembly GCA_036276805.1 of Woeseiaceae bacterium. Classification (GTDB taxonomy): domain Bacteria; phylum Pseudomonadota; class Gammaproteobacteria; order Steroidobacterales; family Woeseiaceae; genus UBA1847. The sequence goes on along the minus strand of DASUOE010000082.1, from coordinate 11,276 downwards.
TTGTCGGCGCTGATGATCGTGGCGACGCTCGCCGGGCTGCTCGTGCTTGCGATCATGGCGCTGGCGGAACCCGCGGAGCGCTGGCTTACCGAAGCGCCGCGAACGGTGCGGGAACTGAAGGCGGAGCTCTTCAGCGGCAAGAGCCACCTGGAAGGCATCCAGGAACTCGCCGACGAGGTCGAGGAACTGGCACAGCCGCGCGAGCCCGACGACGCCCAGCCGGTCGTCGTAAAAGGTCCCTCCGTGACGGAAAACCTGCTCGTGGGGCTGCCGACGGCCGCGGCGTTCATCGGCCTCGTGATGTTCCTGACGTTCTTCCTGCTCGCGAGCGGCGACACGCTGCTGCGCCGGATGACGCGCTGCGGCCGGACCTGGACGGAACGGCGCCGGATCGTGCTGATCGCCCGCCAGATACAGCGGGAGCAGTCGCGGTACCTCGCGACGGTGACGGTGATCAACTTCACGCTCGGGGCGGTGACCGGCGTGGCGATGTACTGGCTCGACGTGCCGAATCCGATCCTGTGGGGCACGATGGTCGCGCTGTTCAATTTCGCGCCCTATGTGGGTGCGCTCGCTTCCGCGGCCGTGCTGACAGTGGTCGGCATCAGCACGTTCGACACGCTGGGCGACTCACTCGCGCCGGCTGCCGTCTTTCTCGTCCTGACCATCCTCGAAGGGCAGCTCATCACGCCCACCATCCTCGGACAGAGGATGTCGCTGAGCCCGCTGTTCGTATTCCTGGCGGTCATCGTCTGGGGCTGGCTGTGGGGGATCGCCGGAGCGCTGATGGCGGTTCCTATCGTCACGAGCCTCAAGGTCATCTGCGACCACGTGCCACGACTGAAGTACATCGGCGATTTCGCTCGCGGCGAGGAGCCCCGCCTGCCGCCCGCCGCGGAGCCGGCAGAAGAGCAGCGGCACGTCCTGCGTTAACCGTTGGTCCGGACGCTGGCCGCCCGCCGGCAGCGCTTTTCAGGTCTGCGACTGCAGGTAGTTCTCGAGGCCGATCTTGCCGACGAGATCCAGTTGCGTTTCCAGCCAGTCGATGTGTTCCTCTTCGGATTCGAGGATGTGGCGGAAGATCTCGCGACTGACGAAGTCGTCCTTCGCCTCGCAGTCGCGAATCGCGGCGTGCAGGTCCGGCAACGCCTGCATCTCCATGGCGAGATCGCTCTTCAGGGCCTCGGGGACGTTCTCACCGATTCCGATCCGGCCGAGGTCCTGCAGGTTGGGCAGACCTTCGAGAAACAGGATGCGCTCGATCAGCGTGTCCGCGTGCTTCATCTCGTCGATGGACTCTGAATACTCGTGCTCGCCGAGCCTGGAAAAGCCCCAGTTCCTGAACATGCGTGCGTGCAGGAAATATTGGTTGATCGCGGTCAGTTCGTTTTTCAGTACCTTGTTCAGGTGCTTGATGATCTGCGGATCGCCTTTCATGTCGCTGCTCCGGCTGCGCTGCACGTGCCGCCGCGGCGGCGTGCCCGCGCGTAGGGTACCGCATCGGGCAGCAAAAAGGCCCGTTGACGGCCCTTCATCGAGTCGGGCCATCGAGTCGGGCGATTCAGTCGGGCGATCGAGTCGATGCCTGTCCCTGCCGTGACGTCGGCGGTCTCGCGGCTCCCGGAAACGCGGACGTCAGCCCGTCGCCGGGAAATAGCGGACAGGATCGGCGTGCACGGCCGTGCGGGGCGAAACATGCCCGTGCCGGTCGTGGCGGTACTCGCGAAGAATGGCCGAGGCGACGTCCCGGCATGTCCCGCAGCCCGCGGCGACGCCGAGTTCCGTCTGCAGCGACCACAGGTCGGTCGTACCGGAGCGGGCAGCGGCCCGTATCTGGCCTTCGGTCACGGCGTTGCAGATGCAGACGTACATGGCGGCGTTTGAGAGCGGGCACCCGGGTGTTCGTTGCGAGCCATTCCATCGGAAATGAGAATGATTGTCAATACGGTTCCGTCACAAATCTTAAGTTCCCGCAGGCGCCACGATCCAAGGGCATTCCGCGAACGGCTTTCGCGTTTTCCGGCTACCATGCCGGGCGGGGGACCGGGTGCCGGCGGCGCGCCGGGCTGTCGTCCGGACCCGCAGTACGATCCCGGGCGGGCACGATAGGGGGCACGGTGTGCAGAACCTGTTCGACATAAGCGGCAAGTGCGCGGTCGTCACGGGCGGTTCCCGGGGCATCGGCGAGATGATCGCCGAGGGCTTCGTCGCCGGCGGCGTGCGGACCTACATCGCGTCGCGCAAGGCAGAGGAGTGCCGCGCGACGGCGGGGCGACTCGCGGGCCTGGGGGAGTGCATCCCGGTGCCGGCCGACCTCTCCACCGCAGATGGCGTTCGGCAACTGGCAGAAGCGGTCGGGGCGCGGGAGACGCGGCTGCACATCCTCGTGAACAACGCGGGCGCGACGTGGGGTGAGCCGCTAGAAACCTTCCCCGAAGCCGGCTGGGACAAGGTCATGAACACGAACGTAAAAGGTCCGTTCTTCCTGACCCAGGCAATGTTGCCGTTACTGGCGGCGGCCGCGAGTTCCGACGACCCGGCGCGCATCATCAACGTGGGTTCGATCGACGGGCTGAACGTCAACCGGCTGCCGACATTTTCCTATGGACCCAGCAAGGCCGCGATCCATCACCTCACGCGGATGCTGGCGGCGCACCTCGCCGGCCGTTACATCACCTGCAACGCCATTGCACCCGGGCCGTTCCCGAGCAGGATGATGGCGCACACGCTCGATGCGATGGGCGAGACGATCCGGGCCGGCGTCCCGCTCAGGCGCATCGGCAAGCCATCGGACATGGCTGGCACGGCAATCTACCTCGCGTCGGCCGCGGGTGCCTATGTGAACGGCGCCGTCATTCCCGTCGATGGCGGCATCGTCGCCGCCGCCCGTACGCTCTAGAGATCCCGGCGTGCCCGCGATCGCGCAACCGGCGGCTCCTCGACGGCTCCTCAACGGCCAGTGTGACCCAGACCCTGCAATTTGCAGCGGCATCATGGCACCATTGCGCCTGAGTCTCGCCCACGGACCGTCCCGAGCATGGAGAACCCGAGTCGCCGGCTGCTGATCGTCGAGGACGATCCCGGCCTCTGCCGACAACTGCGCTGGTGTTTCGAGGATTACGAAACGCAATTCGCGACTGACCGAGAGTCGGCGATCGCGGAGTTGCGCCGCCATGAGCCGGCCGTGGTCCTCCAGGATCTCGGCTTGCCGCCGCACCCGGAGGGCGTGGAGGAGGGACTTGCGACGCTGACGGAGATACTCAAGCTCGCACCGCACACGAAGGTCATAGTCGTGACCGGCAACGGCGACCAGGAGAATGCGCTCACCGCGATCGCGCAGGGTGCCTACGATTTCTACGAGAAGCCGGTCAACACCGACACGCTGAAGCTCCTCGTCGACCGCGCCTTCAACATCGCCGAGCTGGAGGCCGAAAACCGGCACCTGCAGTTTCGCGTCAACGAGTCGCCGCTCGACGGCATCGTCGCGGCGAGCGAGGGGATGCTGGCCGTCTGCCGCATGATCGAGAAAGTCGCCCCGACCGATGCAACTACGCTGCTGCTGGGCGAGTCCGGCACCGGCAAGGAGCTGCTGGCGCGCGCGCTGCACCGGCTGAGCAACCGCGCCGAGAGCAATTTCGTCGCCATCAACTGCGCCGCAATTCCCGAGAACCTGCTGGAGTCGGAGCTTTTCGGTCACGAGAAGGGCGCGTTCACCGGCGCGCACAAGCAGACCATCGGCAAGGTGGAGATCGCGAACGGCGGCACCCTGTTCCTGGACGAGATCGGCGACATGCCGCTGCCGCTGCAGGCGAAGATGCTGCGCTTCCTCCAGGAGCGCGTCATCGAGCGCGTCGGCGGACGCCAGGAAATCCCGGTCGACGTGCGCGTTTTGTGCGCCACTAACCAGAAGCTCGAGACTCTCATAGCGCAAAACCAGTTTCGCGACGACCTGTACTACCGCATCGCCGAAATCACGATCAACATACCGCCGCTGCGCGACCGTGAGGAAGGCCGCCTGATCCTCGCGCGCACGCTCTTGCAAAAGTACTGCGAGAAGCAGAAGCGCGCCCTGAATGGCTTCAGTGACGATGCGATCGCGGCAATCGAGGCTTATGCGTGGCCCGGGAACGTCCGGGAGCTCGAAAACAAGATCAAGGGCGCCGTCATCATGGCCGACGGCAAGCTCGTGACCGCCGCGGACCTGGGCTTCACCGGCAGCGGCGACCAGCAATCCCTCAACCTGCGCGAGGTGCGCCAGCGGGCCGAATCGAAAGCGATTCGGGTCGCGCTGACGCGCAGCTACGGCAATATTTCCAAGGCGGCCGAACTGCTTGGTGTCACGCGGCCCACGTTGTACGACCTGATGAGCAAGTACGGCCTTTCGGCCGAAAGCTATTCCCGGAAAGCTTCGCAGACTTGAGACGCGCGGGCGTCAGCGCGACTTGAACTGGTCCGGGTTCAGTTCGTGCCGTGACAGCAGCTTGTAGAAGTCCGTGCGATTGCGCTTCGCGAGGCGCGCGGCCTGGCTGACGTTCCCCTGCGTGATCTGGAGAATCTGCGTCAGGTAGTTCCGCGTGAACTCGTCGCGGGCGTCCGTGAACGAAAGCAGCTTGCCCGAATGCTCGCCGAGGCTCTGCTGGACGAGCTCGGCGCTGATAACCGGCGAACGCGACAGCGCGACGTTCTGCCGGACGATGTTGGAGAGCTGCCGGATGTTGCCGGGCCACTCGGCCGTCACCAGCATCTCGACCGCTTCAGGTGCGTACACTTTGCGTTCCTGGTCGGCTTCGCGCGCAATCGACAGCAGGAAATGCGCGACCAGGAGCGGAATGTCCTCGCGGCGCTCGTCCAGCGTCGGCAGGTGGATGTTCACGACGTTCAGCCGGTAGTAGAGATCCTCGCGAAAGCGTCCCTGCTTCATGAGTTCCTGCAGGTCGCGATGGGTGGCAGAGATAACGCGGACGTCCACCTCGATGGCCTCCGTGCTGCCGACCGGCCGGACCTGGTTCTCCTGCAGCACGCGCAGCAGCTTGACCTGCAGGCGCATCGGCATGTCGCCGATTTCGTCGAGCAGCAACGTCCCGCCTTCGGCGGCCTGGAAGAGGCCCTTGTGACTGCGCGTGGCGCCGGTGAACGCGCCCTTCTCGTGGCCGAAGAGCTCCGACTCCAGCAAATTCTCGGCCATCGCGCTGCAATTGATTGCGACAAACGGCAGGTTGTGGCGCGGGCTCGCCCTGTGGATCGCCTGGGCCAGGATTTCCTTGCCCGTGCCGGACTCGCCCGTGATGAGCACGCGTGCGTCCGTGGCGGCGACCATCTTGGCCTGGTTCAGGATCTCCTTCATGGCGTGATTGCGGGTGATGATGCCGCTCGCCCATTCCTCGTCGACGCCCACCGATCCGGAGACCCTGAGCGCCTTTTCGACGGTCGTGAGCAACTCGTCCTTGTCGATGGGCTTCGTGAGAAAGCCGAACGCCCCACCCTGGGTCGCAGCCACCGCGTCGGGTATCGTCCCGTGGGCGGTGACGATCACGACCCGCAGACCGGGCGAGCGCGACTGCAGTTCCTTCAGGAGCCCGATGCCGTCCATCTTGTCCATGCGCAGGTCGGTGATGACGAGGTCCGGCGCAAAGCGGTTCACCACGGTAAGGGCGCTTTCGGCGCTGTCGACGGCCTCGACGTCGTAGCCCTCGGCACGCAGGCGGATGGACAGCAGACGCAGAAGTCCGGGGTCGTCGTCGACAAGGAGAATTTTTCCGGGGGACTTCGCAACCATGGGGCGGGCTCATACCTCGTGCCGGGCAAACGGCAAGGGTAGTCCCTCGCCGCGGTGGGGGCAAGGTAATCCTTTCAAAAATAAGTACTTGTCGCGAGAATGCGACGCAGTGAGGCCTACTGGCCCTGTTCCCGGATTGATCGCTCGATGGACGTTATCGCGTCGAGCTTTTCCTGGGCATCACTGAGCTCGGCACGTAACCGGCGGTTCTCCGCCTCGACCGCGGACAAGCGCTGCGCCAGCGCCTGCTCCTCGGTGCGATCGCTGCGGGCAACGGAGGATTCGCGCAGCTGCCGGGCCTCCGATTCGAGCGTCAGGCGCTCCTCGACCGTGTTCAGGTAGATGTGCGCGAGTGCGACCTCGGACGGCGTCATGAGCGCCGACTGCGCGAGCACTTCGCGCAGCATGCTCTGCGCCTCTTCGAGATTGGTGTCCGCGTGGCCCGGCGTCGCGAGAACGAGGGCATAGCGGAGGTTCGTCGTCGGACCCGGCGTCAGATCGGATGCGGCCTCGGCGTCCGCAACGATCTCGGCCCGGGTCGCCGGGTCGCCGGTCGCGAGCAGGTCGAGATCGCGAAGGTAATCGTCGGCATTGGGCGAGCCTGGCGACAGGGGTTCGCCGGGAACGTCGGAGTCGGACGACCAGACGCGGTCGAGCCATCCCGACGTGGAACTGCAACCGCCCTGCAGGGCCGCAATCAGGGCCACGACTGCGGCGGGTACGACTTTGCGTCGCGACTCATGCATTGGCTGCCATCTTCTCCACGCGTACGACCCGCTGCTGCGGCACCGTGACCCGGAAATGTGCGCCCGGGAACTCCGTCGTGTCCACCAGTTCGACCGTGCCGTTGTGCGCCTGAACGCATTCCATGACGACCGACAGGCCGATGCCCGTGCCGGCCACCTGGCCGCCCTGTTCGCGGCGGCCCTGGAAGAAGGCGTCGAATATCCGGGGCTTCTCATCCTCGGGGATTCCCGGGCCCGTGTCTGCGAACTCGATAACAAAACCGGTGGTCGACCTGTGGGCCATGATGGTCACATATCCCCCCGCCGGCGTGAACTTGATCGCATTTGATAGCAGATTATCGAGAACAGTTCGAATTTTGTCGCGGTCCGCCGTGACAATAATGTCGTCGACGTCGAGCCGCAACTGGATATGCGCCGCCTTGAGCGCGAGCCGCTGCTCCTTCGCGACGGCGATCACGAGCGGTCGGAGCGGGAAATCGCTCAGGGTCAGTACCTCGCTCTTGGCCTGCCACGCGCTGAAGCTAAGCAGGTTTTCGATGAGCTGCAGGAGCTTCAGCCCGTTCATGCGCAGGATGTCGGCCACTTCCCGCTGCGGCTTGTCGAGTTCGCCGAGCGTTCCGTCGAGCAAGAGCTCGGTGCCCTCGCGGATGTTCGCAAGAGGGGTCTTGAGTTCGTGGGACATGTGCCGGAGGAAGCGGTTCTTCTCCTGCGCGAGTTCCAGCAGGCGCACCCGCAGCCACTCGAGCTGGCGCCCGAGCTTTTCGAGGTCGCGCGGCCCTTCCACCTCGATCGGCCGCGAGAAGCCGCTCTGGCCGAGCTGTTCGATGGCGTCGTCGATCTGGCGGATGGGCCGTGCGACGAGCAGGATGAAAAAGAGCACGATGATAATCGTGCCCGGAACCAGGGCTGCCACCTGCCACGCCGAAATACGTTGCGCGCCCCGCGTGCTCGCCTGCAGCGCCCTGAGTTCCAGGTCGACGTACCGGCTCAGTTCCTGCGTCAGCCGTGAAACGTCCGCCTTGAGGTCGGAGAACTGGGCAACGGTGGCCTGCGTCGTTTCGGCCGTGACGCCCGGCTGTGTCAGCGTGTCGACGATCACGCCGGCGCGCGATGCCACGGTCTGCACGAGAGCCAGCGCACCCGCTACCTCAGCAACGGGCTGCAAGGCCTCCAGCCGCGCATACACCGTCGTGAGGTCCTGGCGTACGAGCTGCAGGCTGTCCTCGCTGCGGAGTACCGTGTACTGGCGCGTGACCCGCTCGAGCGAGTTGACGGTCTCGCTCAGGAGCCGGTTGTTCTCCGCCGCCTGGACCCCGGTCACCACCAGCCGTTCGCTCTGCTCGGCCAGCCGGCCGAGGCTGAACAGCGCCCAGATCACGGACAGCAGCAGCGGTACCGCGACGAGCGCAAAGCCCACGAGTATCAGGCCGTTCAGCGAGCGGGGGCGGCGGAACTTCATGGGCGGATTCTATCGCAAGATTTCGGCCGGGCCGCGGCATGCCCGGGGAGACGTCGGGCCGGTCGGGCCGACGTTCGCGGGCCTCGGGCTGCCTGGCCTGGCCGGCACGGGGCCGCTCTCAGGCCGCCCAGTACACGTCCCGCTCGCGGCGTGCGATGCGTCGCTCCCATTCGAGCGACGTGCGCACGATCGTGTCGAGGTCGTCGTAGCGGGGCGCCCAGCCGAGCACGGCACGTACGCGTTCCGCCACTGCCACGAGTTCCGGCGGGTCGCCGGCACGCCGGGCCTCCTCGACGATCGACAGCGGCGCCCCGTTTGCGCGCGCGACGGCGTCCAGCACTTCGCGTACGCTGTAACCGTGCCCGTAGCCGCAGTTGAGGGTCGTCGACGCGCCGCCGGCACGCAGGTAGGCGAGGGCGTCGAGATGTGCCGAGGCGAGGTCCTCGACGTGGATGTAGTCGCGCAGGCCGGTGCCGTCCGGCGTGGGATAGTCGGTGCCGAAGATCGAGACGTGCGTGCGCTTGCCGACCGCGGCTTCGCAGGCGACCTTGACGAGCAGCGTCGCACGGGGCGTCGACTGGCCGATGCGGCCGCCGGGGTCGCAGCCGGCGACGTTGAAGTAGCGCAGGACGACGTAGCGCGGACCGCCCGCAATGGCGAGGTCCCGCAGCATCCATTCCGTCATGAGCTTCGACGTGCCGTAGGGATTGATGGGCGCGGTCGGCGAATCCTCTGCGGCGCGCCCGCCCGGGGGCAGGCCGTACACCGCTGCCGTGGAGGAGAACACGAAGTGGCGGACGCCGTGCCGGGCCGCAGCCTCCAGCAGCGTCCGGCTGCTGGACGTGTTGTTGCGGTAGTATTTCAGCGGGTCGGCCACCGACTCCGGCACGACCGTGTGCGCGGCGAAATGCATTACGGTATCGAACGCGTGCTCCGCGAACAGCGCGTCGAGCATGGCGGCGTCGCCGGTGTCGCCCACGACGAGTTCACCGGCAGTCACCGCTTCGCGAAAGCCGGTGGAGAGGTTGTCCAGTGTGACGACAGTCTCGCCGTTCCCGCCGAGTTGCCGTACGACGTGACTTCCGATATAACCGGCACCGCCGGTTACGAGAATCTTCTTGTTTGCCATAATCCTGCCTCTGCAGATGCGCGCACCGGCACACCCGGGCCGCGTTGGCCCGGCGACTTGCATCGATGACGTTTCGCGCGATCCGCGCGGCGCACCGGAACGACCCGGGCGCATGGTAAGCCACGACGCCGGCGACAGCCAGCCTCGCCGCAGACACGCCGGACTGTGCTCTGTGCACTACCTGTGACTGGGGCTATCATCGACCATCTGAAATCCGCGAAGTGTGACGGGGTGGGACAATTGGAAAGTTCGCTTCACCGCAGGGATGCTCGGTCGGCTGTCGTGGCACCGCGGGGGGATCGCTCCGTCCGAATGGTGGCCTGGCTGATGCTCGGCCTCCTCGCGGGTTGCGGCGGCGGTGCCGACACCGTCGATAACGGGGGCGGCAACCTGGCGCCAATTGCGAATGCCGGCGGCGGCCAGACGGTGTTCGAGGGTACCCAGGTCAGCCTGAACGGTGCCGGCAGCGACCCCGACAACGACCCGCTCGCGTTCTTCTGGACCCAGCTGAGCGGTCCCGCCGTCAACATCGTCAGTGCCGCGACCGCCAACGCGAGCTTCACGGCGCCGGATGTCGCCGCCGGCTCGCCGCAGACGCTGGTCTTCGAACTCGAGGTCAGCGACGGCGTGGTGTCCGACACGGACACGGTCAGTTTCGTCGTCGAGGAAAACGTCCCGCCGGTGGCGAACGCGGGGCCCGACCAGACCGTGGGACCCGGGGTCCAGGTCACACTTGACGGGTCCTTGTCCGACGATGCGAATTCCATCGGCCAGCTCAGCTACGCGTGGACACAGGTGGCCGGGCCGGCCGTCACGCTGACGGCCGCCGGCACGTCGCGTCCCTCCTTCGTGTCGCCCGTGCCGGGCGGTGCAGCGCTGCAGCTCCAGTTCCAGCTTGCCGTCAGCGACGGCACGTTCACCGCCACCGACACGGTGACGGTCATCGTGGACGACGACCCAAGCGTGAACGCGCCGCCGGTCGCGAACGCGGGACCCGACCAGACGGTCGCGCCCGGCGCCGCGGTGGCGCTCGACGGCTCGGCATCGTCCGACCCGGACTCCGCACAGCTGACCTACGCCTGGACCCAGACCGCCGGGCCCGCCGTCACGCTGGCGGATGCCGACACGGCCGCACCGTCGTTCACCGCGCCGAACCTGACCGGCGGCGCGGTGCAGCTCGTGTTCCAGCTCACGGTGAGCGACGGCGAATCGAGCGACAGCGACACCGTGACGATCAACGTGGGCGACGACGATCCGGATCTCAACATTCCCCCGGTTGCCGAGGCGGGTCCCGGGCAGGACGTATTCGAGGGTGACGCCGTCACGCTCACGGGCAGCGGCAGCGACGCCGACGGCGATCCGCTCGGGTACGCGTGGGCGCAGTTGAGCGGCCCTGCCGTTACGCTCTCGTCGCCGACTACCGCGACGACCGGCTTCGTCGCACCGGACGTGGCGGCCGGGGCGCCGGCCGCACTCGTGTTTGAACTGACAGTCAGTGACGGGCAGGCGACGGACACCGACACCGTCACCGTGCGGGTCGAGGAGAACGAGCCGCCCGTCGCCGACGCCGGCCCGGACCAGACGGTCACCGAGGACGACGATGTCACGCTCGACGGCAGCGGCTCGATGGACCCGAATTCGATAGGCGGCCTGACCTTCGCCTGGGTACAGACCGGGGGCACCGCGGTCGCGCTTGCCGGCGCGAACACCGCAGCGCCCACCTTCACTGCCCCGCCCGTCACGGCCGACGAGGCCCTGACGTTCGAACTGACAGTCAGCGACGGAAGTTTCAGCGATACCGACAGCGTGACGATCACGGTCGAGGACACGCAGAATGCCGCCGGGATTTCCGGCCGGGTGTTTTACGAGTTCGTACCGCCCGCCGCGAACTGCAGCGGCCTCGACTTCGCGAGCACGCTCGTCCGGCCGATACGGCAGGCTACGGTGCAGCTCCTCGACGACGGGAGCGGCGCGGTCCTCGACACCGCGGTGTCCGACGACCTGGGCAATTACGAGTTCACGAACGTGGACATGGACACGGAGGTGCGCCTGCGCGTGCGGGCGGAACTCAAGCGGACCGGCACGCCCGGCTGGAACGTGGAAGTGCGCGACAACACCGGCAACACGACATCGCCGCTGACGTCGCGCCCCCTGTACGTGATGGAC
>DASUOE010000081.1:0-5971 GCA_036276805.1 Woeseiaceae bacterium | reverse complement strand
GCCGGCTGCGCGCGGGTGGCGCAACGACAGCGCCACCCAGAACATGAACCCGTAGATCACGAGTGCGGCGACGAGGTGCGCCGTGAGCCGGTACTGGCTGACGGCCGGCACGTCAACGAGGCCGCTCTGCACCATGTACCAGCCGAGCACGCCCTGCAATCCGCCGAGCACGAACATCGTGAGGTACACCGGCCATTCGCTTCGCCGGATGTAGCCCCTGGCCGCGAACACTACGAACGGCACGAAGAACACCAGGCCGATGACGCGGCCGAGCAGCCGGTGCAGGTACTCGAGCCAGTAGATCTCCTTGAACAGGTGCACGTCCATGTGCGCGTTGACGTGGCGGAACTCCGGCGAGCGGCGGTAGCGCGCGAACTCGGCTTCCCAGGCGGCATCCGAGAGCGGCGGCAGGATGCCGGTGACCGGGTCCCACTCGGTCATGGACAGGCCGGACCCGGTAAGTCGCGTTACGCCGCCCAAGACGACCATCGCGAACACGAGCGCACAGCAGGCGAAGAGCCAGGCGGCGACGCGGCGGTCCCGGTCGCGGGATGAGAGGTCGGTGGTCATGCGGCCGATGACAGTCCGGCGAGGATACGTGGGAAAGGGCGCAAGAAATCGCGCGCCATTGTAGCGGAATCCGGCGCACCGCGAAGCGTTCGTGCTAACGTCGCGCCATGTCACTGGCGGGGTGCCACAACATCGCCGACCTGAGGCGGCTGGCGCAGAAGCGCCTCCCGGCCCCGGTCTTCCATTACCTCGACGGCGGCGCGGACGACGAGCTGAGTCTCGCGCGCAACACGGCCGCATTCGCCGACTACGAGCTCTTGCCGACGCAACTCGCAGACGTCAGCCGCATCGTCACGCGGACGACGCTCTTCGGGCAGGCGATCGACTGGCCCGTCATGATCTCGCCCACTGGGGCGTCGCGCCTCTTTCACGGCGACGGCGAGCCCGCGGTGGCGCGGGCCGCGGCGACATCCGGCATCGTCTACAGTCTCTCGACGCTTGCGACGACGACGATCGCGGATACCGCGGCGGCGGCGAGCGGGCCCAAGCTGTTCCAGCTCTATGTATTCCGCGACCGCGGGCTCGCGCGCGAACTGCTCTCGACGTGCCGCGAACACGGCTTCGTCGCCGTTTGCCTGACGGCCGATACGCCGGTGGCCGGCAACCGGGAGCGCGATTTCGTACACGGCTTCTCCGCGGTGCCGCGATCCCGCGTCAGGCAGGCGGCGAGCTACCTGCGCCACCCGCGCTGGCTCTACCGGGCCGTCGTGCAAAAGCAGCTCGAGATGGTGAATCTAACGCAGAGCAGGTCGGCTGCGCGCATCGACGGCAACATCCGCGACTACATCGATCGCGAACTCGAGCGCGCGCTCACCTGGAAAGACGTCGAGTGGCTGGCGAACGAGTGGCGCGGCCCGCTGGTCGTGAAGGGCGTGCAGACGGTCGCCGACTGCCGCAGGGCGGCGGACTCCGGCGCGACCGCGGTGATGCTGTCGAATCACGGCGGCCGCCAGCTCGAGTCGTCGCCCGCTCCGATCGACTGCGTCGCACCGGTCGCGGATGCACTGCACGATCGCCTCGAGATCATCTGCGACGGCGGCATCCGGCGCGGCAATCACATCGTCAAGGCAATAGCCGCCGGCGCCAGCGCGTGCGGCATCGGCCGGGCCTACCTGTACGGTCTCGCCGCCGGCGGCCAGGCGGGCGTGGAGCGCGCCCTCGCGATCCTGCGCACGGAATTCGAACGCACGATGGCGCTCGTCGGGTGCAACGACGTGGCCTGTCTCGCGCAGAGCTACTTGCACGAGCGCCGTTGATCCGCAGGGGCGCGCGGCACTGCGTGTCTCCGGCGCACACGAGCTCCAGGCAGGCCCGCCGCCTGCGCCGTCGACGCGACCCTAAGTAGTCGATTTTCCGGCCGATACGCAGCGACGCATTTCCGTAACGAAAAGCGCCGGGCCCCGGCGTACAATTGCGCGAGCCAAACGGTGCGATTGCAGGTAGGATGTTCACACCGTCCGGCCGCCCGTCGGCACGGCGGGTGTATTTGCTTTGAGGTAGCTATGTCACAACGAGTGTCCGGAACCGTAAAGTGGTTTAACGACGACAAGGGATACGGTTTCATCGAACGCGAGGGCGGCAAGGACGTGTTCGTCCATCACACCGCCATCGTCATGGAAGGCTTCAAAACGCTCAAGGAAGGCCAGAAGGTGACGATGGAAGTCACCGACGGCCAGAAGGGCCCGCAAGCGGAAAACGTCATCGCCGAATAGGCGGACGGCGCCGAATCCGTTCCGTGCGTGTTCGGCATGAGTGCTTGCACACCGGCTTGGGCGCCGCGATCCGCCTGCTCGCCGCAGGCGTCGTGGCATGCATTTCAGCGTGCCTCGGTGCATGTGATCGGCCGGATGCCGCAACCGACGTGCAGCCGGCGGCCCCGCCCACGGCGGCGAGCGCGTCGTTCGCCGGCAGTGCCGCGTGCGCCGAATGCCACGCCGCCGAGCATGCCGCGTGGACGGGTTCGCATCACGAGCTCGCGATGCTGCATGCCGACGCCGACTCGGTCCTCGGCGATTTCGACGACGCCCGCTTCGAATACTTCGGCGAGACCACGCGCTTTTTCCGCGACGGCGACGACTTCAGGGTAGAGACCGCCGGCGCCGACGGCGAACTTGCGCAGTTCACCGTGGCCTACACGTTCGGCGTAGAGCCCCTCCAGCAATACCTGGTGCCGTTACCCGCCGGCCGGCTGCAGGTGTTGCCGTTCGCCTGGGATACGCGACCCGCCGCCGCCGGCGGGCAGCGCTGGTTTCACCTGTATCCGGACGAGCACATCGCGCCGGGCGACATCCTGCACTGGACCACCCGGCAGCAGAACTGGAACTACATGTGCGCGGAGTGCCACTCGACGAACCTCGTCATGGGTTACGACGCGGCAGCCGACCGCTATGCGACGACTTTTTCCGAAGTGTCGGTCGGGTGCGAGGCATGTCACGGCCCGGGATCGCAGCACATCAGCGAGGCGCGCGCCGGCAAATTCGCGAACAGCCTGTACGGGCTCCCCGTCGACCTTGATGACCAGGGCCGCGCCGTGTGGCGAATGAACGCCGAGACCGGCATCGCCGCGCGCAGCGAACCCGCGATGCGGCCGCCACAGCAGCCGGAGTCCTGCGGCCGTTGCCATTCGCGGCGCGGCGTCCTGACCGACGAGTACGAGTACGGCCGGCCGCTCACGGACTCGCACATGCCCGCGCTGCTCGAAGACGGCCTGTACTTCGCCGATGGCCAGATAAACGACGAGGTCTATGTCTACGGCTCCTTCCTGCAGAGCCGCATGTACCGCGCCGGCGTGACCTGTTCGAATTGTCACGACCCGCATTCGCTCGAGCTCAAGACCGGTCCCGAACCGGACGCAGTCTGCGCGCAGTGTCACCTGCCCGCGGTCTTCGCGGCGGCGGGACACACGGGGCATACCGCCGGCGACGTCGCCTGCGTCGACTGCCACATGCCCGAGCGGACGTACATGGTCGTCGACCCGCGGCGGGACCACGGCTTCCGCGTCCCCCGCCCGGACCTTTCGGCGGAGCTCGGCACGCCCGACGTCTGCGCGAACTGCCACGCCGACCGCACGGCCGGGTGGGCGGCCGCGTCCCTGGCCGCGCTGCACGGCAAGCCGGACCGGCCGGAGTTCGCGACTGCGCTCGACGCCGCCCGGCGCGGCGACGCCAACGAGAAACTCCTCGCGATCCTGGCCGAGGGCAGCACACCCGGCATCGCCCGCGCCACCGCACTGGAACTCTTCGCACCCCCGCTCGGCGAGCCGGAAGTCCGGGCGCTCGCGGCCGGCCTGGAGGACCCGGACCCGCTCGTGCGCCTGGCCGCGGTCCGGCTCGCGAGGCTCGCGCCGCCGGAGTTCCGGCTTCAGTACGGCACCGCCCGCTTGGACGATGACGTCCGCGCGGTACGGCTCGAGGCCGCGATGACGTTCGCGGATATGCGCGACATGCTGCCACCCGTGGCGCGGACGGCGTTCGCCGGGGCAGAGGACGAGTTCGTGCACTCCCAGTCCATCCAGCTCGACAGGCCGGAGGCCTGGGTCTCGCTCGGCGACCTGGCGGCGGCGAAGGGCGAGATCGACGCGGCGCTCGCGCGCTACGAGCGGGCGATGGCGATGCAGCCCCTGCTCGTGCGGGCACGCGTGAACATGGCGGATGCGCTGCGGCGGCAGGGCGACGATGCGCGCGGCCGGGAGATCCTGGAGGCGGGTATCGCGCTCGTGCCGGACGCCGCGGCCCTCCACCACGCGCTCGGCCTCCTGCTCGTACGCCAGCGCGAACTCGCGGCCGCGCTCGCGGCACTCGAAACGGCGGTCGAACTCGAGCCTGGCAACCCCCGTTACCGCTATGTCCTCGATGTCGCGCGCTCAGAAATCGGCCAGCCCGTCCCAGACTAGCTTCAGGCCGACGGCCCCGAGCAGCACGTACACCATGCCGAAGAAGAACCGGTCGCTCACGCGATTGTGCAGGTAGACGCCGGTCAGGACGCCGACGGGCGCGAGCGGCGCGAGCACGAGCGAGGTGGCCAGATTGCCGGGGGAAAGCTGGCCGAGCCACGCGTAGGGCACGAGCTTCGTGTAATTGACGACGGTGAAGAACAGTACGGTCGTCGCGACGAAGTCCGTGCGATCGAGCGGCCGGCGCAGCAGGTACATGCTGACGGGCGGGCCGCCGGCATGCGCGATGAAACTCGTGAAGCCGGCGACGGCCCCGGCGGCGATTCCTGCCGGACGCGGGTAATCCGGCAGGTCCGCGTGCGTGCCGCGGCGCCACGACAGCAGGTAATGCGCCGTGAAGGCGATCGCGACGATCCCGACCAGCAGGCGGATCACGGCGGGGCTCAGGGCATCGAACATGAGCGTGCCGAGCACTATGCCCGCGAGCGAGGCGGGGACGAGCACGTAGAGCTCCGGCCAGATCCACCGGCCGCGGTAGGCCCACAGGCTGAACAGGTCCATGAGGCAGAGTATCGGCAACAGTATCCCGGCCGCCTGCACCGGCGAGATGACGAGCGCGATCAGCGGCACCGCGAGCGTACCGAGGCCGCCGCCGAATCCGCCTTTCGACATGCCGACGAGAAACACCGCCGGGATCGCGGCAGCATAGAACCAGGGATCGGTGATCAAGCGAGCTCCGTGCGACGGGCGCCGTGCGCCGTGCGCCGTGCGACGGGCGACGGGCGGCATACCGGGCAGGCGGCAGTCTAACCGGCCGCGCCTTAACCGCGCGACGGCATTCGTGTTTTAATCACCGGCGACGATAGTCGTACCGGACCCGCGCCGGCACTGCCGAGTGAACCGCATGAAGCTGCGTATCCGTGACAACGCCATCAGGCTCCGGCTGACGCAGGGCGAGGTGGCGACGCTCGCGAAAGACGGGCGCCTGGCCGCGCAGACGGCGTTCCCGGAGGCGCGTCGATTCGGCTACGCGATCGAAAGCAGCCCCGCCTGCGTCGCACCCGCCGCGTATTACACCGACCAGGGCATCACCGTGCGGCTGCCGGAAAGTGCCGTGCTCGCCTGGGCCGCGTCCGGGCAGGTGGCCATCGCCGGTGAGCAGCGCCTGGACGACGGCGCGCTCCTCACGCTCCTCGTCGAGAAGGATTTCGCCTGCCTCGCGCCGCGACCGGGCGAGGACGACTCCGATACGTTTCCGCACCCGGAGGCGGACGCCGGCCGATGCTGACACGGTCCGGCGATCCCGCAGCGGCTCCCGTGCTCTGGACACCGGATCCGCAACGCGCACGTGCCAGTGCGATGCACCGCTTCATGGCCCGACAGGGTGCGGCCGACTACCCGGCGCTGCATCGCTGGTCAGTCGACGAACCGGGGCGGTTCTGGCAGGCGTTGTCAGAATTCTGCGCCGTCAGGTTTCAGACGCCGCCGGCCACGCTCCTCGAGCGTCCC
>DASUOE010000080.1:0-21973 GCA_036276805.1 Woeseiaceae bacterium | reverse complement strand
TGTCCGGAAGGGCAGGTACTCGATCGCGACCACCTTGCCATAGGCGATCGTGAGCACCGCCGGGAAGCGGCCGTAGCCGCGGTCGTAGGTCCAGCGATCGGTCGTGACGAGTCCGAGCGTCTGCGAATAGCCGTGCATGTTGGTCGCACGCTGGAGGACTTCTTCGCTGACGAGCATGTTCGGCGTGCCGCACAGGGCGAGCACCGTCTCCTGCAATTCGCCGGTATCGATGATCCTGCCCTTGCAGCGCAGGGAACCGTGCGCATCGGCCGTGGTCACCCAGCACAACAGGATCGCAATCGCGCTCGTTCGATAAAACATGGTCTGTCGCTCTTCGTCGGCGTCCCGTGTCGGCGTTCGGGACGTATTGTTATGACCGCCGCGGTGTGGCCCGGTTCCGGCTCGTCGGAGGACGTCCGGCAGAGATGCGGACCTCGGACGACAGACGCGCGGCGATCTGCTCAACGCTCAAGTCATCTTTTGTACAACCATTCGCAGAGAGGAGCAACATCGTTGCGGCACTGCAGCGGATAGGCTTGACATAATCCGCAACAGCGCCTTAGGTGGTTTCGCGTGCGCGCTGCTGCCGGCGCGGGTTCGCTTACCTGCGCCGCCAGAAGTCGGCGTTGCGAATGCCGAGCTTGTCCGGATCGAATGTGTACTCGGAAACGCCCGCCTTGCGCTGCGCTTCGTAGTCCCTGAGGGCCCGCAGCGCCGGCGAACCCATGAACAGCAGGATCAGGATGCCGACGATGTTGAGCCAGGCCATGAGTCCGACGCCGATGTCGCCCAGCCCCCACGCGAGCGAAGCTGTGCGCAGCGTGCCGTAGAACACCGAAGCCATGAGTGCGAGCTTGAGCAGCGTGAGCCCGTAAGGAATGCGGATACTGCGGCGCAGGTAGGCGAGATTCGTCTCGGCGATGTAGTAATAGGCGAGCAGCGTCGTGAATGCGAAGAAGAAGAGCGCGACGGCGACGAAGACCTTCCCGGCGCCGCCGATGACGCTTTCGAGGGCGAGCTGCGTGAACGCCGGGCTGTCGATGATCGTGGCGGCAGGCAGGTTCTGCACGATCATCGGGCCGTTCTCGGGCGCGACGTTGTACGTGCCGGTGATGAGGATCATGAACGCCGTGGCGGAGCACACGAGCAGCGTATCGACGTACACGGAAAACGCCTGGACGAGGCCCTGCTGGGCCGGGTGCTGCACCTCGGACGCGGCAGCGGCGTGCGGACCAGTGCCCTGGCCGGCCTCGTTGGAGTAGACACCGCGCTTCACGCCCCAGCCTATGGCTGCGCCTACCCCGGCCATGGGGGTGAAGGCATCGGAGAAGATCATCGCGACGATCCCCGGCAATTCCGTGATGTTGACCGCGATGATTCCGAGCGCCATCAGGATGTAGCCGATCGCCATGAAGGGCACGATCACCTGCGTCACGTGCGCGATGCGTTTGACGCCGCCGAAGATGATGAATCCGAGTATCGCGACCACCACCACCGCGGTCACGAGCTTCGTCATGCTGTACTCGCCGATGAAGGTACTCACATTGGCGCCGCCGCCGAACGCCAGTTCGGCGGCGTTGCCGATGCTGTTCGACTGCACGCCGGGCAGCAGGAGCCCGGTGGCGACGAGCGTCGCGATCGCGAACACCCACGCATACCATTTGTGCCCCAATGCCTTTTCAAAGTAATAGGCCGGCCCGCCGCGGTATTGTCCCTCGTCGACCTCCTTGTAGATCTGGCCGAGTGCCGATTCGACGTAAGCCGTGGAGGCGCCGAGGAACGCCACGACCCACATCCAGAACACCGCGCCCGGGCCGCCGAAGCCGATGGCCGCGGCGACGCCCGCGATATTGCCGGTGCCTATCCGCCCGGACAACGAGACGGCGAGCGCCTGGAACGACGAGATGCCCTTGTCGGATTCCCGGCTCGAGAAGAGCAGGTGCAGCATCTCCCTGAACAGGCGCACCTGCACGAAGCGCGTGAGCACCGAGAACAGGAGGCCGGCGCCGAGGCAGAGGTAGATGAGCGCGCTGCTCCAGATTACGCTGTTGATCGAGCCGACGATTTCCTGCATGGCTGCCCCGCGATTCCCCCTTGCCCCGGTCGGATACTACTAGAACGCGGTCGGGATTACCGGCGCTGCATTGTGGCTCGCGGAACCCGGCAGCGCAGGCTCGAGATCAGCCGTTCACGAGCGGCGGCTGACGGCGGTAACGTTCGGCAATTGTTCGAGGCGAGCGATTGCCGTGCTCAGGGTGGGCAGGTCGGCGATCTCGACGCTGAGCCGCATCGTTACCTGCTGGTCCTGCGGGCTCACGCGGCTCTGCAGGTCGAGGATGTTCGCGCCCTCGTCTGCGAGCACCGCCGTGACGTCGCGGATGAGACCTGCACGGTCGAACGCGCGCAGCGTGAGATCGACCGGGTAGTTCGCGGCCTCGGTCTCGCCCCAGGCCACCGCAATGACGCGCTCCGGGTGCTGCGTCTCGAGGTTCGCAAAATTGCCGCAGTCCTCGCGGTGCACGGTCACGCCGCGCCCCAGCGTGATATAGCCCGCAATCGGTTCGGGCGGCACGGGGCGGCAGCAACGTGCGAAGTTGCACAGGAGGTCGCCGACCCCGCTGACCGCGACGCCGTCCGGTGCGCCCGCGCGCCTGCGCTGGCGCGCGGGGCGCACGTTGCGGCGCGGCTCCGCGCCGGTGAGCTGCTGCAGGGCGCTCGCCACGGCTGCCGGTGCGAGTTCGCCCGATCCGAGGAGCACGCACAGGGATTCCGTATCCTTGTGCTTCAACTGGCGGGCAATTGCATCGGTCGGCATGTCTCGTACGCCGAGCCGCATCAGCTCGCGATCCAGGATGTCACGGCCCTGGCGCAGGTGCTGGTCGCGATCCTGCTGCCGGAACCAGTTCCGGACCTTGGCGCGGTTGCGCGCCCCGGCGAGGTAACCGAGCCGCGGCACCAGCCAGTCGCGGCTCGGGTTCGGCTGTCCGCCCGTGATGATCTCGATCTGGTCGCCGTTCTTCACCTTGTGCGTCAGCGGTACGATGCGGCCGTTCACCTTCGCGCCGCGGCACTTGTGGCCGACCTGCGTGTGCACCTGGTAGGCGAAGTCGAGAGGCGTCGCGCCGGCGGGCAGCTCCACGACGTCGCCTTTCGGGCTGATCGCGTACACGCGGTCCTCGAAGACGTCGTCGCGGATCTGGTCGAGGAGGTCGCCGGCATCGCCGGCCGGTTCCAGCAGCTGACGGAGGAAGCGGATCTTGCGGTCGAAGGCAGCCGGGGGTGCCCCGCCGCCTTCCTTGTAGCGCCAGTGCGCCGCAACGCCGAGTTCCGCCTGTCGGTGCATTTCGTGCGAGCGAATCTGTACTTCGAGAGTCTTGCCCTCCGGGCCGACCACCGCCGTGTGCAGGGAGCGGTATTCGTTGTCCTTCGGGTTCGCGATGTAATCGTCGAACTCGCCCGGCAGGTACGACCAGAGGTTGTGCACGACGCCGAGCGCGGCGTAGCAGCCGGTCACGTCGTCGACCAGCACGCGCACGGCCCGAATGTCGTGCAGCGATTCGAGGCTCCGGTCCTTGCGCTGCATCTTCCGCCAGATGCTGTAAATGTGCTTCGGCCTCCCGGTGACTTCGGCCGGAATGCCCGCGCGATCGAGCTCGTCTTTGAGCACACGCGCCACGCGCTCGATGAACGCCTCGCGCTCGTGGCGCGTCTCGTGCAGCATGCCGGCGATCGACGCGTAGGTGTCCGGCTCGAGATAGCGGAACGCGAGATCCTCGAGTTCCCACTTGAGCTGCCACACGCCGAGGCGGTTCGCGAGAACCGCGTAGATCTCGCGCGTCTCGACGGCCATGGCGTGCCGCTCGGTGAGCGTCGCCGTCTTGGCGCGGCGCAGGCGCCAGAGCTGCTCGGCCAGCCGCGCGAGCACGAGACGGACGTCGGAGACGACGGCGAGCAACATCCGGCGCAAGGCGTCCGACTGGTGGGTCGCCAGCGCTTCGCCGGGCGTCCAGTCCGGCGGCAGGGCGAAGCGGCTCAGCGTCACCAATTCCGAAACGAGATTAGGTATATTCCCTAAGTCTTTGTTTTGTAATTTTTCAACGTCCAGGACACCGTCGCGTAACGGGGCGCAGAGCTCGACCGCGAGCACCACGTCGTCGGGCAGCCCGAGCGACCGGACGAGCGAGGCGACCTCGCGGCCTTCGGCCGCCGCGGCGCGTGCGGCGTCGGTTTGCGGCAGCGTCACCAGGGCGGCGGCGACGGCCTGCCTTGCGGGCGTTGCAGCGTCGGAGTCCGTGCTGATGTCGGCGTTCGTCAGGGCCATCGGGAAGGCGCGCAATCCTGTGCCAGTCCTGCATTTTCTCGTTATCATACGCGCACATTCCGGCCCTGTGGCCCGGCCGGATTCGCTGCTTGGCGCACGAGGCACCGACCCGAGGGCCGCATCCCGGAGACAGCACTACGACCGACGGATCGACATCCGTCTCTGCGGTTTCGGCAGGAGACCATGGCAGGACACAGCAAGTGGGCGAACATCCAGCACCGGAAGGGCGCCCAGGACAAGAGACGCGGCAAGCTGTTCACCAAGCTCATCCGCGAAATCACCACCGCGGCCCGGATGGGCGGCGGCGACATCGATGCCAACCCGCGGCTGCGCCTCGCCGTCGACAAGGCGAAAGCCCAGAGCATGCCGAAGGACAACATCGAGCGGGCCATCCGGCGGGGCTCGGGCGACCTCGGCGATGCGGACTACCACGAGATCCGCTACGAGGGCTACGGCCCCGGCGGTTCGGCGGTGATCGTCGACTGCCTGACCGACAACCGTAACCGGACCGTGGCCGACGTGCGCCATGCCTTCTCGAAATTCGGCGGCAATCTCGGCGCGGACGGCTCCGTCGCCTACCTCTTCAATCACGTCGGGCAACTCTTCTACCCGCCCGGGACGAGCGAGGAAGCGATCATGGCGGCCGCGATCGATGCCGGCGCCGAGGACGTGCTCGTCGACGAAGACGGCTCCGTCGAGGTCCTCACAGACCCGTCGGAGTACGAGGACGTACGCGACGCAATGGTGCGGGCCGGCCTCGAGCCGGCCGAGGCGCAGCTTACGATGCGGGCATCGACGACGGCGCGCCTCGACGCGGACGAAGCAGGTTCCATGATGCGCATGCTCGAGATGCTCGAGGATCTCGACGACGTGCAGCAGGTTTACTCGAATGCGGACATTCCCGAAGAAATCCTTGCCGGCGTATAGGCCATGCTGACGGCAGACTGCGACGTATGAGCGGCGGACGACGCATACTCGGCATCGACCCCGGCTCGCGCCTCACGGGTTTCGGCGTCGTGGATTTCGCGGGCCTGGACGCGACCTACGTCGCGAGCGGCACGGTCGCGAGCGCGGGCGACGACTTCCCCGCGCGGCTGCGCCGCATTTTCGAGTCCGTGGCCAGCATCGTGGACGAATACCGCCCGGACATCGTGGCGGTGGAGTCGGTCTTCATGCACCGCAATGCGTCGAGTGCGCTCAAGCTCGGCCAGGCCCGCGCCGCGGCGCTGTGCGCGACATTCAGCCGGGCAGTCGAAGTGCACGAGTACGCGCCGCGCGAAATCAAGCTGGCGGTGGTCGGCACCGGCGGCGCCAGCAAGGAGCAGGTGCAGCACATGGTGGTCTCGCTGCTCCGGCTCACGGCCATGCCGGCGCCGGATGCCGCGGACGCTCTCGCGGCAGCGCTGTGCCACGGTCACCAGCGCCGCTTGCGGCTGCGGCTGGGTGAGCTCGCCGCGCTCGCCGGGACGAGGTGAGCACGGCATGATCGGCTCCCTGCGAGGCCAACTGACGTACAAGCAGGCCCCCGTCATCATCGTCGAATGCCACGGCGTCGGCTACGACGTCGAAACGCCGATGTCGACGTTCTTCACCCTGCCGCCCGTCGGCAGCGAGGTCCGCCTGTACACACACCTACTGGTGCGGGAGGACGCGCACATCCTGTACGGGTTCGCGACGGACGAGGAGCGTGCACTGTTCAAGAGCCTGCTCCGCGTGCAGGGCGTCGGCGCCCGCATCGGGCTCGCGGTGCTCTCGGCGCTGACGGTCGGCGATTTCCGCCGCGTGATCGAGCACGAGGACAAGGCGTCGCTGGCCAAGATTCCGGGCATAGGCAAGAAGACCGCGGAACGCCTGGTCCTGGAGATGCGCGACCGTCTCGACCTCGCGGCCGGCATGCCGGCCAGCCGGGCCAGCGTCGGGCAGGGCGCACAGGCGGAAGCCGCGGATGCGCTGCTTGCCCTGGGCTACAAGCCTGCCGAGGTGAACCGGCTGCTCGCGGCCCTGGACATGGACGGCAAGTCGTCGGAGGACATCATCCGGCTTGCGCTCAAGAGGGCGGTGAGCTGATGGCGGGCATCGAGCGCGACCGGCTGACGAGCGCGGTCCCGAAACCCGAGGATCGCGCCTTCGACCGGGCCATCCGGCCGCGCACGCTCGCGGAATACGTTGGCCAGCCCGGCGTCAAGCAGCAGATGGGCATCTTCATCGAGGCGGCGCGCCGGCGCGGCGAGGCGCTCGATCACGTGCTCATCTTCGGGCCGCCGGGGCTCGGCAAGACCACGCTTGCACACATCGTCGCCCACGAGATGGGCGTGAACCTGCGGCAGACCTCGGGCCCGGTGCTCGAGCGGCCGGGCGACCTCGCGGCGATCCTTACGAACCTCGAGCCGAACGACGTCCTGTTCGTCGACGAGATCCATCGCCTGAGCCCGGTAGTCGAGGAGGTGCTCTATCCGGCGCTCGAGGACTTCCAGCTCGACATACTGATCGGCGAAGGCCCGGCGGCGCGCTCCATCAAGCTCGAGTTGCCGCCGTTCACGCTGGTCGGGGCGACGACGCGGGCCGGGCTGCTGACTTCGCCGCTCAGGGATCGCTTCGGCATCGTGCAGCGGCTCGAGTTCTACGCGACGGCGGATCTCGAAGCGATCGCACACCGCTCCGCGGACATCCTGGGTCTCATCATCGAAGCGGCCGGCGCCCGGGAAATCGCGCGGCGCTCGCGCGGCACGCCGCGTATCGCGAACCGGCTCCTGCGCCGGGTCCGCGATTTCGCCGAGGTGGAGGCCGACGGCGTGGTGACGGCCGAGGTCGCGATTCGTGCGATGGACCTGCTGCAGGTCGACCCGAACGGCTTCGACTCCATGGACCGGCGGCTCCTCAGGACGATCATCGAAAAGTTCGACGGCGGTCCGGTCGGAATCGAGAGCCTCGCGGCCGCGGTAGGCGAGGAGCGCGGCACGATCGAAGACGTGCTCGAACCGTATCTCATCCAGCAGGGTTTCATGATGCGTACGGCGCGCGGCCGGGTCGTGACGCCGAACGCCTACCTCCACTTCGGCCTCGCGCCCCCGAAACGCGCCGGCGAGCAGGAATTGCCCCTGTTCGACCGCGGTTGAAGCGGCCCCGGCGATGGACGACTCCGTATTTCGCTGGCCCCTGCGGGTGTATTACGAAGACACAGATGCCCAGGGCGTCGTGTACTACGCGAACTACTTCCGCTTCCTGGAGCGCGCGCGCACCGAATGGCTGCGCTCGCTCGGCGTCGACCAGGTGCGGATGATGTACGAGGAACGGAAAATCTTCGTCGTGGTCAGTACCGAAGCGGACTTCATCGCGCCGGCGCGGTTCAACGACGAGATCGTCGTAACGGCAGGGCTTGCGGGCCTCGCCCGGGCGACGTTCGACATCGAGCAGGAGATATTCCGCGGCGCCCGGCGCCTGCTGCGGAGCAGCGTGAAGGTCGCGCTGCTGGACGCGGACACGCTGAAACCACAGCGGGTTCCGGCAACTTTGTTTGAAGGAAACTGAAATGCAAGCCGAAATGAATATGTCAGTCGTCAACCTCGTCATGGGCGCGAGTTGGCCGGTCATCATCGTGCTGCTCCTGCTGCTCGCTGCGTCGATCGTGTCGTGGAGCATCATTCTCACGAAGCGGCGCGTCATCCGGAAGACGAAGTCGGCGTCAGACGATTTCGAGGCCGCGTTCTGGTCCGGTGGGGACCTCAACACGCTGTACCAGAGCGCGATCCGCGAGAAGGGCGGGGCGCACGGCATGGCGAGCATCTTCGAGGCCGGCTTCCGGGAGTTCAACCGGCAGGTGCAGCAGGGCGACAGCAGCCCGAGCAAGATCGTGGAGGAGTGCCGCCGCGCGATGCACGTCGCGCAGATGCGCGAGGTCGACCGGCTGGGCCAGAGCCTCGCGACGCTGGCCACGATCGGGTCGACGAGTCCGTACGTCGGCCTGTTCGGCACCGTGTGGGGCATCATGATCGCATTCATGGGCCTCGGCAGCATGACGCAGACGGCGACGCTCGCTATCGTCGCGCCGCCGATCGCCGAAGCGCTCATCGCCACCGCCATGGGGCTGTTCGCGGCGATCCCGGCGGTCGTCGCGTACAACCGCTACGCCGACAAGGTCGTCCGCCTCGAGTACCGCTACGACACGTTCCGCGAGGAATTCACGAGCATCCTCGAGCGCCACGCGCGCAACCGCAAGGAGCGCTGACATGCCGACTCCCGTTCACGAGCGCAAGCTCATGGGCGAGATCAACGTCGTGCCGTACATCGACGTGATGCTCGTCCTGCTCATCATCTTCATGGTAACCGCGCCGCTGCTCACGCAGGGCGTCAAGGTGGAATTGCCGAAGGCGGGCGCCGAGCCGATCGAATCCGTGGAGAACACCACCCCGCTGGTCCTGAGTGTCGACGCGGCGGGCAATCTCTACCTCGACGCCGGCGACGACGAGGAAGCGCCGCTCGCGGCGGACGAGATCGTGAAGCGCGTCGGCATCATCATCCGTAACAACCCGGAAACGCCGGTGCTGGTCAAGGCGGATCGGGCCGTCCCCTACGGCAATGTCGTCGGTGCGATGGTGCTGTTGCAGCGCGGCGGTGCGGAGCGTGTCGGCTTCGTGACGGACCCGCTCGACACCTACCCGGTCCCGGAGTGACGTGCCGGCCGACCGCTACAACGTCCTCGCGCTGTTACTGGCCGTCGTCCTGCACGTGCTGGTGATGGGGTCGTTCGTGTTCGCGTTCGACTGGCAGCGCCGCCACACGCAGCCGTTGCCGCTCGCGGTCACGGCGACACTCGTCTCCGCCGAGTCGCTCGAGGCGCTGCCGCGGCTGCCGGAGCCGGATCCCGAGCCCGAGCCCGAGGAGGAGCCAGAGGAGGAGCCCGACCCGCCCGAGCCAGAGCCCGACCCGTCGGAGGCGGCGCGGGCCAAGGCCGAGGAGCAGGCCAGGCTCGAGGAACTGCGCCGCGAACAGCAGCGCCAGAAGGCCGAGGAGGAGGCGCGCCTGCAGCGCATAGAGAACGAAAAGCGCGAGGCCGAGGAGGCGCGCCAGCGCGAGGCCGAACTCGAACGGCAGCGGCAGGAGGCTGAACGCCGCCGCCAGGAGGAAGAGGAGCGCCAGCGCCAGGAGAACGAACGCCGGCGCCGCGAGGCGGAAGCGGCCGAGTTGCAGGCGCAGATCGACGCGGAGGAGGCGCGGCTCGCGGCGCGGAACTCCGAAGACATGCAGGCGTACCAGTTCGCGATCAAGCAGAAAGTGCAGCGGGCCTGGATCAAGCCGGCCAACGCCCCGCGCGACCTCGATTGTGAAGTGCACGTGCGCCAGAACCAGAACGGCGACGTGCTGACGGTACAGGTGGTGCGCTGCAACGGCGATGCGATCGTCGTGCGCTCGATCGAGACCGCGGTACGCAAGGCCTCGCCGCTGCCGCGGCCTCCCAATCCGCTCCTGTTTGATGCAGACTTGATCTTCGATTTCGTTCCAGGCGACCAATGAGGGCGACTTTTGGCCTACCGCAGACTCACTGAACTCCCGAAAATTGCCGGCGCCCTGCTGCTGACCGTGGCATGGCTGCTCGCGCTGGCGCCCGCACAAGCCCAGATTCGCATCGAGATCACCGGCGACGGCGTCCGGCGCGCCCCGGTTGCCGTCGTGCCGTTCGGCTTTGCCGGTAACGGCGCCGAAGCGCCGCTCGACGTGGCGGAGATCATCGCCGCCGACCTGTACCGGAGCGGCCGCTTCGACCCGGTGCCGGAAACGGAGATGCTGCAGAAACCGACGTCCGGCGCCGAAGTCGACTTCGAGGACTGGACCCGGCTCAACATCGAGGCCGTCGTGGTCGGCAGCGTCGAGCAGACGGGCGAGAACGCCTATAACGTGCAGTTCCAGTTGTTCGACCCGTACCAGCGCACGCAGCTTGTCGGCTACCGGATGCCCGCCAGCCGCGGCACGCTGCGCCGTACCGCGCACCGCGCCGCGGACATGATCTACGAGAAGCTGACCGGCATCGCGGGCGTGTTCGCGACGCAGGTGGCCTTCGTCTCCGCCGAACGGCAGGGCCCGGCGACGCGGTATCGCCTCGTGGTCGCCGATTACGACGGCGAGAACGAACACACGATCATGGAGAGCAACGACCCGATCATGTCGCCGGCCTGGTCGCCGGACAGCCGCCGGATCGCGTACGTGTCCTTCGAGGGGGATCGGTCCTCCATTTACCTGCAGCAACTGCGCACCGGCAATCGCATCCAGATTTCCGCCGATCCCGGCATCAACGGCGCGCCCTCGTTCTCGCCGGACGGGCGGCTGCTCGTCGTCACGCTCGGCGGCATCGACGGCAATCTCGACCTCTACACGATTGACGTGACGACGCGGGAGAAGAAGCGGCTCACCACCCACCGCGCGATCGACACCGAGGGCAGCTGGTCGCCGGACGGGCGGCACATCTACTTCACCTCCGACCGCGCCGGCGGGCCACAGATCTACAGGGTGCCCGTTGCCGGCGGAACTCCCGAGCGCGTGACCTTTGAGGGGAGTTATAATGCGCGGCCCCGGCTGTCGCCGGACGGAGAAAAGCTCGCGCTCGTGCACAACGACGGCGGGAACTTCCGGATCGGGATCGTAGACCTCGAACGCAAGGACCTGTTGATACTGTCCACGGGCGGCCAGGACGAATCGCCGAGTTTCGCCCCGAACAGCGACATCCTGATCTACGCGACGCGCCAGTCGGGGAACGGCGTGCTCGAGACGGTGACGGCCAACGGCCTCATCCGGCAGCGCATGGCATCGGGGCAGGGAGACGTGCGCGAGCCGGTATGGTCGCCCTTCCCGATGTACTAGAATCACGTTCAGAATTCGTTCGTAACCAGCGGTTTTTGCAACAATTGCGCCCTAGCGCTGAAGGACAACGCACCATGTTTGAGACCAGAGCCATTCTCCTGATCGTAGCCGCCACGCTGGCCGGCTGCGGCGGCAGCGACACCGTACCGGATCCGGCGCCGACCGATACGACGGTCGGCAGCGGCAGCGACGCCGACAGCGGCTGGGAGACCGCCGGCGATACGGGCGAGGACGTCGGCTGGAACGGCGCGGACGACCCGAGCGCCGGGGAACTCGGCAATGTGATTTATTTCGAGTTCGATTCCTCCGAGGTGCGGCCGGAAGATACGGAGATCGTCACGCGGCATGCGTTGCAGCTCGCGGAGAACCCGACGACGCAGGTGCGGCTCGAGGGGCATGCGGACGAGCGCGGCTCGCGCGAATACAACATCGGTCTCGGCGAGCGGCGCGCGCAGGCCGTGCGCCGCCTCCTGCTGATCCAGGGCGCCGCGGCGGGCCAGATCTCGACCGTCAGCTTCGGAGAGGAGCGCCCGGCCATGGAGGGCAGCAGCGAGGAAGCCTACGCAGAGAACCGCCGCGTGGAAATCCGTTACACGAACTGACACGGGAGTAGCGATGAAGCGGACGCCCGCCATCCTGACGCTCGGCCTGCTGTCCCTGCTGGCAGCGGGCTGCGCCACTGCGCCCGAGGAAGATCCCGTGCTGATCAAGCTTGACGAGCTCGACCGGCGGCTGACCTCGATCGAGCGGGTGATCCAGAACCAGAGCCTCGTCGAGCTCACGCAGGACGTATCGTCGCTGCAGCGCCGCACCGACGAGATTCTCGGACTGGCGCAAACGCTCGATTACAACGCAACGTCGACGGCGGAACGGCAGCGGGAGCTGTACAACGACCTCGACGCGCGCCTGCAGGCGCTGGAAGCCGGCCTCACCGCGGGAGCCGCTGCGGGCGGTGAAGCGGGCGCCGCTGCGTCCGGGCAGTTGCCCGTGCCCGGCGGGTCCGAGGACGTCAACTACCGGGCTGCTTTCGAACTCGTGAAGGAACAGCGCTACGACGAGGCGGAGACGGCCTTCCGGGAATTCCTCGACACGTTCCCCGAAAGCTCCAACGCGTCGAATGCCCAGTACTGGCTCGCCGAGACGTACTACGTGCGCCAGCAGTACGAGCGGGCCCTGGAATCGTTCCAG
Organism: Woeseiaceae bacterium; assembly: GCA_036276805.1. GTDB lineage: Bacteria > Pseudomonadota > Gammaproteobacteria > Steroidobacterales > Woeseiaceae > UBA1847. The sequence continues at coordinate 9,612 of DASUOE010000080.1, read as the reverse complement.
ACGGTCGTGCAGGCGTACCCGGAGTCCCGCAAGGTCGTGGATGCGCTCCTAAAGATCGGTTACTGCAACTACGAACTCGAGCGCTGGGATGCCGCCAAGCAGGCGCTCGTGCGCGTGCAGTCGGAGTATCCGGACACGACCGCCGCGCGCCTCGCGGGCCAGCGGCTCGAACGGATGGAAACCGAGGGCGTCTGACCGCCCTCGCAAGTGGCGATCGCCGGCGGTCATTCGCCGTTTGTCATCCGAAATCAATGCGGTATCATGCCGCCGGTTTTTTGCGAGATCCGCACGACGGGGCGTTAGCTCAGAGGTAGAGCATTCGGCTTTTAACCGACTGGTCGTAGGTTCGATCCCTACACGCCCCACCATTCAGCACCTGCGCCGGGATGCCGTCCTTCAGGACCGCGCCGCCGGGTCGGGCCCGCGAAGCTGCGGGGCGCCGGCTTCAGCCGCTTCTCGGTTTGTACTTATGGATGCGCGGGCCTCCGGCTGCTAGAAATCGACGGTGGGAGTTCGCCCGCCATTCCCGGAGGATGCGGCCATGTTCCGGTTTCCTGCTGCCGTGGTGCTTGCCCTGCTCTTTGTTGCGAACGAAGCTCCGGCCCAGACCGTCGAGTGGTGGGCCGTGCGGGCGACTCCTACACGAGCTTCAAAAGCCTGCCGCGCATCTACGAGGTCGAGGCGGCGCCTGAGGGTATCTACTCCGTCGGCGAGACGGATTGCCGCGAGGGTGTCGAATATGCGGGCTGCAAAGGGCTGCTCACGAAACATGCCGCTGATGGCAGCCTCGTGTGGCGGCTGCGGACCGAAGTCGGCGATACGGCGACCTTCAACCACGGCGTGGCTGTCGCTGAAAGCGGTGTTTACGTCGTCGGCACGGCCATAATCGATGATCCCCGTTTCGGCCCGGGCAACTGGAAAGACGTCAGAGAATCGGCGTTCGTACAGAAATACACGCATGACGGCGTGGAAGTGTGGCGCTACGTCGACTGGTTCGACGGCCCGCCGGGCTACCGGATCAAGACCTCCAGCGGCTGCAGTATTGCCGTGGACGACAGCGGCATATACACCATCACCGGGCACTGGCTGAGCAAGGGCTGCCGCGGCTTCCTGCGCAAGCTCAGCTTCGGCGGTGAACTGGTGTGGCTGGGCGGGTACGGCAGCGCGCTCGCGGTCGGCGACGGCAGGGTTTTCACGGAATACGGCACGTACTCCGTCGACGGAGAGTTCCTCGGCACGCGAACGGGTCCGGGTCAGCCCATCAACGTGCGGGAGCAAGGGCTCGCATACCACGACGGCGCCCTGTATTTCTGCTCGACGGACCGATTCTCCGGCCGGTCACAGGGCCCGGCACAAGTGGACGTCTACAAGACGGATCTCGAGGGCAACGTGGCGTGGCACGTCGAGTATCCCAGGTCGTCGCGCTGGGCAGGACCGACGGTCGGGCCGATGAGCCGGCAGACCTGTGCCATCGAAGCCGACTCGAACGGCGTGCTCCTCGCGACCAACCTGGCATACCGCCACAAGTCCTATAGTCCCGGACTGGCCGTGCGCCGGTGGACCTTGGCCGGTACGGAAACGGCCAGCTGGGACTTCCCGTCGCTCGCCGATCCGCTGCCATTATCGGTTTCCGTTCTGGGCGACGCCGTTTACGTATCCGGGCACGATGCGACCGCGAACAGCGGCTTCACCGCCCGGTTGTCCGGCGATGCACTGCTTGCGCCGGCGGCGGTGCTGCTCGCTGACGCCCGCCAGATTGCCGTGCTCGACCATCACTACGGTGCGGGGCCGGTGTCCGCGACCGTCCGGCAGGTTGACGGCAGCGGTGACCATCTTCGCGTGGCGTTCAGCGACGACCTGCGGCCGATCGACTTCTTCGTCGTGCGCGATCTCGACGGTAACGGTGCCGCAGACCTCGGCGTGCTGAGTCACGAGCCCGCCGTGGTCGAGATCGTGGACAGTGCCACGGGCAGGCCGGTATCGACGATCCCGCTCGATACGGATTTCGAACCTGTGGCGGCTGTCACCGCAGCGGCCGCGGCGCCGACAATCGCGGTGCTGATGCTGCACCGGGCACGGACCTACCTGCGCGTCGAGGAGTTCGACGCGCGGAGCGGGGCCTCGCTGCGAACAGTGGCGTTCAACCCGGCATTCGAGCCGATCGACCTGCTGGCGCTCGGCTCTGGCGAAAGTCGCCGCTATGCAGTGCTGCAGGCGAGCCCTGGGCCCGGTCAGGCCGGCAAACTGGAGATTCGGGATACGCGGGGCTCGCCAGCGGTCAACGCCTGGCTCGGCCGCGCCATGGAGCCGCAAGAGGCACTCGTCTACACCGACCCGGGCGGTGCTGAACGCATCGCCGTGCTGCGCCGTAATGCCGAACTCGGATGGCAGGACATCGCTATCGTGGACGCCGGCGCGGCCGCAAGATTACAGGCGCTGGCGTTCAATGCGCAGTACGTGGCGACGGCCTTCGTGCACTCGGCGGACATCGACGCGAACCTGGCGCCGCAGTTCTCGCTCGCCGGCCGCCGCGGCGCCGACGGCAAGGTCAAGATGGAGACCCGGGATCTGGGCGCAGACGCACTGCTGCACAACGTTTTCCTGACACCGGACCAGCCGGTGCAGGACCTGGTCTACCTCGGGCCGGGTTCGGGCGCCGCCACGCCGTCGGTCGGGCTGCTGGTCCGCGACGAGGGCGATTTCAGCCTGATCGTCGTCGACCTCCTGACGGGGCAGAAAACGGGCGCGCTCGATTTCGCGCCCTGAGGCGCGTAACCGGCGGCGGTTGTCGACCTTCGGGGACGGCCGCAACGTTTGTCACGAATGCACCGCAACGACGACGCGTACCCGCGGCGTCGTGACCGCGTACACGCCCTCGGCCGTCAGGCAGCCCTGCACGTATTCGCCCGGCCGGAGGCTCACCCAGTCGACGCCGGTGTCCGAGTAGCGGTCGACGTCGAGCTTCACGGCCTTCGCGCGCGGCAGCTGCTTCGCGTCGTCGAGCGGCAGGAATCCGAGCCAGCGCACCTGCCGGGTGCGGCCGTCCGCCATGTACACGCCGACGGTCTGTCCCGGGCTGTCCGGGTGGAGCTCGATGTTCCGGAAGTTGAGGCGGCGGCATAGGGCAGGCATGCCGATACTGTATGGATAAACAGTATTCCGGGCAAGCCCGGGCGCGGCGGCTCCGGGCGAGAGTTCGCAGACGGAAGCGCCGTCGGCGTGACCCTCGGGCGTACGTCGGGGTCCTCCGGGAGTGCCGCCCCGACGGCCGAAAGTACGCCTGGGAAAAACCAGTTAAGGCAAAACCAATTTCAGATAAAACAGGCGACTCGGGCCGATGCTGTCGTTATCATTGCGCGTTTTTTCGACGGCGTGAGCGTGCGTTCGTGAGCGGTACCGGCTGGAAGGTCCATAAATTCGGCGGCAGCAGCCTTGCCGACGCGGCGTGCTTCCGCCGGGTCGCGGGCCTCATCCTCGAGCGCAGCGACGAGCGACTCGGCGTCGTCGTGTCCGCAATGGGCGGGATGACGGATGCATTGCTCGGCCTGGCGTCCCTGGCCGAACTCGACGACGACAGCTACCTCGGCCGCCTGGACGCCATCGGCGAGCGCTACGCGACGGCGGTGCGCGACCTGCTCGCCGGCGAGAGCCGCGTTCGGGTCCTGGACGCGTGGGCAGCGGATGCCAACGACATCCGGAACGTGCTGAAGGCGATCGCGCTCGTCCGTTCCGCGCCGCAGCGCAGCCGTGACGTCGTCGCCGGCTACGGCGAGATCTGGTCCGCGCGGCTCCTCGCCGCGTGGCTCGCCGAGCTCGACCCGCACCGCGGCGGTCGCTGGATCGACGCGCGCGACGTGCTCGTCGTGCGACAGACCGAACTCGGCCCGACGGTGCTGTGGGACACGTCGCGCGAGCGCTTCGGCCGCGCCCTCGATGCGGAGTTCACCGGCGTCGCCGTCATTACCGGCTTCATCGCGACCGACGAGGACGGTCTCCAGACGACACTCGGTCGCAACGGCAGCGATTATTCCGCCGCCATTTTCGCGGCGCTCGCGGAGGCCGACGAGCTCAGCATCTGGACCGACGTCGACGGCATCATGAGCGCAGACCCGAACCGCGTGCCGGAGGCACGGGTCATCGAGCACATGACGTACAACGAAGCGATGGAGCTCGCGTACTTCGGCGCGAAAGTCATACATCCGCAGACGCTCGGGCCGGTGATTGCGAACGCCATTCCGGTCGTCATCCGCAACAGCCGCAACCCGGCCCATCCCGGCAGCCGCATCGACGCCAGCCCGGATTCGAAGGACGCGATCAAGGGCATCACCGCGATCGGCGGCATGGCCCTCGTCAACGTCGAGGGTGCGGGCATGATCGGCGTGCCGGGCACGGCGGAACGACTCTTCCGCGCGCTGCACGATGCCGGCGTCTCCGTCACGCTGATCTCGCAGGCGAGTTCGGAGCATTCCATCTGCGTTGCGGTGCCGGCATTCCTCGCCGGGCGCGCGCGCGACGTCGTAGCGGGTGCTTTTGCCGAGGAGCTGGAAAGCGGTCAGATCCAGAAGGTCGACGTCACCGATGCGCATAGCATTGTCGCCGTCGTGGGCGATGGCATGGCCGGCACGCCGGGCGTCGCGGCGCGCTTCTTCGGCACACTCGGTCGCGCGGGCATCAACATCCGCGCGATCGCCCAGGGCTCGTCCGAGCGCAATATTTCGGCCGTTGTCGATTCCAGCGAGGCGACGCGCGCTCTGCGAGCCGCGCATTCCGGCTTCTACCTGTCGGCGAAGACGCTGTCCATCGGGCTTATCGGCCCCGGCACTGTGGGGCGCACGCTGCTCGCGCAGATTGCGCGGCAGTCCGCACGGCTAGGGCGCGACTTCAACCTGGACCTGCGGGTGCGCGCGATCGCGCGCTCGGGTTCCATGCTGCTGGGCGATCGCCGCATCGCGCTCGATGGCTGGGAGCGCGAGTTCGGGACGCGGGCGGTGCCGACCGATCTCAATGCTTTCGAAAAGCACGTGCATGCCGATCACCTGCCGCACGCGGTGATCATCGACTGCACGGCGAGCGCGGAGATCGCGGGCCGCTACGCGGGCTGGCTCGAGCGGGGCATCAACATCATCACGCCGAACAAGAAGGCGTTCAGCGGACCGATGGCCGCGTATTCCGAGCTCGAGCGGAAGGCGGAGAAGGGCAGTTCTCACTACTTCTACGAAACGACCGTCGGCGCGGCGCTGCCGATCATCAGTACGCTGCGCGACCTCATCGATACGGGTGACGAGATCCGCTCGATCCAGGGCATCTTCTCGGGCACGCTCGCCTGGCTTTTCAACGTCTACGACGGGACGACGCCGTTCTCCGAGATCGTGCGGCGCGCGAAGGAAAGCGGCTACACCGAGCCGGATCCCCGCGACGACCTGTCCGGGATGGACGTGGCGCGCAAGCTCACCATCCTCGCGCGCGAACTCGGCCAGTCGCTCGAGATCGGCGCGTTCCCGGTGCAGAACCTGATACCGGAGGCCCTGCGCGAAGCGAGTGTGGAGGAGTTTCTCGAGTGTCTGCGGGATTACGACCAGGACATGCGCGCGCTCTACGAGGACGCGCAGGCGCGGGGCCGGCGGCTGCGGTACGTGGCGCGACTCGGTAGCGACGGCCAGGCGGCGGTCGGTCTCGAGGCGGTCGACGCAGCTCACCCGTTCAGCAACATCAATCTCACCGACAACATCATCCAGTTCGAGTCCGTGCGCTACGCCGACAACCCGCTGGTGATCCAGGGACCGGGTGCCGGACCCGAAGTGACGGCCGGCGGCGTGTTCAGCGATCTCCTGAGGCTCGCAAGCTACCTGAGTTCCGGGCATGGGCATGGCTGAGCGGGCGGTGTCGTTCGCGCCGGCTTCCATCGGCAATGTCGCGGTGGGGTTCGACCTGCTCGGGCTCGCTATCGAGGGCGTGGGCGACCGCGTCGAGGCGCGGCGGACGGCGACGCCCGGCATTACGATCGACGCCGTCCGCGCCGCGGACGGCTCGCCCCTTCCGGACCTTTCCGCCGACCCGGCGCGCAATACCGCGTCCATCGCGGCGCAGCGGCTGTGGGACAGGCACGGCGGGGCGGGCGGAGCGGCGCTCACCGTCGTCAAGGGCGTCCCGCTGCAGTCCGGCATGGGCAGTTCGGCAGCGTCCGCCGTGGCCGCCGTCGTGGCGGTCAACGCGCTCTTCGACCGGCCGCTGCGGCACGAGGCGCTGCTCGGCTACGCGCTGGAGGGGGAGCGCTTCGCGAGCGGCGGCGGTCTGCACGCCGACAACGTCGCGCCGAGCCTCCTCGGCGGGCTCATCCTTTGCCCGCCCGTCTTCCTGCCGGACGTCGTGCGCCTGCCGTCGCCGGCGGGGATCCGCGCCGTCGTCCTGCACCCCGAGCTCAGGGTCGACACCGCCGAGGCGCGCCGCGGCCTGCGGCAGGACTATCGCCTGCACGAATGGGTCGAGCAGCAGGGGTACCTCGCCGCGTTCGTTGCCGCCTGCGCGGCGGACGACATCGACCTTCTCGGCCGCGCGCTGCGTGACGTCCTGATCGAGCCGCAGCGCGTCGGCGCCGTACCCTGTTTCGAGGCGGTGCGCGACGCGGCACTGCTGCAGGGCGCGCTGGGCGCCAGTCTCTCCGGCAGCGGCCCCAGCATATTCGCCCTCGCCGAACGGGATCGCGCGGCGCCTGTTGCGGCGGCGATGGCCGCCGCCTGCCGCGCCGCCGGCATCGACTGCCAGACCTGGATCAGCACGATGACGGCCCCTGGCGCGCGCATCGAGAGCGTCGATGCGAAGAGCTGAGATGGGCTACGCGAGCACCCGGGCGAGCACCCGGGGGCAGGCACCGGTCTCCCTCGACCGGGCGCTGGTCGAGGGCATCGCGGCGGATGGCGGCCTGTATCTGCCCCTCGGGTTGCCGGCCTTCGTTCCCGGGGATTTCGCCGCCGCTGCGTCGCTCGGCGACGTCGCCCGCATACTTCTGGCGCCCTTCTTCGGCGGGTCCACGCTCGAGCCCGCCCTGGCCGACATCGTCGACGAGACGTTCCGCTTCCCCGTGCCGGAAACGCCCCTGCCGGGCGGGCGCCGCTCGTTGCTCGAGCTGTTCCACGGGCCGACGGCCGCCTTCAAGGACGTCGGCGCGGGCTTTCTCGCCGCCTGCCTGGCACGCCTCGAGGGCGATGCGGCCGATCCGCTCACCGTCCTCGTCGCGACGTCGGGCGACACGGGCGGTGCGGTTGCGGCGGCATTCGACGGCCGCCCGGGCATGCGCGTCGTGGTGCTCTTCCCCGACGGGCGCGTCTCCGAGCGCCAGGCACGCCAGCTAACCTGCTGGGGCGACAACGTGTTATCGCTTTGCGTCGCCGGCACGTTCGACGATTGCCAGGCAATCGTGAAGGCGGCGCTCGGCGACGCGGGACTCGCACGGCGTTACCGCTTCAGTTCCGCAAACAGCATCAACATCGGGCGCCTGCTGCCGCAGGCGACTTATTACGCCGATGCCTCGCTGCGTCACTTCCGGGCACGCGGCGAACGCCCGGGATTCATCATCCCGACCGGCAATCTCGGCAACGCGCTCGCATGCCTGCTGGCGAAGGAAATGGGCCTGCCGATCGGTCCGGTCGTGCTCGCGACGAATGCGAACCGCACGATCCCCGACTACCTGGCGACGCGCCGCTGGGAGCCGCGCGCCAGCGTCGCGACGCTCGCATCGGCGATGGACGTCGGCAATCCCAGCAACATGGAACGGTTGCGCGTCCTCCTCGGCGATGCCGACGAGCTTGCCGGAAAACTCGACGTCGTCGCGGTGGACGATGCCTCGATCCGGCACGAAATCCGCGCCGCCTGGGAAGAGTTCGGCTTCGCGATCTGCCCGCACACGGCGACCGCGTCACGGGCATGGCGGGAGCTGCCGCCGGCGGCCAAGGACGGCGCGCACTGGATCATCGTTGCGACCGCTCATCCGGCAAAGTTCGAGACGATCGTGGAACCCCTGATCGGCACGACCGTGCCGGTCCCGCCGGAGCTGGCTGCTATACTCTCGCGGCCCAGCCGGAGCGTCCGTATCGACGCCACGCCGGACGCTTTCGCGGCCGCACTCGACGACGCGTTCGGCGGCCGGGGTTCCCGCGCCGCACCGTAGCCGGCACCCCGCCGGGCCGGGGCCGGCCGGCAGGCGACATCGACAAGAGCGACACGAATGACGCCAGGCGTGATTGACGAGATGCTGAAGTCGGAGTACCTGCCGTGGGCCGGCGCGGCCGCCGTGCTGCTGCTGCTGTGGGGCGGGTGGCGATGGTATGCGCGACGCGGCACCCGGCTCGACCAGGTGCTCGAGCAGATCGGCTTCGACCGGATCCGGAACCTGGTCCTGCCGAACGGCGATGACGGCGAGATCCTCATCGACCAGCTATTGCTGACCGCGCAGGGCCTGCTCGTGCTCGAGGTCAAGAACGTGCAGGGCACCGTGTTCGGTAGCGACAAGATGCAGGACTGGACCGTGATCGCCGCGGACCGCCGCTTCACTTTTCCGAACCCCCAGCCTGGCCTGTATGACCGGATCGCCGCCGTGCGCGACATCGTCCGCCAGGTGCCGGTGGCGGGACGCATCCTGTTTCTCGATGGCGCGGCCTTCCCGAAGGGCGTGCCACAGCTCGTGTCGACCCTCGACGAGCTGGCCGTGCAGTTCGGGGAACACAACGAGCTGTCGGCTCATGTGAAGGTCGAAGCCTTCTTGCCGCACTGGGAAGCCCTGAAAAAGCGCGCCTTATTGCGCTGATCGCAGCGCGAAAAAGCGCTCTGCGTTCGCGGTCGTCACCGCCGCGACGTCAGCCGGGTTCTGCCCGCGCGCCCTGGCCACGACGGCGAGCACCTCCGTGAGATACGCCGGTTCGTTGCGGCGCGACTTCGGCTTCGGCGCGAGCGTGCGCGGCAACAGGTAAGGCGCATCGGTCTCGATCATCAGGCGTTCGTCGGGAATCCGGCCGACGATCTCGTACAGTTCGCGGCCGCGGCGCTCGTCGCAGATCCATCCCGTGATGCCGATATACAGCCCCATGTCGAGGTACGCGCCGAGCGCGTCCGCGTCGCCGGTGAAGCAATGGGCGACGCCGCCGTGCAGGCGGTCCATCAATGGCCCGACGACGCGCACGAAGTCCTCGTGCGCGTCGCGCTGGTGCAGGAACACCGGCAGGTTCGTTTCGGCCGCGATCGCAAGCTGTGCCCGGAATGCGGCAAGCTGTGCCGCGCGCGGGGAGAAGTTCCGGAAATAGTCGAGCCCGCATTCGCCGATCGCCACGCAGCCAGGTTCCGCTGCGATTTCGCTGATCTGGGCGGCGAGGCGATCGTCGAAGTCGGAAGCGTGATGCGGGTGCAGACCCGCCGTCGAGTACAGCCTGCCCGGGTGGCGCCGGGCGAGTGCCAGCGCCGCGGCGTTGCTCGCATGGCTGCTGCCGGTGACCACGATCCGGCTCACGCCAGCCACAGCCGCGCGCTCGAGCACGGCATCGCGGTCCTCGTCGAAGCTGTCGTGCGCGAGATTCGCACCGATGTCGACGAGCGCTGGCGTCACGGCGTCCACCGGAATGTCCA
>DASUOE010000079.1:0-12761 GCA_036276805.1 Woeseiaceae bacterium | reverse complement strand
GCCGGTTCGGCGATGCGCAGCCCGCCGACGACGTTCAGGAACACGTCGTCCCCGCCGAGTTCGACGGCGCCGTGCCGTTGCAGCACGGCAAGCAGCAGCGCCAGGCGGTTCGAGTCGACCCCCTGCGCCAGGCGTCGCGGATGGCTGCCGCCGCCGTCGGCGACGAGCGCCTGTATTTCCACGAGCAGCGCGCGGCTGCCCTCCCAGGCCACCGAGACGGCGCTGCCCGGCTCGCTCGCCGATTCGCGCGAAAGGAAAATTGCCGACGGGTTCGCGACCTCGCGAAAGCCAGCGCCGGTCATGGCGAAGACGCCCATTTCGCCGCTGGCGCCGAAACGGTTCTTCACGGAACGGATGAGCGTATAGCGGCTCGCGGGGTCCGACTCGAAATACAGCACCGTGTCGACCATGTGTTCGACTACGCGCGGGCCGGCGATATTGCCCTCCTTGGTGACGTGCCCGATCAGGAGCACGGCGACGTCGTTCTGCTTCGCGTATTGCACGAGCCGTCCGACGCATTCGCGCAACTGCGCGACCGAGCCGGGCGCCGACGGCAACGCGGCGCTCACGAGCGTCTGGATCGAGTCCACGACGAGCACGCGGGCGCCGGTCAGCGCCGCCTGCGACATCACGTTGTCGAGGCCGGTTTCCGCCAGGAGGTGCAGGGATGAACGGCCGAGGCCGAGGCGCTGCGCTCGCCCTGCAATCTGGCGCAGGGATTCCTCACCGCTCGCGTAACACACGGGCACGCTTGCCGCGAGCGTCGCGGACACCTGCTGCAGCAGGGTCGACTTGCCGACGCCGGGATCGCCGCCGAGCAGGATGACGGCGCCGGGTACGAGTCCGCCGCCGAGCACCCGGTCGAACTCGCCGAAGCCGGTGGGTCGGCGCGCCACGTCGTCCTCGAGCAGCGCGGCGATGGGCGTCGCGGGTTTGGCGGCGCCGGTGCCTGCCGCCGGTGCCGCCGACTCGACGAGCGTATTCCAGCGCTCGCATTCCGGGCATTGCCCGGCCCACTTGGCGCTGAACCCCCCGCACTCGCTGCAGAGGTAACCCTGCTTCGTACGTGCCATCAAGTTTTATCCGTAAGTGTATGAAAGAACAACGTTATGCACCGTAGCACGCGCGATCGCGGCCCGGGTGGGTCGACCCTTCGCACCGACGCCTTAGTGCCGGGACCGCGCGACGACGCGGCGTTGTGACATAAAAATGCCAACCCATTCTCATAACCGCAGGCCCCCTTTTTCTATACTTTCGCCCGTAAAACAGGGACCTGACGCTTGGACCACGCCCGTAAACAGACCCGCAACCGGCTCGTTGCGCTCGCCTTCGCGAGTGTCCTGCTGTTGGTCATCTACGGCCCGCTGGCGAGCGCTTTCGCCGGCATCGATCGCTTCATCTTCGACCAGTTCGCGGCGCGGCTGCCGGGCAATGCGCTCGACGATGCCGTGATCATCAGTATCGACCCGCGGCGTCTGCCCGAAGAAGACGTCGTCGGCCTGTACGGCGAGATTATCGGCAAGCTGCGCATGGCGGAAGCACGGCGCATCGTCCTCGCGAATCCGCCCGCGATCGGGACGGACGCGGCGCTGCCGGCCTGGGCCGAACGCCTGACGGGCCCCGTACCGGTCTACCTGCCGTCGACGAGTCCGCTCGCCACAGCTGGCCGCCGCAGCGGCTTCGTCGATTACACGCCCGACGCCGACGGCGTGCTGCGCAGCACGACGCTCTGGAAGTTTCTCGACGGGCAGATGCAGCCGTCCCTGGCCGTCGCGATCGCCTTCGACCAGCCGTCCCTGGGCGACGGGCAGATCCGCGTCGGCGCAGAGGACAGGCTGTTCCTCTCGAATTATTCCGAGCTGCGGCGCGTCGAGGTGGACGACCTCATCTTCGGATACATCAACAGCCGGTCGCTGACCGGCAAGACGGTGTTCGTAGACGCCGAGCCGGAACTCCAGGCGGCCACGGCCCGCCTGCCGTCGGGCCAGTACGCGACGACGTCCGAAATCACCGCGGCGCTGCTCGCCGATATCGAACAGGATCGTGCGATCGTCTCCCCGTCCTGGATCCGGGCGCTGGAGTGGCTGGCGCCGCTGCTCCTCGCCGGAGCCGCGGTACTGCTCATGCCGGAACGCAACCGCCGGGACATTCTCGTGACGACGCTGGCATTCATCGTCGCGCTATTGCTCGTCGAGGCGCTCGCGCTCCTTACGCTCCACGTGCGCATCGACCTCGGCCGGGCGATCCTCGTGTTCACCGGCGTGTCACTGCTGAGCCTGTGGCTGGTCGGGGACAACCGGCGCGAATTCGCGCAGGCCTTCAAGCGTGGCTCGGACTTCCTGGCGGCCGGCCGCCTGGAACCGGCTTTCGCGGAGTTCCGCCGCTGCCAGCCGTCGGAGACCCTGGCTTCGGTGATGTACAAGCTCTCGCTCGCCTTCGAACAGCAGGCGAAGCCCGAACGGGCGGAAGCGGTACTCGAATGGATGAAGCGGACGCACACGGCGCTGCAGCAGACCGCCCCGAATCCGCTGAAGACGAACGGCGTGCCGGAACGCCTCGGGCGATACGTGATCGAAAAGCGCATCGGCAAGGGTGCGATGGGTGCGGTGTATCTCGCGCGCGACCCGCGCATCAACCGCGCCGTGGCGCTCAAAGCCCTGCCCATCGAAAAGGAATTCGAAGACGAGGAGCTCAGGGAAGCGCGCCTGCGGTTCTACCGCGAGGCTGAATCCGCCGGCCGCCTCACGCACCCGAACATCATCACCGTCTACGATGCCGGCGAAGACAAGGGCCTGGCCTACATCGCCATGGAGTACGTGCCGGGCATCGCATTGCGCGAGTTTACGGACCCGAAGCGCCTCCTGGCGCCGAAGCGGGCGCTGGAACTGGCGGCCCAGACGGCGGACGCGCTCGATTACGCCCACAGCCAGGGCGTCATCCACCGTGACATCAAGCCGGCGAATCTCCTGTACAACCCCCGCGAGGGCACGCTCAAGATCTCCGACTTCGGCGTGGCGCGGATCACCGACAACAACCGGACGAAGACCGGCATTGTGCTGGGCACGCCAATGTACATGTCGCCGGAACAGCTCGGCGCGGAACCTTTGACCGGCCAATCCGACCTGTTTTCCCTCGGCGTGACTCTTTACGAGCTTTTGTGTGGCGAAGTACCCTTCAAAGCCACCAATATCGCGGTCCTGATGACCAAGATCACGACCGACGATGCGCCGCCCATAGCCGGCCGGCGGGCGGGCATTCCGGCGAACGTGGATGCCGTATTGGCCAAGGCCCTTGCGAAGAAGCCCGAAGACCGCTTCTCGTGCGGCGCCGAACTGGCGGTTGCGCTGCGCGCCTGTGCGCGCAGCTGAATATCCGAGCGATAGAGCGGTAGCACGAAACGATGAGCCTGCGCGGAAAAATCGAATTTGCCCAGCTGACCGACACCGGGCGAGTGCGCGATCACAACGAGGATGCGATCGGGACGAACGCGGACATCGGCCTCATGGTGCTGGCCGACGGCATGGGCGGGTACAACGCCGGGGAAGTGGCGAGCGGCATCGCCGTCCAGATCGTGACGGATCTCGCCACCGAGGCCGCCATGCGCGAGGACCGGGCGGACGTCGACCCGCACAGCGGGCTCATGCGGCAGTCGATCATCCTCCGCGACGCCATCTACCGCGCCAACAAGATCATCTACCAGACGGCCCAGAGCCAGACGCACTGCGAGGGCATGGGCACGACGATCGTGGCCTGCATGTTCTTCGACAACCGGGTGTCCGTGGCCCACGTCGGCGATTCCCGGGCCTACCGCGTCCGCGGCGGCGCCCTGGACCAGATCACCCTGGACCACTCCCTGCTCCAGGAACTGGTCGACCGGGGCTTCTACTCCGCCGAGGAAGCGCAGCGGTCCACGAACCGGAACTACGTGACGCGGGCGCTCGGCGTGGAACCGACCGTCGAGGTCGAGGTGCACGAGCACGAAGTCCTGCCCGAGGACGTCTACCTGCTGTGCTCCGACGGCCTGCCCGACATGGTCGAAGATGAAGATATTCACTTAACTATCAAGACTTTTAATGCTAGTCTTGACGTCGTTAGTCAGCAGCTAGTGGAGCTGGCCAACACTCACGGCGGACGCGACAACGTGTCGGTAATGCTGGCCCAGGTACTCGAGCCGTTCGCGGCGAAGCAAAACCTGTTCGTCAAGATTGCCGGATGGTTTCGCTAGCGCCGTTGGCGTTGCGCCGGGTATGTTGGCTTCGACAAGGCATGCGGGGTTCGGGCTCGTTACAGGCACATCGGCGACACGGTCGTCGTCACGGCCGCTCGCGGCCCGCCTTCGCAGACATCGGTAACCGGCAACTCAATCGCGGCGAGACAACATGGCACGATTAATTCTGAGTTTGGACAACCAGGTCCTGGCAGAGTACAACATGACCAAGGAGCGCTACACGATCGGGCGCTTGCCGGACAACGATGTGCGCATCGACAACCCGGCGGTCAGTGGCCACCACTCGCTGATCATCAACATCCTCAACGATTCCTTCCTCGAGGATCTGAACAGCACCAACGGCACCTACGTGAACGGGAAGCTGATCAAGAAGCACGCGCTGCAGCATGGCGACGTGATTACGATCGGCCATCACCAGCTGCGCTTCGCCGAGGAGCAGGCGGGCGACAACGAACTCGACGAGTTCGAGAAGACGATGGTTATCCCGGCGAACCAGCAGAGCGCCGACCAGCTCCGGCGAGCCGAGAAGGCCGCGGAAGCCGCGGCGCGCCGCGGCACGGCCGTCGGGACGGAGCGGGATGCAGGCGTGCGCCTGGACGACGACGACGTCGCCGCCCTGAAGGGCAACGCCAAGGCCGCGCCGAAACGGGAGGCGAGGCCGGAACCGGTATCGCACACCCGCACCGCGGCGGGCATCGACCCGGCCTCCGTGCCGAAGTCGCTGCCGCTCGCAAAGCTGCAGGTCCTGAGCGGGGCCTTCGCCGGCCGCGAACTCGAACTCACTAAGGCGCTGACGACGCTCGGCCGGCCGGGCGTACAGGTTGCGGCCATCACGCGGCGTGCCGAGGGCTATTACATCGTGCACGTGGAATCGGGGAAGGAAGGCGACTACCCGCTCGTGAACGGCAAGCCGATCGGCGCCCAGGCCCGCAAGCTCGCGGACAACGACGTCGTGCAGCTCGCCGGCGTCAAGATGGGCTTCTTCGAGTCGTAGGCGCGGTTGTCGGAGCGGCCGCGAGGAGGCCGCGAATTTCGCGGGCGGCAGAGGCGCGCTAACGTCGGGCCGCTAGCGCCGCGTTCACGGCTGCCCTACGGCCAGGGCGAAACGCTCGATCTCTTCGTCCGTGTTGTAGTAATGCACCGAGGCACGCACCAGCGCCTCGATTTGCCGCGCGCCGAAGTCGATCCGGGCGGACAAATTCGTCGCCGTGCTGACGTTGATCCGCGCTGCATAGAGACGTGCCGCAGTCGCCTCCGGCGCCTCCCCCGCCTTCTGAAACGTCACGATCCCGGAGCGCCGTTCGCCGAGATCCAGGACGGCCACGCCTTGCACTTCCGCGAGCCGCGCCCTCAAGCTCTCCGCGAGCGCCGTGACCCGCGCCTCGATGGCCGGCAGGCCGAGGCGGCGGGCGTAGCGCACGGCCTCCATGAGCCCGATTCGTCCCGCGACGAAGCTCTCCCAGGTCTCGAAGCGCCGTGCGCCGGGCGCAAGCTCGTAGCGGTCCGGCGCAGTCCAGGTCGCCGCGCGGAGGTCGACGAACGGCGGCTCGAGTTCATTTGCGAGTTCGCGTGCGACGTAGAGAAACCCCGTGCCGCGCGGGCCGCGCAGGAACTTTCGGCCCGTACCGGACAGCATCTGGCAGCCGATACGCCTGACG
Organism: Woeseiaceae bacterium; assembly: GCA_036276805.1. Taxonomy (GTDB): domain Bacteria; phylum Pseudomonadota; class Gammaproteobacteria; order Steroidobacterales; family Woeseiaceae; genus UBA1847. Next base: position 6,875 of record DASUOE010000079.1, on the reverse strand, counting down.
TCGAGGTCGATCTGGCCCGCCGACTGGCAGGCATCCAGCAGGTACCAGAGGCCGTGGCGGCGGGCAACGTCGCCGACCGCCGCCGCCGGGTTGACGAGCCCGCCCTGCGTCGGCACATGCGTGAGGGCGATCAGCCGGGTGGCGGGCCGGATCATCGCCTCCAGCGCCGCGACGTCCACCTGCCCGCTCGCATCGGACGGTACGAGATCGATGACGATGCCGCGTCGCCTCGCCTGCTGCAGGAGCGCCAGGTAGTTGGACACGTACTCCGCGGCATGCGTCAGCACGCGGTCGCCGGGCCCGAGCGGCAGGCTGTAGAACGCCATGTCCCAGGCGCGGGTGGCATTCTCGACGACGGCGACTTCGTCCGGTGCGCAGTTCAGGAGGCCCGCGAGCTCGGCGTACAGGGCCGCGAGCTGTTCCGCCGCCTGCGCTTCCGCTTCGTAGCCGCCCATGCGCCGTTCGAGCTCGAGGTGTCCGACGACCGCGCGGAACACCGGGTCCGGCATCAGGGCCGCGCCTGCGTTGTTGAAATGCAACCGCGACTCGCAGCCGGGCGTGTCCGCACGCGCTGCGGCGACGTCGATCGCGCCGGTACCGGGTTGACTCTGCATGCGCGTGCCTGTCCGATTACTGGTACGGCGACTACTGGTACGGTTCAGGGTAGGACTGGTCCGCGTAGGAATCCGGCACGAAGTTCTCGAACTTCGTGTAACGCCCGACGAATGTGAGCAGGAAATCGCCGATGGGCCCGTTACGCTGCTTGGCGATCGCGATGTCCGCGAGCCCCTTCTTCGGCGTATCGGGATTGTAGACCTCTTCGCGATAGATGAAGACGATGAGGTCGGCGTCCTGCTCGATGGCGCCCGATTCGCGCAGGTCCGACATGACCGGACGCTTGTCGGTTCGCTGCTCCACGCTGCGGTTGAGCTGCGACAGGACGATGATCGGCAGGCTGAGTTCCTTGGCGAGCGCCTTCAACGACCGCGAGATCTCCGAAATCTCCGTCGCGCGGTTTTCCGTGTTGCCGGGCACCGACATCAGCTGCAGGTAGTCGACGACGATGAGGCCCAGCCCGTGCTCGCGCTGCAGGCGCCGGGCGCGGGCACGGATTTCTGTCGGCGAGAGGCCGGCGGTATCGTCGATGTAGATCGGCGCATCCGACATGAGCTGCACCGCGGTGTTGATACGCGACCAGTCCTCGTCCGGAAAACGCCCTGTGCGCAGGTGCTTCATGTCGACACGGCCGAGCGAGGAGATCATGCGAAACGCGAGCTGCTGCGCCGGCATTTCCATCGAGTAGATCGCCGTCGGCACCTTGCTGCCTATCGCGGCATTCTCGGCAATATTGACCGCGAGGGTCGTCTTGCCCATCGACGGCCGGCCGGCAATGATCACGAGGTCGCCGGGCTGCAGCCCGGCGGTCATCTTGTCGAGTTCGTTGAAGCCGGTCGCAATGCCGGTGATGTCGCCGTCGGACTGGTGCAGGAGGTCGATGCGGTCCACGGTTTCCGGCAGGATCTGCTTGAGTGAACGGAAACCGCTCTGGCCGCGCGCGCCCTTCTCCGCGATCGCGAATACCCGGCGTTCCGCCTCGTCGACGAGCTCGGTTGCGGAACGGCCGTCGGTTGCGAACGCGCTGCCCGCGATCTCGTTGCCGGCGTTGATAAGCGCCCTCAGCGTGCTGCGCTCGCGCACGATCCGCGCATAGGCGCGCGCATTTGCGGCCCCGGGGGTTTCGTTGGCGAGCGCGGCCAGGTATTCGAGGCCGCCGGCTTTGCCGAGCTCCCCGCGCTTGTCCAGGAACTCCGAGACCGTGACGACGTCGCAGGGATGGCCGTCGTCGACGAGGACCGCGATGGCGTTGAAGATGAGGCGGTGATCGTTTCGGTAGAAGTCCTCGGCGAGGATGACGTCCGCGACTTTGTCCCACGCGGTCTTGTCCAGCATGAGACCGCCGAGCAGCGACTGCTCGGCTTCGACCGAGTTGGGCGGCACCTTGAGGCGCTTCTCCGCGCCTTCGAGCCCGCCGGCTTCCCCCAGTGCCCGAACCATCTCCGCTACCCCTGGTTGCTCACCGCGACGAGCAGCCAACGTTAACACGGACCGGGCGTCGGCAGCGGCGGATTATTCCTCCGGAACGACCCGAACGGTGATCCGGGCGTCGACCTTCGGGTGCAGGTGCACGCCGACTTCGAATTCGCCGAGGGAATGAATCGGACCATCGGGCATGCGAATCTCGCTGCGCTGTACGTCGACCTGCACCTTCTCGAAAGCGCGCTCGATGTCCACCGGGCCAACGGAGCCGAACAGGCGCTCTTCACTGCCGGCGTTCGCCGTGATCACGAGTTCCATGCCGTTGATGACGTCGTATCGCTGCCGCGCCCCGGCGAGTTCTTCTTCGGCCGCTTTCTCGAGTTCCGCGCGCCGGGCCTCGAGCTGCTTGATGTTTTCCGGGGTCGCGAGCGCCGCCTTGCCGTGCGGCAGGAGGTAATTGCGGCCGTAACCCGGCTTCACCTTGACGAGGTCGCCGATGCTGCCGAGGTTCTCGACGTTGTCCAGGAGAATTACGTTCATTGTTCAATCCTCATCCTGCCACCTTCAGGCGGCGAAACCTAAACCAGGCGTCGATGTAGCCGGTTACTGCCAGCCCCAACAACACGATCACGTTCAGCAGCGGCAGCAGTACGTACAACGCCACGATCCCGAACGTGGGCAAAAACTTCTGGCCATGCGACCAGTGCGCGATGGCCAGGCCCTGCAGCCAGAACATCGCGAACATGACGAACGCCATGTTCTCGAGCGGCATCCAGCCGCCGAGCCACGCCGCCACCGATGCGATCGCCGTGGCCAGCGCGATGACCCGTCCGAAGTCGAGGTCGCGAAACCGGCCGAAGCGCGCCGCGGTGCCGGGCAACTGCCGATGGAGCTTGTAGCCCAGCACCAGGCTCATGACGCTCACGCTCCAGAACACCAGCGCCGCAATCATCGTCATCTGGCCGGCCGTACCGGCGACGTCGCGCGTGAACATCTCCGCCTGCTCGTACATGCCCTGCTCGCTCAGCGTCCTGCCCATCGTTTCGATCCAGCCCTGCCAGATCGGCACCGGGTCGCCCACTGCGGCGAAGAAAACGAGCATCGCCCCGAGCGTTACGAGCCAGGCCACCTGCAAGGTCAGCGTCAGCGATCGCGTGCGCTGCAAGAGCAACGCCAGCAACAGCGCCGGCGCCCATACCGACACCGCGCTCGCCAGCAGGAAATCGAGCCGCGTGCCCAGCACGAGCCCGAACACGCCGAGCAGCGCGAGGGCGCCGCCCGCTTCCAGCACCGCCGAACGCCAGCCCTTGTGCAGGATGGCGAACACCAGCACCGCTCCGCTCAGGAAACTCAGCAGCGGGAGCGACATCGTCGCCCCGAGCGCGAGTACCGAGTTCAGCGGCCGGGCGACCAGCCAGCGGGCCAGGGCCTGCAACGGCGCCCCGGTGCGCTAGTGGCGGTCGGTGTACGGCAACAACGCCAGGTAGCGTGCGCGCTTGACGGCGGTCGCGAGCTGCCGCTGGTAGTGCGACTTCGTCCCCGTGATCCGGCTCGGCACGATCTTGCCCGTTTCCGTCACGTAGGCCTTCAGCAGGTTGAGATCCTTGTAGTCGATCTCCTCGATGCCCTCTGCCGTGAACCGGCAGTACTTGCGCCTGCGTGAATAGCGACTCGTCGACTGACCTCTGTCGGGTTGGCTCCTCATGCGCTCTGCACCTTCTTGTCTCTGCCGGCGTCGTCCGCTGCTTCGGCGGTGTCGTCACTCGCTGCCGCATCGGCGGCCGCGGTGCCCTTGTCGATGGACTCGTCGACGGATTCGTCGATGGACTCGTCGATGGACTCGTCGACGGACTCGGCGATCGCCTCGTCGTTCTCCTCTTCCTCGCGCATGCGCGCCTCGGCGGCCGCCTTCGCATCACGGCGCTGCTGCGCCTCGCGTTCCTTGGCCTTTTCCTCGGCCACGGCGACGGCCATCGGCGACGCCTCGGTGATCGCCTTGTCACGGGCGATCACGAGGTGCCGCAGCACGGCATCGTTGAAGCGGAAGGCGCTCTTGATCTCGTCCAGCACGTCGAGATTGCACTCGACGTTCATCAGCACGTAGTGCGCCTTGTGAATCTTGTTGATGGGGTGCGCGAGCTGCCGCCGGCCCCAGTCCTCGTTACGGTGGACCTTGCCGCCGGCGCCGTCGACCATGCCCTGGTACTTCTCGACCATGGCAGGCACCTGCTCGCTCTGGTCCGGATGGACCAGGAAGACGATCTCGTAATGTCGCATTGTTGACCCTTGTGGTTGTACACCGCGGAGATCAACGTCGCACCGACGAATGCCCCTGCGGATGACAGCTGCCCGAAAAACTCGGTGCAGCAAGAGTTGCCGGCCCTGGTTTTCAGGGCCTTGCCCGGCCGAATACGGCGCGGGACGCGAATCCTACCCGGACAGGCCGGTGGCTGCAAGGCGGGTCCGGCGCTGGCGCAAGGCCTCGAACAGGCAGACTCCGGTTGCCACGGAGACGTTCAGGCTCGCCACGCTCCCGGCCATCGGCAGCCGCGCCAGGCCGTCGCAGCGGCGCCGCACGGCGGCCGAGAGCCCGGTCTCCTCCCGGCCCATGACGAGGGCGAGGGGCCCGGCGAGGTCGAGCGACCAGAGTTCCGCCTCCGCATCCCCGCTCGTACCGATGCGCCGTACGCCGTATTCCCCGAGCCAGTCCAGTACGCGGCCGGGGTTCGCGACCGTGGCGAACGGCAACGCCTCCGCGGCGCCGGCCGCCACCTTGCTCACGGTCGGGCCGAGGCGAGCCGCCCCGTGCCGCGGCACGATCACGGCGTCCACGCCGGCGGCATCGGCCGTGCGCAGGCAGGCGCCGAGGTTGTGCGGGTCCTGCAGACCGTCGAGCAGCAGCAGCAAAGGCGGCTGTCCCGACGTGAGACGCGTTTCGACGAGGGTCCGCAAACCCGCCTCGTCGAGCAGCGTGCTGCGCTCCACTTCGGCCACGACGCCCTGGTGGCGCGCATCGCCGGCGAGCTGCGAGAGCCGCGCCCGGTTGGCCGATTGTACGTCGACCCCGGCCGCGCGGGCGCGGCCGATGACGGCGGCCACCCGCGGGTTTGCGGTCTGGTATTCCGCGTACAGGCGGCGCACGCACCCGGCATCGTTCGCCAGCAGCTGCTCGACGGCGCGCAGTCCGGCGACGTGGCGGGCGGCGGCGATCTCAGCGCCTCCGCTGCCGTCGGCCAGGCTGCTCCTCGTGCGGCAGCTCCGCGGGCCGGAAATCGATGCGCCGCGTTTCCATGTCGACACGCTGCACCAGCACTTTCATGGCTTCGCCGAGGCTGAACGAGCGTCCGGTGCGCTCACCGACCATGCGCTGGCGCGAAGCGTCGTAATGATAGTAGTCGTTTGGCAGGTTCGTGACGTGCACGAGCCCGTCGATCATGAATTCGGGGATCTGTACGAATACGCCGAAGCTCGTGACGCCCGTGATCACGCCGTCGTAGGCGTCGCCGACGCGATCCAGCATGTACTGGCACTTCAGCCAGGCCTCGACGTCGCGGGTGGCTTCCTCGGCGCGCCGCTCGTGCGCGGACGTGATGGCGCCCAGGCGCGCCATGGCCTGGCGGTCGTAGGCGTACTTCCCTGGCTTGCCGCCGCGCACGATATGGCGTATCGCCCGGTGCACCAGCAGGTCCGGGTACCGGCGGATCGGCGATGTGAAATGGGCATACGCCTCGAGCGCGAGGCCGAAATGACCGATGTTGTCCGGCGTGTATTCCGCGTGTTGCAGGCTGCGCAGCATCTGCATCGAGATTGCCGCGCTATCCGGGCGCCCTTCGACCTGGCCGAGCAAACGGCTGAACTGCTGCGGCGTGATGTGGTCGACGTGCGGCACCTTGAGGCCGATCGACACGAGGTATTGCCGGAGCTCGTCGAAGCGGTCCGGATCGGGCTTCGCGTGCACGCGGTAGAGCCCGGGGATGCGATGCCGCTTCAGGAACTTCGCCGCCTCGACGTTGGCCGCGATCATGCACTCCTCGATGAGGCGATGAGAGTCCCGGCGCTCGACGGTGCGGATACGGCGAATCGTGCCGTCCTCGTCGAGCTCGAACTTCACCTGCGGCAGGTCCAGTTCCAGGGCGCCGCGGCGGCGGCGCACGGCGGCGAAGGCGCGGTACAGTGCGTGCAGGTGGCGGACCGGCGCCCGCGCTTCGGCAGGCACCGCGTTCTCATCGCCGTCGAGGTACGCGTTGACGAGGTCGTAGGTCAGGCGTGCCTTCGAGCGCATCACGCCCTCGTGAAAGCTGCTGTGCGTCACCTTGCCCTCGCCGCTCACGCGCATGTCGCAGACGAGGCACAGACGGTCGACCTTCGGGTTCAACGAGCACAGGCCGTTAGACAGCGCCTCGGGCAGCATCGGCACGACGCGGTCCGGGAAGTACACGGAGGTCCCACGGGCGATTGCTTCCCGATCGAGCGGGGTGTCGACCTCGACGTAGTGCGCGACGTCGGCGATCGCGACGATGAGCCGCCAGCCGTCACCTGCCGGTTCGGCGTACACCGCATCGTCGAAGTCCCGCGCGTCCTCGCCGTCGATCGTGACGAGGTCGAGGTGGCGAAGGTCGAGACGACCCTGCTTGGCCGCGCGCTTCACCGTGGTGCCGAACTGCCGGCTCTGCTCCGCGACGGCGTGAGGCCAGGTGTTCGGTAGAGCGTGGGACTGGATCGCGATCTCCGTCGCGATGCCGCGCTCGTCGGGGGCACCGATGATGCGCACGACCCGCCCGGTCGCCTGCTCGACCCGGGTCGGGAAATCGAGGATGCGCACGACTACGATCTGGCCG
>DASUOE010000078.1:0-18329 GCA_036276805.1 Woeseiaceae bacterium | reverse complement strand
AACCTCGATCCTGAAGAGCTGGATCAAAAAATCTGGTGAGGTGCGGGTCAGGAACAACTGCGGGCCGCGGACTTCGGCGCGGACCTCGTAAAGCAAGCTCTTGACGCGATCCTGCGGCTTGATCGGCTCGCGCGGGATCAGCTGCTCCCGCGGGATGAAACCTTCGGCATTGCCGCCGAGATCGACATAGGCGCCGTTGCGGTCGACGCGCTTGACGATGCCGCTCAGAAGCTCGCCGACGCGACCTTCGAATTCCTCGACGACCTGCTCGCGCTCGGCTTCACGCACCTTCTGCACGATAACCTGCTTCGCCGTCTGCGCGGCGATGCGCCCGAACTCGACGGATTCCATCGGCTCTTCCACGTAACCGCCCGGCTGCACGTCCGGGTCCATCTCGACCGCGTCGATCATGCGCAATTCCCGGTCCGGGAATTCGAGCTCCGTCGACTCGTCCGCGAAGACGTGCCAGCGCCGGAACGTGTCGTAATTGCCCGTCGCCCGGTCGATGGCGACCCGCACGTCAATGTCCTCGCCGTGCTTGCGGCGCGTCGCAGACGCGAGTGCGGCCTCGATGGCCTCGAAAATGATCTCCTTCTCCACGCCCTTTTCGTTGGACACGGCATCGACGACCATCAGGATTTCTTTACTCATTACCTTAAGACTCCAGTTCGACCGGCGGCATCACGCCTCCGGCACCAGGCGCGCGCTGTCGATGGTCGCCAGCGGCAGGCTGTGTTTCGTGCCGTCCACGTCCAGCACGATGTTGTTCTCGTCGCTCTCGAGCAGCCGGCCGCGGAAGCGGCGCCTGCCGTCGATCGGGAAACGCATCTGCACCTTCACGGTTTCTCCTGTAAACCGCTGAAAGTGCGCGGGTTTCGTCAGCTTCCTGTCCAGCCCTGGCGACGATACCTCGAGGTCATAGTGGCCCGGGATCGGGTCCTCGACGTCGAGCAGCGCGCTGACGGCACGGCTGACTTTCTCGCAATCGGCGAGCCCGACGCCCTCCGGACGGTCGATGAACAGGCGCAGCGCCCCGGTTGCGCCGGACAGCCGGGCGTCGAGGTCGGTCAGCTCGTAACCAAGCCGTTCGACGGTGGGCTCGAGCAAGGCTCGCAGTTCATCGCGCGTCATCGGCGTCGCCGGTTCTCCTGCGGCCCCCGCCCGTCCGGCGGGTGCCGTTTCAAATTGCACAAACAAAAAATGGGCCTTCGGCCCATTCGTTCCATAGCCAGCCCGCTGCCGTTGCCGGCATCGCGGCGGCCCGCGGACAACAAAAAGCCCCTGATCCGGGGCTTTACCTACCGCGGAGGGCAAGTTCCCTCCCGGTAGCGTGGGTCTGCTCCGTCCCGCTGAACCGCCCGGCGGGTCAGTGCCACCCCTGCACTGGCGCGCGATTATACGGTAAGGCGCCGCCGCATGGCAATTATGCGGCGGCGCGGGCGAACCGGCTCTTTATCTAATTGATTTTATTTGCTTTTATCGGAGTAAATCGTTGCTAAGATGCCGCTGAACGACACGCCGCAAGCTCCTCGCCGTAACGGGCGGTTCGTTCCACGCTCCGCGTGAGGGTGAGGTCATAGCCGACGTAGTACTTGAAGACGTTACTGACGTAGGTCACGGTCTCCGCACCGATGCGGCGCGCGGCCACGATTTCCACGTTGTTGAACCAGCGGTCGGGATCATAGCCGCTGCCCGCGGCTTCGCGGCGCAGGCTCGCGACCCGCGCCGGCCCGGCATTGTACGCCGCCAGGCTGAACAGCCACCGGCTCAGCTCGTCGAACTCCGGCGCGGGAAAGTATCGGTCCGCGAGGAAGCGCATGTACTTCGCCCCGGCCTCGACGTTTCCCTCTACCGTGCTGACGTCGCCGACGCCGACGTTCGGGTCGGACGCGGTCGAAGGCTTGATCTGCATGATGCCGACGGCGCCCGCCGGGCTGCGACGATCCTGGCGCAGGCCCGATTCCTGGAAACCCTGCGCCGCCAGCTGCAGCCAGTCGAAGCCGTATTTTTCCGCATTGCGCTGAAAGACCCCGACGAGTTGCTCGAGATCCTCGATAGCCTTCGGGCTGTGGGAGCAGCGGACGGCCGTCGCGTCGGCGAGGTAGCGGTTATACGTATCGTTGCCGATCATCGTACCCTTACCGTACCGGTGCATGAACTCGTCGACGACAGCGGCGAATCCGGGACCATCGGGCCTGAGCGCCCACGCGATCGCCCCGCCGCGATTGACCACGAGGTCGGTTCGGATCTGGATGTCCGGAAAGACGCTGCTCCAGAACCGTGCCTTGTAGTCGTCCATGACGGTCAACGGGATCATGCCGTTGTTGACCATCTCCAGCAGGTCCTCGGCCTCCAGCAGTTCGTCGGCCGGCACCAGGGCCGGCGGATCGAGACCCCGGTCGGCGAACCCCGCCGAAAGCGCCTCGAGGTGCTCGAAATAGCTGCTCGACCGCCGCACGACGATCTGCCGACCGGCCAGGTCGTCGAGCGTCTGCAGCATCGGCGAAGCCGGCCCTGTGACGACCACCTCGTTGATGTCCTCGAGCAACGGCTTGCTGAACGCGACGAGTTCGGTTCGCGCCGCCGTCGTAGTCAAATCGCCGGCGACGAGGTCGGCATGCCCGTCGAGCAGGGCCTGGATGAGCTGGTCGCGACCGAGCGGGATGACGATGACATGCACGCCGATGTGCCCTTTGCCCGTCTCCTCGTTGACGTAAGTCTCGAACCGCTGCAGCAGCTCCCAGGTCGCGCCGCGCGGCTTGCCGTCGTCGTAATAGAACTGGTAGCCGCCGTACGGCGTTACCGCGCGGATGATGCGCCGCTCGACCATGCCGTCGAAATCGCCGGACCAGCTTTCCCAGACCCGGCCGAAGGTCACCGGCATGGGCGCGCCGGACGCGGTATGGCCGGCGCCCTCCGTCACCTCGTCCGCCGGAGCAGCCGCGGCATCCGCCGGTTCGTCGACGTGGGCGGCAAGCACCGAGTCCGCGGGCGAGTGCTTCGGGCCGGAGTTCTCGGCCGGCGCCTTGCCGGGAACGGTGTCCTCCCCGCACGCCTGGACGAGCGCGGCCACGGCGGCAAGGCCCGCCGCCGTAAACCATTTCGAGACGCGCATAGTCGACATGCCGCAGCATTGTCGCGCGCCGACTCGAGCCTTGCCAACCGTATGAGGCCAGCGGGGCCGGGTGCTATGCTGCGGCCGTGGCGGTACCGGGCAAAAAGTCGCCGACGTTCTGGCAGGAACTCGTGCAACGGCGCGTCGTGCGCGTCGCGATTTTCTACGGCGCCATCGCCTGGTTACTCGTGCAGGTCGCGGACGTCGTTCTCGAAGCTTTCGAGGCCGATGCGATACTGAAGTACGTCATCGCCGCGGCGCTCGCCGGTTTTCCCGTCGCGCTCGTACTGTCGTGGATGTTCGACATCACGCCGCAGGGAGTGGTCCGCACCGGCAACGCGGAACCGGATGCGCTCTCCCGCCGCTCGATTGCCGTGCTGCCGTTCGCAAACCTTTCCGGGGATGCCGATAACGACTACTTTTCAGACGGCCTCGCCGACGAGATCCGCGACCGCATTGCACAGGTACCGGGGCTGCGCGTTGCTGCCCGGTCCTCGTCGTCGGCGTTCCGTGGCCGCGCTCTCGATGCGCGTGACATCGGCCGGCAGCTCGACGTCGGCCTGCTCCTCGAAGGCGGCGTCCGCCGGCAGCGCGACCTCCTGCGCGTCTCGGCGCAGCTCGTCGACGCACGCCGCGGTTACCAGCTGTGGTCGCAGTCCTTCGAGCGCCGTCTCGAAGACGTGTTCGCGGTCCAGAGCGAGATTGCGCACGCGATCCTCGATGCAGTGCATATCAAGGTGCTCGACGCCGCGGTTGCCGACGACCGGCCGGCAAACTTCGAGGCTTACAACCTGTATCTCCTCGGCCGCTACCACTTCCACAAGCGCACCGAGGCGTCGTTGATGCTCGGCGTCCGTTACTTCCGTCGGGCGATCGAGGCGGACCCGGCGTACGCACACGCTTACAGCGGGCTCGCCGATGCCACCTCGCTGCTGGCGACGAGCTTCTATGGCAACATGAGCGCCGCCGATTCCCTGGCCGAGGCGCTGCCTGCGGCGCAACGGGCCCTCGAACTCGCTCCGGACACTGCCGAGGCCCAGGCATCCATCGGACTGCTCCGGCACGTCCAGGGGGAATCCGCCGGCGCCGTCGCGGCACTCGAACGCGCCATCGAGCTCAACCCGAACTACGTTCTTGCGTACGTGTGGCTCGCGCTCGTTCTCCAGACGCAGGGCCACTATCGCGAAGCGGAGCGCCGGAATACGGAAGCACTGCGGCTCGATCCGCTGTCGCCGATCGTCAACGCCAATGCCGGCTTCGACGCGCTGCGTTTCGGTCGCTACGACGATGCGCAATCGCGCTTCCAGCGCGTGCTCGAACTCGACCCTACGTTCCCGGTCGGCTACTCGGGCCTGGCGCGTTTGAAGCTGGCCCGTGGTGAACTCGATGAAGCAATGTCGTGGCAGGAACAGGCGATCCGACATGCGCCGACGGTCGCCTACTACCTGGCCCGGAAAGGCTACGTCCTCCTGCAGGCTGGCTGCGCCGATGCCGCGAGCTACTGGTTCGAGGCCGCGCGCAAGAGCAGCCTCGACCGTCAATACCTCGCGGATATGCGCGTCGGCATCGCGGTCGCGACCGCCGACGCCAGCGCGTTAGGCGCTATCCTGGCCGACGAAAAAGCGTTCGGCGAACCGCAAAGGGCGCTCGCGGCGCTCATGCTTGGTGACGCCGGGCACGCATCCGAACTGTATGACGTCTACTGCCCGGCGACAGCAGACGTGTTGCGCGAAATCGTGAACTACGACCGGCTCTGGCAACTCCCGCACGGCCACTACCGTGCACTCGCGGCCATGCGACTGGGGCGCGCCGACGGCACGGCCATGCTGGACGAGTTCCTCGAGGCGGCCGGCGAGCTTAAGGACGAGGGCGTCGTGAATGCCGATCTGCACTACTGGACCGCGACGGCCTACGCATTGCTCGACCGCCGGCAAGACGCGCTGGAAGAGCTTGAGACGGCGGTTTCGCTCGGCTGGCTCGGCACCTGGTGGGCCCGGCGCGACCCGTGCCTCGATAGCCTGCGCGAAGACAGTCGCTGCCACGCCGTACTCGACGCGGTCGACGAACGCGTGCGCACGTCGGGAGCGAAGGCCCGTGGCAGCGCCTGCTCTGCCTCCGGGTAGAGCATCGCAATCCACCACCTTCCGGACGGGCGGTCAGTGGTGCCGTATCGCCCTGACCAGCTCGCCCTTGTTCATTTTGCTGCGGCCCGCGATGCCGAGTTCGCTCGCGCGATTGCGCAGCTCCTGGACGGTTCGGTCCTCGAGCGGGTTGCCGGGGTTACCCGTTCCCTGGGTGGTCTTGTTCGGCGTCCGGCCCTCCTCGCGCCGCCCCTTGTTCACCGTCCTGGCCGCGATTTCCTTGGCCCGTTTCGTGCTCTTGCCGCGGTCCCTGGCACTTTCCTTTATATGCTCGTACTTGCGTTCGTCTTTATCCGACCATTTGCCCGGCATGGTTCTCTCCTTCGGTTCGCAACAACCGGTGTCCACGGATAGAGCTGCCCGCAGCAAGTTTCGTGCCGTGACATGCCACTGGAATTGCGGTCCGTAACGTGGCGCTGGTCGGCTGAAGTCAGACACATTTGTCGCCTGCGCACATTGCGCCCGGCCGGGTTCGCATTCGTCGCCGACGGCAAGAATTACACCCGGGCGCAATCCTTACTCCTCGAGCGCCACCACGCCCCGGCACCGCACGCTGGCGGCGGCCGGCGCCGCCGGGCTGCTGCTGGCATGCGAAATGCATCGAAACAGCTTCGCGGGCGAATTCACGATGCCACCGGCCCCTGGCCGGCATCACGCGCCTGCGACGACTGCGCTGGATGGACCAGGCGTGAACCAACAGGCTGAGAAAGGTCGACATGGCCGGAACTACGGAACGCTGGCTCGAGGGGCGCGTGGCGCTGGTCACCGGCGGGTCGTCCGGCATCGGCGCTGCCTGCGTGGAGGAACTGGCACGGCGGGGGGCGGCGGTCGCGATCAACTTCCTCTCACGCGCCGACGAGGCGGAAGCGCTCGCGGAAACCTGCCGTCGCCATGACGTCGAGGTGCACGCGCTACACGGCGATGTCGCCGAACCGGCTTCCGTGCTCCAGCTGTTCGACGCCATCGACGCGAAATTCGGGCGGCTCGATATCCTGGTCGCGAATGCCGGCATTCAGCGTGACGCGGCCTTCACGGAGATGTCGCTCGAGGACTGGCGGCGCGTGCTCGACGTCAATCTGACCGGGCAGTTCCTGTGCGCACAGGCCGCGGTCCGCCGGTTCCTCGCGCAGCCGCGCAATGCGGGCTACTCCGCCGGAAATATTGTGCACATGAGTTCGGTGCACGACAGCATCCCGTGGGCGGGGCACGTCAACTATGCCGCCTCGAAGGCCGGCGTGACCATGCTCGCACGGTCGCTCGCGCTCGAACTGGCGGCGAACGGCGTCCGGGTCAACGTCGTATCGCCCGGTGCGATTCGTACGCCACTCAACAGGGGCGTCTGGGCCGACGAAGCAAAGGCGCGGGAGCTCCTGAACCTCATACCGAACGGTCGGATCGGGGCCCCCAGGGAAGTAGCCGCCGCCGTCGCGTGGCTCGTGTCGGACGCAGCCGACTACATCACCGGCGAGACCCTGTATATCGACGGCGGCATGCGCCTTTATCCCGGCTTCCTCGACAATGGGTGAAGCGCGCGCACCTCAGGTTCATCTGAACCCCGATTGACCGGGGAATGGCACGCAAATTGCAGTTGCTTGAGGGCTGCAGGGAGCCACTGCACTTTCCTGTATACGACATGCGGGCCGGTTGTCGGAACCAGGCCCAGGAGACAAATGTGAACGTTGCCGTATCCGTACTTCCGTCCGCCCGCGCCGGGCGGCGTTTGCGAATCGCGCAGGTCGCCCCTCTCGCCGAAAGTGTTCCGCCCCGCGGCTACGGGGGCACAGAACGCGTCGTGTCAGTCCTGACGGAGGGCCTGGTGCAGCGCGGACACGACGTCACACTGTTCGCGAGTGGCGACTCGGTCACCTCTGCACGTCTCGTGGCCATCGTGCCGCAAGCGCTGCGGTTAGAACCGGCGTGCCAGGAGCAACTGCCTTACCTGTACCTGCAGCTCGAAAAAGTCGTGCAGTGCGCCCGGAACTTCGACGTCGTTCACTTCCACGAGCCCTTCATCAACTATCTCGCGGCCCGGCACTGCCTGCCGCCCAACGTCACCACTGTCCACGGCCGGCTCGACCTGCCGGATTTCGCGCCGCTGCAGCGCGAGTTTCGCGAGATTCCGCTGATATCCATTTCCTACGCGCAGCGGGAGCCAATGCCCTGGTCCAACTGGATCGACAATGTCTATCACGGCTATCACCCCTCTGCCTTCCGCTTCAGTGAGCGGCACGCCGGCTATCTCGCTTTCGTAGGCCGCATTGCACCGGAGAAACGACCCGACCGGGCGATACGGATCGCGCTCGAAGCCGGCATCCCGCTGAAGATCGCCGCCAAAGTGGATCCCGCGGACCGCGAGTACTACGACACGGTCATACGGCCCCTGCTCAAGGACCCGCTCGTCGAATTCCTCGGTGAAGTGGACGATGCAGGAAAGCAGGAGCTCTTCGGCGGCGCGATGGCGTCGTTGCTGCCGATCGACTGGCCGGAACCGTTCGGGCTCACCATCATCGAAGCGATGGCCTGCGGCACGCCAACGATCGCTTTCAGGGCCGGCTCCGTACCGGAAGTGATCCGCCACGGCCGCTCGGGCTTCATCGTCCGGGACGTCGCCGAAGCCGTTCGCATCCTGCCCGATGCCGAGCGGCTGGATCGTCGCGGTGTCCGCAGCGCATTCGAACAGAGTTTCACCGCCGATCGCATGATCGACCAGTATTGCGCCGCTTACGAGCGCCTGCTTGACTCCCAAATTGCCCGGATGGCGTAAGGTCCCCTGTTGGAACCCGCGACGCGACCCGCCTCGGACGGCGTAGTCCTCAAGCGCAACGACGCCTTCGCCATCCTCGACGAATACGCTGACATCCGCAGCGACCTGTTCCCGGACCAGGGACTGTACCTCAACGACTGCCGCCACCTTTCGCGACTGCAACTCCGGCTCGGTACCGTCCCGCCGCTTCTGCTCGCCTCGAACCTCGGCCACGATGGCGCCGTGCTGAGCGTCGATCTCACGAACTCCGACGTTTTCGGCATCGGGGACCAGGCACCGCCAGCGCGCGAGACGGTTCATGTCCTGCGGCAGGTATTCCTCTGGGACGACGTCCTGTACCAACGCCTGCGTTTTCGTTCCTATGCCGGCGAGCGCCGGCTGCTGATCGTACAGACCGTATTCGACGCCGACTTTCTCGACATGTTCGAAATCCGGGGCACGCCGCGCAACGCGCGCGGCGAAATTGAAAACGGCGTCACCGACGATCACACGGTGCGGCTCCGCTACCGCGGCCTGGATGAGGTCGTGAGGGACACGAATCTCTGCTTTCACCCAAGACCGGTGAATCTCGCGCCAACTGCAGCAACTCATCGCATCGACCTCGAGCCGCGAGGGGAACAGGTCATGCATCTGCTGGTGTCGGCCCGTCAGTCCGGCGCCGGTTACGAACGGCGGTCGACGCAACCGCTGGTACGCAGTTACCGCGTCATGCGCCGTCACCAGGAAACGGTGCGCGCCGAGAGCCCGACCGTGCGGAGCAGCAATGAGCTGTTCAACGAGTGGATCAACCGGTCGGTCAGCGACCTCCACATGCTGCTGGCCGATCGCGACGGTGGCATTTACCCGCACGCGGGCACGCCATGGTTCAATGCCGAGTTCGGGCGGGATGGCTTGCTGACCGCCTACCAGTCACTCGCATTCGAGCCGCGGATCGCCGCCGGCGTACTGCGCTTTCTCGCACGGTTCCAGGCAGCGAAAGTCGACGAGTTCCGGGATGCACAGCCCGGCAAGATCCTGCACGAGCGCCGTCAGGGTGAGATGGCGCGGCTCGGCGAGGTCCCGTTCGCTGCGTACTACGGCAGCGCCGATGCGACCCCGTTGTTCGTAATGCTCGCGGGCGCGTACCTGGCTCGCACCGGCGATACGGCGCTGCTCGCCGAGATCGGTCCCGCGCTGTCGAAGGCGCTGCAGTGGATGCGTGAGTACGGCGACGCGGACGGCGACGGCTATCTCGAGTACGTGCGGGCCAGCGAGACGGGCCTTCGTAACCAGGGCTGGAAGGATTCCGACGATGCCGTCAGCCACGGGGATGGCACACTGGCGCTTGGCGCGATCGCGCTGTGCGAGGTGCAGGCCTACGCCTACGGCGCACACCGCGCCGCGGCCGACATTGCCCGGGCCATGGGTGACAGTGACCTGGCCGCGGGCTGCGAGGAAACCGCAAGGTCGCTGGCCGCCGCCTTCGATCGCGATTACTGGGATGAGGAACTCGGCACCTATGTGCTGGCGCTGGACGGGGAAAAGGCGCCCTGCCGTGTGCGGTCCTCGAACGCCGGGCATGCGTTGCTGGCGGGGATAGCCCGGCCGGAGCGGGCCGCCGTCCTGGCCCGCAGCCTGACGAGCGCCGACATGTACTCCGGCTGGGGCATCCGCACACTGAGTGTCGCGGAGGTGCGGCACAGCCCGCTCTCCTACCACAACGGGTCTGTCTGGCCGCACGACAACGCGCTCATCGCAATGGGCCTTGCCCGGTACGGCTATCGCAAAGAACCCTTGCGCGTGATGTCAGGGCTGTTCGACGCGTCCCTGTACCTGACCGGCAGCCGACTGCCCGAGCTGTTCTGCGGCTTCGCGCGCAAGCGCGGCGGCGGGCCGGTCGAGTACGCGGAAGCCTGTGCGCCGCAGGCGTGGTCGAGTGCGGCGCTCTACGCCTGTCTTGCGGCGACGCTCGGTATCACGTTCGATGCGCCCCGCCGGCAAATTCGAATAGAGCACCCCGCCCTCCCCGAGTATCTGCACTGGGTCGAAATCCACGACCTGCCCCTCGGTGAGCGCCGCATCAGCCTGCGTTTCGAGCGGAACACGGCAGGGATGACGAGCGCCGTCCCGATATCGTCGACGCGCGACGTCGAGCTCGTCATCCGCCGCTGATCGTCACCTTCGCTGCACGTCGTCACCTGCCGTGATGGCTGCATGGTTGCGCGGAAGTCTGCAACCTCCGGCCGGCTCACCCGCGGACCTGTTCCTGTTCGAGCGAGGACCTGAGTGCCGCCGCGACGACGGTGCAGGCCGGCTCCACGCCGTTGGCCACCGGCCAGAGAATGCCGAACTCCATGTGCCGCGTCCTCCCTCGCAGCGGCACGGCCGCCAGTCCCCGCAGCTCCCGTCCGCGAAGGACGATGGCGGGCAGCAGCGTGGGGATGCCTGCCTGCACGACGCTCGCGAGCGCCGCGTCGATGCTGTCGATCTCGAAAGCGACGCGCGGATACACGCGTGCGTTCAGCAGGAGCGCATCCGCTGCGCGCCGCATGTCGAAGCTCACCGGAAGCATGACGAGGCGCTCGCGCCCCAGTTCCTTCAGGCTTACGTTCCTGCGTCCGGCGTACGCGCTCGTTGCGGGCACGATGAGCGAGAACGGCTGCGACAGGAGCTTTTCGTACCGGATGTGCGGCGAGTTCCTCGTCACGAGACCGAATCCGAGGTCGAGGCGCCCCGCCTCGATCTCGGTCTCGACGTCGCTCGAAGCGAGCTCCTGCACTCCGATGCTCACGCCGGGATACTGCTTCGCCAGGTGACCGAGCACCGGGGGCACCCAGGCGAAGTGCAGCGCGGGAATCACCCCGAGATTGAGCCGGCCGCCGGCGAGCTCCGCGATGGTCGAGACCGAGTTGCAGGCGTCGTCGAGTTTGCGCAGCACAACTTCGGCGCTCTTGCGGAATGCGGCGCCGGCCTCGGTGAGGAAGACGCGCTTGCCGACGCGCCGGAACAGCGGCGTGCGCAATGCCTGCTCGAGCTGCGTCACCTGCTGCGACACGCTCGGCTGCGATATGTTCAGGCGCTCGGCGGCGCGAGTGAAATTCTCGGTCTCGGCGACGGCCAGGAAGTACCGCAATTGCCGGATGTCGATCTCGCTCATGGTTTCAGCCCGTTGCCACCGCGCGTACGCGCCGCCAGGAAGCGATCGAGCCGTCCCGGCGGCATTGACTCATAGGTATTGTATTGCGCATCATAGGCACTTTCTATAATCAGCGTGTCGCGCCGTCCGCCCGACCGGCCTCCGGGCGTGGCGGGCGGGACGTCAATTGCGGAGATACCCCGTCCGTGGCCGTTTTCCTGACCCGCAGGCAGCTCTTGCAGGGACTATCGGCGGCCGCGTTGCCGCTGGGCGCCCTGTCCTGCGCGGGCGAAAGCGAGGACCCGAACACCCTGCTCGTGGGCGGCCTTCCGGTCACGTGCAACCTGACTCTCCCGGTCGCCTGCGTCGCCAACGACGCGCGTATCGCCAACGAGCCCGGCGGCACGGCATTCCGCTTCCGGTACAGCAAGTACAGCGGCTGGCCGGAGATCAAGGAATCGCTGATGGCGAACCGCATTTCGGCCGCCTACATGCTCGCACCGCTCGTCATGGACCTCGCCGACAAGAAGATCCCGGTGAAGATCGTGTCCCTCGGCCACCGTTCCGGCGCCGTCATCATGGTGCGCACGGATTCGCCTTACGAAACTTTTCGCGACCTGGCCGGCAAGACCATTGCCATTCCCAGCCGATTCGCGGTCGATTTCCTGTTCCTGCGCAAGATGCTGGCCGAGGAAAACATGACCCCTGCCGACATCAAGCTCGTGGAAATGCCGCCGCCGGACATGCCGGCGGCCCTGTACGCGAACGCGGTCGATGCCTACTGCACCGGCGAGCCGTTCGGCGCCGCCGCCGAGCAGGCCGGTTACGCGAAGCCGCTCCGCATGACTCGCGACGAATGGCCCACCTACATCTGCTGCGTGTTGACAGTGCGTGAAGAACTCATCGCCGCGAACCCCGCTATCGTCCAGCGGCTCGTGGACCAGGTTCTCGGCGCAGGCGTCTGGCTCGATTCCAGCCACGAGAACCGCGACAAGGGCGCCGTCATCGCCGCGGGGCGCGAATACTTCAACCAGGACCCGTCGATCATACGTTACGTAATGGAAAACCCTCGCGACCGGGTGACGTACGGCGACCTGCGCATGATCCGTGCGGAGTTCGACGACCTCATGCGACTGTCGATCGCAGCCGGCACCATCCAGCACGAGATTCCCTATGAGACCTATGTCGACGAGCGCTTCGCACGCAATTCCACGGCGGCGCCCGTACCGTTGTGAGCGGCTGATGCGTTCGCTGTTTTCGCTGCCACTGCTGTGGTGCCTGCCCCTCGCGGCCGCGGCCGGCGAGCCGCAGTTCATCGGCGGAGTCTTCGACCCGCCTCGGGAAGCGCCTGATTTCTCGCTCGCGGCATCCGACGGGAATGAACTGCGGCTGTCCGACTACCGCGGCAAGGTCGTGCTGCTGGGCTTCGGCTTCACCTCCTGTCCCGAGGTGTGCCCGACCACGCTCGCCGTTCTCGCGATGGCGCGCGACAAGCTGGGTGACGACGCTGGCGAGGTGCAGGTGCTGTATGTCACCGTCGATCCCGACACCGATACGCCGGAGCGGATGCGCGACTACCTGCGCGGCTTCGATGAGTCTTTCCTGGGCGCCACGGGCACGGCGGAGCAGCTCGACGCCGTGCGCCGCGATTACGGCGTCATCGCGAACCGTATTCCCCATGGCGTTTCCGAGGGGAAAGGCTATACCTACGCGCATTCCTCCTACGTTTACCTCATCGACCGCTCCGGCCGCATTCGCGCGCTGATGCCCTACGGCCACAAGCCCGAGGACTTCGCCCACGACCTGCGCCTGCTCATCGAGGAACAATGAAGCGCTGGGCTGTCATGGTTGGTGCGGTGCTCGCCACCATCGCGACCATCGCCGCCTGGGGGGCTTTCTCGCCCATCGAGACGGCGCCGCGGGAGGCGCTGTTCGAGATTCCGCAGGGCACGTGGGCGCGCCGTATGTCCGGCGACCCGGTCGAAATCCTTCCGGA
This sequence comes from Woeseiaceae bacterium, assembly GCA_036276805.1. Taxonomy (GTDB): domain Bacteria; phylum Pseudomonadota; class Gammaproteobacteria; order Steroidobacterales; family Woeseiaceae; genus UBA1847. The sequence continues at coordinate 5,198 of DASUOE010000078.1, read as the reverse complement.
GCGGATACGCCTGACGCTCGGGATCGAGGACGTGCTCCTGCTCCGCAACCTGGACGACGTCCCGCAGATGTTCGGGCCGACGCTGATGATGCCCGGCCAGAGTTTCCGCCTGCCCTTCGAGACCGCCTCGACCTACTCGTTTGCGTGCACGGCGCACGCGAGCGGCGAGATGCTGATCATCGTCGATCCCTTTCCCGCAAGTCCCTGGGCCCGGCTCGCCTGGCGCGCCCGAGAACTCTTCGATGCGCCGCCGGACCAGGAATCTTCGCCCACCGCCACGGCGACATCCAACTGACCCGAATCGACGCATGAGACGACTCCTGGAAATGCTGCCCTCGCTGGCAGTCATCGCACTGCTACTCGCCGTCTGGTGGGCGAGTGTCGCCACCACCGGCAGCGTCATTTTCCCGACGCCCTGGGAGGTGGTGACCGGCACCGGCCAGTTGGTCAGGGACGGCAGCTTGTGGCTGCATATCGGCTCGTCCCTGCTCCGCGTGGCGACGGGGTTCCTTCTCGCGGTCGTAATTGCCGTGCCGCTCGGGCTGTGGCTCGGCTGGGTCAGGGGCGCGTACATCACGCTCAATCCTCTGTTCCAGATCCTCCGGCCGATATCGCCCATCGCATGGATACCGATTGCGATCCTCTGGTTCGGTGTGGGCAATGCGTCGCCGGTATTCCTGATCTTCATATCTTCCGTGTTCCCGATGATCGTGCAGACGATCACCGGCGTGCACACGATTGAGAAGCGCTACCTGCGGGCGGCCGCGAATTTCGGGGTGTCCCGCTACCGCCTGTTCCGGCAGGTCGTCATTCCGGCGGTACTGCCGCAGATCGTCGTCGGGATGCGCATCGGCCTCGGCGTGGCCTGGCTCGTCGTGGTCGCCGCCGAGATGATCGCGCTTCGCAGCGGACTCGGTTTTCTCATCATGGATTCGCGCAATGCCGGCAACCGCTACGACCTCGTCATCGCCGGCATGATCATAATCGGCCTCATCGGCCTCCTGCTGGACGGTTGCATGCGCATGCTGGAAGGACACAGGCTCGTCAGGTGGCGTTATGCGCACTAAGATCGAAATCGAGAACGTCAGCAAGAGCTTCTCGGCCGGCAAGGCCTCGCTGAAGGTGATCGACGGCGTCGATTTCCAGGTCGGCGACGGCGAGTTCGTCGCCATCGTCGGCCCTTCCGGGTGCGGCAAATCGACGCTGATGAACCTGGTGGCAGGTTTCATCCGGCCCGACTCCGGATCGATCAGGATCGATGGCGTCGCGCGCAATGGACCGAGCGCGCGTGGCATCCTGATATCCCAGCACGGCTCGGTATTCCCGTGGCTCACGGTACGTGAAAACCTGGAATTCGGGCTCAACGGCCGCCCGGAGACGGACAAGGCCGGCATCGCCGACCACTACGCCGGGATCGTCGGTTTGAAGGGCTTCGAACACAGTTACCCGCACGAGTTGTCGGGCGGCATGCTGAAACGCGCGGAACTCGCTCGTGCGCTGGCCGTCAAGCCGGACATCCTGTACATGGACGAGCCGTTCTCGGCGCTCGATGCGCTCATGAGCCTCAGGATCCGCAACGAACTGCTGCGGATTCTCGGGGAAGAAAAGCATACGGTCATGCTGATCACGCACGACGTGGAGGAAGCCATCCACCTGGCCGACCGGGTCCTGGTCCTCGGGCAGCGGCCCACGCGCATCCAGGCGCAGTTCGACGTCGACCTCCCGCACCCCCGCCGCCTCACGAGCCCCGAGGCGCAGGCCCTTCGAGCTGCCGTGCTGCGGGAGCTGGGCGTGCAGGAGTAGCCGGTCAGAAGATCAGCATCAACAGCAGGACCACCACGATCAATCCGATCAGGAATATGATTCCGACGGTACTCGCCAGGAATTTGAGCATAGCTGCGCTCCTTTTTTTTTGACAAAGACAAGCAATCGACGGAAACGCTGCAAGTCACATGCCAACCTGCGGCCGGTTCCGGGCGAGCTGCTGCGCCCGACGGCACATTGCCGCTATCCGCGCGGCCTTTAGAATGGATGGCAGGGAGCCGGCAGGACGGTCAGAGCGCAGTATCTCGGGCCCCGATCGCAATGGGTGCCGATCACACAAGGCGATAGCTTCGGATGGAGCAGCGTTTCGCGGAAATCCTCCTGATGCTGGGAGCCGCCGTCGCGGTGATCCTCGCCTTCCGCCGCCTGCACGTCCCGTCGAGTCTCGCCTACCTGCTCGTAGGCGTCCTGCTTGGCCCGTATACCGCCGGGCCCGTCATCGACGCGCAATCGATCCAGGGCCTCGCCCAGTTCGGCATCGTGTTCCTGCTGTTCACGATCGGCCTCAACTTTTCTCTGCCGCAGATTCGTGCCCTGCGCCACCAGGTCCTCGGCCTCGGGACCGGCCAAGTCGCGCTCACCACGCTCGTCGTCGGCCTGCTCGCGTGGATCGCCGGGGCGCCGGCAGTGGCGGCTTTCGTGGTCGGCGCCGTATTCGCGCAGTCCTCCACCACCGTGATCAGCAAGCAGCTCGCCGAGCAGGCCGAGGAGAACAGCCGGCACGGCCGGCTCGGCATCGCGCTCTCGGTATTCCAGGACGTCATGGCGGTGCCGTTCGTCGTCGTCATCCCCGCGCTCGGCGCCGCGGTGGGAGCCGCCGCGCTCGGCAAGGAGCTCAGCCTGGCGCTGGCCAAGGGCGTGCTGGCATTCGTCCTCGTGTTCAGCCTGGGCCGATGGGTGCTCCGGCCCTTCTTCCACCTGGTCGCCGAAGCCCGCTCGGCGGAATTGTTCACGCTCACGGTGCTGTTCGTGTCCCTGCTCGCGGCCTGGACGACCGACCAGCTGGGATTGTCGCTGGCTTTCGGCGCGTTCCTCGCCGGCATGGTCCTCGGCGAGACCGAGTTCCGCCACCAGGTCGAGGCGACGATACGGCATTTCCGCGACGTGTTGCTGGGCCTCTTCTTCGTGGCGATGGGCATGTTGATCCAGCCGCAGACGATTCCCGAGGTCTGGCACTGGGCGCTGGCGGGCGCCGCCGTACTCATGCTGAGCAAAATCCTGATCGTCGCCCTGCTGGTCCGGTGGAGCGGCGTCGATTCGCTGACCGCGTGGCGGACCGGCATACTGCTCGCCGTCGGCGGCGAATTCGGGTTTGCCCTGCTCGCACTCGCGCTGCCGGTGGGGGCCGTCGATGAGGAGATTGCGCAGATCGCTCTCAACGCGGTGCTGTTCTCGATCGTCTTGTCCCCGTTTCTGATCCGGTACAACCATGCACTCGCGAAGCTCGTAGCGGCGAGCCCGACCGAGCGCGACGATCACGGCTTGCCGCAGCCCACGAGCGAGTCCGTCGGTGCCCTGAAGGACCATGTCGTCATCTTCGGTTACGGCCGCATAGGCCAGAACGTTGGGCATGTCCTGGAGGAAGAAGGCATTCCTTTCATCGCGCTGGATCTCGATCCTGCGCGCGTCCGGCAGGCGCGGCTCGCCGGCGAGCCCGTCTTTTACGGAGACGGCACGGACCGCGAAGTCCTCAAGGCCGTCGACATCCGCACTGCCAGGCTGCTCGTCATCAGCCACGCCGATACCGCCGCGGGGCTCAAGGCACTGCATCATGTCAAGGCATTGCGGCCCGACCTGCCGGTGATGGTGCGCACGCGCGACGATACGCACGTCGAGGAGCTGCGCGCCGCCGGAGCAACGGAAGTCGTGCCCGAAACCTTCGAGGCAGGCCTCATGATCGCGTCTCACGCTCTCCTGCTCCTGAAGATGCCGCAGTCGCGCGTGCTGCGCCGGATCCAGGAGCACCGCTCGAGCCGCTACCGCCTGCTCCGGGAGTTCTTCCCCGGCCACCCGATTGCGGACGGTGGCGTCGAGGACGCGGTCGAGCGATTGCGCCCGGTGCGGCTGCCGCCGGAAAGCCCCGCCAACGGGCGAACGCTCGGCGAACTGCGGCTCGAGGGTGTAGTCGTGACGGCACTCGTGCGCGACGGCGAGCGCGCGCTCTCGCCGTCGCCCGAGACAACACTCAGGAGCGGTGACGCCGTCGTATTATTCGGCTCCCCGGACGACCTGGAACGAGCAATTCGCCGCCTGCTCGGGTGAATCGCGTACCGAAACAGGTTACCGGAGACGACGAGAGGCGGCTTCCCGCCGCCTGAGTTCAGGTTTATGCTTTGTGCCAGGCCAGTTGACGCCGGTAGGCGCCGGGAGTGCCTCGATGCCAGCGCTGAGTGTCTTTCCGGGGTACGGGTTCTGCAGGCGCCTGCGGAAATCCCCGGTAACGGTCGTCAGCCTCGCTCTGGCCGTGACGGCCCTGGCCGCCGGATGCACTTCGGCGCCGCCGCAATCCCGGTCAATGCTCGATCCGCAGGCCGATTTCTCCTCCTACACGACATTCGGCTGGCACACCGACTCGGGCGCCGACGGTTCCGGCGAACCAATGTCCCTGGTGGACACTCACATTCGCGCAGCGATCGTGACCGAGATGCAGCGCAAAGGCTACGTCGAAGCGCCGGCGGGCAGCGCTGCTGACCTCCTCCTCGACTACGAAGCTGCACGCACCGAGAAGACGAAGAGCAGTCCTTTCCGGATCGGCGTCGGTGTCGGCAGTTACGGCAGCAGCGGCGGTGCCAGCGTCGGCACCAGCACCTCGGGTGTGAGGAACGTGAGCGAAGGCTCACTGGTCGTTCATGCCATCGACCGGGCGCGCAATGTCGAGGTGTGGCGGAGCCGCGTATCGCGCGAGCTGGGCAAGGGGAACGTTGAGCCCGAGGACATTCGAAGCGCGGTTACGGAAGTATTCAGCGACTTCCCGGCGCGAACGCCCGCACAGTAACTGTCGTAGATCGCCGCGGGCGGGTTCTCTTGAAGGCGTTTCTCGAGCGGCTCAAGCAACGCAAGGTGATTCGGGCGACCGGCGTATACGCCGCCTCCAGTTATACCGTGTTCCAGGTCCTGAGCAATCTGCTTCCGGCGTTCGGCGCTCCTCCGTGGACGGTGACGTTCATCGCCGTATTGTTCGTGTCGGGCTTCCCTCTCTCCATGCTGCTCGCCTACGTCTTCGACTGGACCCCTGAAGGGGTGCGGCTCGCTCCGCCCGATTCAGAGGCTACGCTGACGAAGCTCGGTTGGTTCGATTGGACGCTGCTTGCAACGACGGCTGCCGTGCTCGTCGTCGTAGCGGTGGGCTTCGTCATCAATTCGCGCGGTGCGCG
>DASUOE010000077.1:0-2677 GCA_036276805.1 Woeseiaceae bacterium | reverse complement strand
CGTGCCTTCGTGCCTTCGTGCCTTCGTGGTTGTGATCCGTTTGAGGCTTCTCTGTGCTGATTCCCTCTATTGACCTCCGCAACGGCAAAGTCGTCCAGCTCGTCCAGGGTGAGCGCCTGGCACTCGAGGACGCCGATCTCGACGGGTGGATCCGCCGCTTCGCGGATTTCCCGAAGCTCCAGCTGATCGACCTCGACGCTGCCATCGGCACAGGCAGCAACGACGGCCTGGTGCGCCATGTCTGTGAGCAGCGGCCCTGCCGCGTCGGCGGCGGCATCCGGACGATCGGGCGGGCACGCGAGGTGCTCGCCCACGGCGCCACGCATGTCATCGTCGGCTCCTCGCTTTTCGCCGAGGGGCGGCCCGACCTCGAGTTCGCCGCGGCGCTGGCCGGGGCGGTAGGCGCCAGCCGCGTCATCGCCGCCGTGGACACCAAGGCGGGCCGCATCGCCGTCAAGGGGTGGCGTGAAACCGTCGCGCTGACCGCCGTCGCGGCGGTTCGGCAACTGGAGCCCTACTGCGCCGAGTTCCTCTACACGCACGTGGACAAGGAGGGGCTGATGCAGGGCACCGACATGGCGGCGATTCGGGCCGTGCGCGACGCTACGACCCGCCCCGTCGTGGCAGCCGGCGGGATCACCACACAAGGCGAGATCGATGAACTGGAGGCGATTGGCGTGGACGCCGTCGTCGGAATGGCCATCTACACGGGCAAAATGGCGCTCGTTCCGCCACGTGCCGGGAAGTAGGGGCGGAGGGAGCAACTCTTGCGGCCCGCTTCTCGTCTATGAAGGCGATTGGAGGCAGGCCCGCATGACGCTCATATCCACCCGTAGCCGGTTCGGCTGTGTAGCCGCGATCGCTTTGCTGGCACTCGGCATCCCCGAAGCTGGCGCCGCTGCCGCCAAGGAAACGGAGCGCGTCGAGCGAACCGTGCCGCTGGGGCCGGGCGGCACGCTGAAGCTCAAGAACTTCTCGGGGCGCGTCGAGATCACCGGCCAGTCGCGCTCGGATGTCGCAATCGTCGCCGTACGGACCGCGACTCGCGAACGGCTCGATCGCATCAAGCTCGACATCCAGTCCGACGGCACGACCGTGTCCATCGACGCGAACAAGCGCGAGCCCGGCACCAGCAAGGACGACAACGTCGTCGAAACGGCCTTCACCATCCGGGTGCCGCAGAACGCGAACCTGGAGCTTTCCGTCTTCAGCAGTCCTGTTCACATCAGCGGGGTCACGGGCACGCACAAGGTGCACGGGTTCTCGTCCGAACTGCGGCTCGACGGCGTCACCGGTCCGATCGATGCCGAGACGTTCAGCGGCGGGATCTATCTTGCGCCGGCGGCCTGGCAGGACGGCCAGTCGCTGCGTGCCAAGACGTTCAGCGGCGACATCGAGGTTCGGCTGCCGGAGTCGGCGGGCGGCACCGTCGAATTCGACTCGTTCAGCGGCGACGTGAACAGCGAACTGCCGCTGACGCTCGAACGGAAGACGAAGCGCACGCTGCGCGCGAGCTTCAACAACGCGTCGGGCGGTGCTCTGAGCTTCCACACGTTCAGCGGCGACGTCCGGCTCGTGAAGTAGCGGCACACCCGGCGGCCGCCGCGCCGCCCAACGCAGTGCCGCGCGCATGGTAGGCTGTGGCCCCGTGCGTGCGGCCTGTCTCGCCTGTCTCACTGCGACGGTTCTCGCCGCCGCCTGCGCATCGCGCCCGACCGGGTTCTCCGCGGACAACGCACGCCGGCACCTCCAGCACCTGGCCGGCGAGATCGGCTCGCGGCCGGCCGGCACCGAGGCAAACGCCCGCGCCCGCGCCTATCTTGCCTCCGAACTGGAGCGCCTCGGCTTCACGGTTCGCATTCAGGCCGCAGAAGCGCGGCGTCCCGACGCTGGCCTCTCGGGATCGGTCAACAACATCATCGCCGCGAGGGCTGGCGCGTCGCCTGAGGCGTTCGGCATCGTCGCCCACTACGACTCCGTGGCCGGGTCGCCAGGCGCAGGCGACGATGGGCTCGGCCTCGCCGTGGGGCTCGAGGCCGCGCGCGTGCTCGCGGCGCGTGGCGAGCGGCAGTGGACCTTGATGGTGCTGTTCACCGACGCAGAGGAAGACGGCCTGCTCGGCGCCGCTGCGCTCGTCGAAGACGACGAGATCCGGAACAGATTGAAGGCCTACGTCAACATGGACAGCACCGGTGCCGACAGCCCTGTCGTGCTGTTCGAGACCGGGCCGGGCAACGGCTGGCTCACCTCGACGTGGGCACGTGCCGCCCCGCGTCCCCGCGGGTCTTCGTATGTCGGCGAGATCTACCAGCGGATGCCGAACGACACGGATTTTTCCGTGTTCAGGCGTGCCGGAATTCCGGGCCTGAACTTTGCCGCCGTCGGAAACACCTATGCCTATCACTCGCCGCTGGACGACACGTATCGCGTCACGGATCGTGCGATCCGCGATATGGGAGACACCGTTGTCGCTGTCGCCGACGCGCTCGAAGGCGAGGACATCACCCGCCGCACCGGGACGACGCTCACCTACTTCGATGTAGCCGGCGTCACGGCGGTGACGTGGACGGCGATGACCGATCTGGCGCTCCTCGTGGTCGCCATCGCGCTCGCGCTGGTCGCTATCGCCAGGTCGGTGCACGACCTGTGGATCCGCGGGGGCGTACGCGGACTCGTT
>DASUOE010000076.1:0-3641 GCA_036276805.1 Woeseiaceae bacterium | reverse complement strand
GCGACGAGTTCAGCGCGGGCGGCGGAGTACTCGTCGGCCGCGGCAGGAACCCCGCCGAGCGCCGCCGCCGTCAGCGTTGCGGCCAGCACGAGCTCGAGCAGGGCAGGCGTCGCGCGACGCAACTCAGGCGGCGCTCTTCGCGCCGGGATCGTAGCCGAGGACCGGGGACAGCCACCGCTCGGCCTCGGCCACCGACATCCCCTTGCGGGCGGCCCAGGACTCGAGCTGGTCGCGGTCGATTTTCCCGACGGCGAAGTAGCGCGCGTCGGGATGCGCGAAGTACCAGCCGCTCACCGCCGCGGTCGGGACCATCGCGAACGACTCGGTGAGGCTCAAGCCGATCGCCTCCTCGGCATCGAGCAGGTCCCACAGCTTGCCCTTCTCCGTATGGTCCGGGCAGGCGGGATATCCCGGCGCCGGGCGTATGCCCCGGTACTTCTCCGCGATGAGATCGGTGTTGGCGAGCGCCTCGTCGGGTGCATAGCCCCAGTACTCGCGCCGTACGCGCTCGTGCAGGTATTCGGCGAGAGCCTCGGCCAGGCGGTCCGCCAGCGCTTTCAGGAGGATCGCGCTGTAGTCGTCGTGCGCCGCCTCGAACCGGGCGACGTGTTCGTCGATGCCGATGCCCGCCGTGACCGCAAACCCACCGACGTAGTCGGCAAGGCCCGTCGACCGCGGCGCCACGTAATCGGCGAGACAATGTTGCGCCATGCCTTCGCTCTTCGCGCGCTGCTGGCGCAGGTGGCAGAGCCGCACTTGCGCGCCGTCGCGGTCCTCGTCGGGGTACACCAGGACGTCGTCGGCGTCATCGGAATTCGCCGGCCAGAACCCCAGCGCGGCGCGGGCCGTGAGCCACTTCTGTGCGATCAGCTTATCGAGCATCGAGTTCGCGTCCCGCCAGAGCGCGCTCGCCGCCTCGCCGACGACGGGGTCGGTCAGGATCGCCGGGTACGTGCCATGGAACTCCCAGGCATTGAAGAACGGCATCCAGTCGACGTACTCGCGGAGCACGGCGAGATCGACGTCGTCGAAGACCCGGGTGCCGAGGAACGACGGCGCGGGCGGCTTGTAGTTGCGCCAGTCGATCGGCGCGCGTGCCCTGCGGGCCGCCGCCAGTGGCACCTGGGGCGCGAGACGCGTGCTGCCGGCGTGCCGCTCGCGGCGCTTCGCATTCTCCGCGCGCGTCTTTTCGACGAGCGAAGCGCGGCTGGCCGCCTCCGTCAGCGCCTGCGCTATGCCCACCGACCGCGAGGCGTCCTTGACGTAGATCACCGGACCCGCGTAACGGGGCTCGATCTTGACGGCGGTGTGTGCGGGCGAGGTCGTGGCGCCGCCGATGAGCAGCGGCAGGTCGAACCCGAGCCGCTGCATCTCGGAGGCCACGTGGACCATCTCGTCGAGCGACGGCGTGATCAGCCCCGAGAGACCGATCATCTGCGCATCCTCGCGCCGCGCCGTCTCGAGGATGCGCTCGGCGCTCACCATCACGCCGAGATCCACGACCTCGAAGTTATTGCACTGCAGGACGACGCCGACGATGTTCTTGCCGATGTCGTGCACATCGCCTTTCACGGTCGCCATCACGATCTTGCCGTTGCTGCGCCGGCCGCCCTCCTGCTCCTTCTCGATGAACGGCACGAGATGCGCTACGGCCTTTTTCATGACCCGCGCCGACTTCACGACCTGCGGCAGGAACATCTTGCCCTCCCCGAACAGGTCGCCGACGACGTTCATGCCGTCCATCAGCGGCCCCTCGATCACGTCGAGCGGACGGACTGCTTCGAGGCGGGCCTTCTCCGTGTCCGCGACGATGTACTCGTCGATACCCTTCACGAGCGCGTGCTCGAGGCGCTTCGTCACCGGCCACTCGCGCCACTCGAGGTCCTGCCTGCGCGCCGGACCGTTGGTCCCTGCTTCGTCGCGATAGCGTTCGGCGAGTTCGAGCAGGCGCTCGGTGGCGTCGTCCCGGCGGTTCAGGACGACGTCCTCGACCGCATCGCGCAGGTCGCGCGGCACCTCTTCGTAGATCGCGAGCTGGCCGGCATTGACGATGCCCATATCCATGCCGGCACGGATCGCGTGATACAGGAACACCGAGTGGATCGCCTCGCGCACCACGTTGTTGCCGCGGAACGAGAACGAGACATTGCTGACGCCCCCGCTCACCAGCACGTGCGGCAGTTCGGCCTTGATCCGCCGCGTGGCTTCGATGAACGCGATGCCGTACTCCGCGTGTTCCTCGATGCCCGTGGCGACCGCGAAGATGTTCGGGTCGAAGATGATGTCCGCAGGGTCGAAGCCCACCTGCTCCGTCAGTATCCCGTAGCAGCGCCGGCAGATCGCGACCTTGCGCTCGACGGAATCGGCCTGCCCCTGCTCGTCGAATGCCATGACGACGACCGCCGCACCGTAGGCGCGCACGAGCTTCGCCTGCTCGACGAACGCCGCCTCGCCTTCCTTCAGGCTGATCGAGTTGACGACAGCCTTGCCCTGCACGCACTTGAGGCCCGCCTCGATCACGGACCACTTCGAGGAATCGATCATGACCGGCAGCTTTGCGACGTCCGGCTCGGACGCTATCAGGTGCAGGAACGTGACCATCGCGCCCTCGGAGTCGAGCATGCCCTCGTCCATGTTGACGTCGATGACCTGCGCGCCGTCCTCGACCTGCTGCCGCGCCACGGCGACGGCCTCGGCGTACCCGCCGGCCTCGATCAGCTTGCGGAAGCGCGCGGAGCCCGTGACGTTGCAGCGCTCGCCCACGTTCACGAACAGGTCGTCCGGCCCGATGTTGAGCGGCTCGAGACCGGCAAGGCGGCACTTCGCCTCGACGTCCGGCACGCGGCGGGGCGCGCGGCCCGCCACGGCTGCGCCGATGGCCGCAATGTGCTCCGGCCGGGTGCCGCAGCAGCCACCGACCATATTGACGAGGCCGCTCGCAGCGAATTCGCCAATGATCGCCGCCATCGTTTCCGGCGTTTCGTCGTACTCGCCGAACTCGTTCGGCAGGCCGGCGTTCGGGTGCGCGCTCACGCGCGTATCCGCCACGCGCGCAATCTCGGCGATGTGCGGCCGGAGGTCGCGCGCGCCGAGCGCGCAGTTGAAGCCGATCATGAACGGCTCCGCGTGCCTGACGGCGTTCCAGAACGCTTCCGGCGTCTGTCCCGACAAGGTGCGCCCGGACGCGTCGGTGATCGTGCCGGAGATCATCACCGGCAGCCGGGTGCCCGTCGCGGCGAAGGCTTTCTGCACGGCGAAAATCGCCGCCTTCGAATTCAGCGTGTCGAACACCGTCTCGATCATGAGGAAGTCGACGCCGCCGTCGATGAGCGCGGCGGCGGCTTCGACGTAGGTGTCGACGAGCGCGTCGAAGCCGATGTTGCGAAAGCCGGGATCGTTAACGTCCGGCGAGATCGACGCGGTGCGGTTCGTCGGGCCGAGCACGCCCGCCACGTAGCGCGTCACGCCGGTGCGCTGCGCCGCGTGGTCCGCGCATTCCCGCGCGAGCCGGGCTGCCGCCGAATTGAGTTCGCCGACCAGCGCCTCCATGCCGTAATCGGCCATCGACGGTGCGTTCGAATTGAACGTGTTCGTCTCCACGATATCCGCACCGGCATCGAGGAAACCGCGGTGGATCTCCT
>DASUOE010000075.1:0-3242 GCA_036276805.1 Woeseiaceae bacterium | reverse complement strand
GGGCGGCCCCGGCCCGGTGCCGATCCCGGATCCCCCGGCCCGGTACCGACTCCCTAGCGCGCTTCGCGGCGCCGCTCGTGCTCGCGCAGCAGCTTCTTTCGCAGCCGGATGCCGGCGGGGGTGATCTCGACGAGCTCGTCGTCGTCGATGAACTCGAGTGCAGCTTCGAGCGAGAGCTTGAGCGGCGGCGTGAGCAGGATGTTCTCGTCGTTGCCGGCGGCGCGGATGTTCGTGAGCTGCTTCCCCTTCGTCGGGTTGACGGGCAGGTCGTTGTCGCGGCTGTGGATGCCGACGATCATGCCTTCGTAGACTTCCGCGCCGTGGCCGATGAACAGGCTGCCGCGCTCCTGCAGGTTGAAGAGCGCGTAGGCGAGCGCCTTGCCCTGCACGGTGGAGACCAATACGCCGTTGTGGCGCTGGCCGATATCGCCGGGCACGCGCGGCGCGTACTTCTCGAAGATATGGTAGAGCAGGCCGGTGCCGGACGTCGTCGTCAGGTAGTCGGTGCGAAAACCGATGAGCCCGCGCGCCGGGATCCGGTACTCGAGGCGCATACGGCCACGGCCGTCCGGCGTCATGCTGAGGAGTTCGCCCTTGCGCTCGGCAAGCCGCGTCATGACTCCGCCCTGGTAGTCCTCGGCGAAGTCGACAGTAACGAGTTCCCAGGGTTCGCACACAATGCCGTCAATCTCGCGCTCGATGACCGCGGGCCGTGACACGGCCACCTCGAAGCCCTCGCGGCGCATGGTCTCGATCAGCACCGACAGGTGCAGCTCGCCGCGGCCCGAGACGCGGAACTTGTCCGGGTCGCTGGTCGTTTCGACGCGCAGCGCGACGTTGTGCTTGAGCTCCTGTTCCAGGCGCGCCTGGATCTGGCGCGAGGTCAGGAACTTGCCCTCGCGGCCGGCGAAGGGCGACTTGTTGACCTGGAAGGTCATGGTGATCGTCGGCTCGTCGACCTTGAGCGGCGGCAGGCCCTCCGGCTTGTCGCGGGCGCAGAGCGTGTCCGAGATCTGCAGGTCCTCTATACCCGAGAAGACGACGATGTCTCCCGCGCCGGCTTCCTCGACCGGGATGCGCTCGAGGCCGTGGAAGCCGTACAGGTGCATGAGCCGCGCCGGCTGGACGGAGCCGTCGCGCCGCACCAGGCTGATGGCGGAGTTCGCGCGTGCGCGGCCGCGCGTGATGCGGCCGATACCGAGCACGCCGACGTACGGGTTGTAATCGAGGCTCGACACCTGGAGCTGCAGCGGGCCGTCGAGGCTGACCTCAGGCGGCGGTACGTGGCGCGTGATGGACTCGAGCAGCGGCGTGACGTCCCCGCTCCGCACGCCCGGTTCGGTGCCGGCGTACCCGTGCAGAGCGGAGGCGTAGATCACCGGGAAGTCGAGCTGCGCGTCGCTCGCGCCCAGGCGGTCGAACAGGTCGAAAGTCTGGTCGAGCACCCACGCCGGCCGCGCACCGTCGCGGTCGATCTTGTTGATGACGACGAGCGGCGTGAAGCCCTGCGCAAAGGCTTTCTGGGTCACGAAACGCGTCTGCGGCATGGGCCCGTCGACCGCGTCGACGAGCAGCAACACGCCGTCGACCATCGACAGCACGCGCTCGACCTCGCCGCCGAAATCCGCGTGGCCCGGTGTGTCGACTATGTTGATGCGCCACTCGCCCCAGCCGATGGCCGTGTTCTTGGACAGGATCGTGATGCCGCGCTCACGCTCGAGGTCGTTAGAGTCCATGACCCGCTCGACGACGTCGGCGCGCGCGTCGAGCGTTCCGGACTGGCGCAGGAGCTTGTCGACGAGCGTCGTCTTGCCATGGTCGACGTGCGCGATGATGGCTATGTTGCGGATCTTCTCGGTGGGGAACACGGGGGGTACTCGGATTTTTCCAACGGCCGCGCGGCCGGGAGGGCCGCCCGGGGGGCGCAGGGCCGCGCATTATACAGCCGGCGGGGGAGGGGGGCGCCAGTGGGCGGCGCGCAAATCGTGACCTGGTTCAGGGCTCCCCGCCCGCCTCGAAAACCACTTCGCCGCCGACGATCGTGGCCAGTACTCTTGCGTCCCCTAGCGTCTCCGGGGGCACCGCGGTCAGGTCCCGGTCGACGAGCACCATGTCGGCGAGCCAGCCCGGCCGCAGCATGCCCTTGCGGTCCTCGTCGAAGGAGGCGTAGGCGGCATCGGCCGTATAGGCCCGGAGCGCCTCCTCGACGGTGATCTCCTGCTCCGGCACCCAGCCGTCCGGGGTCGCCCCATCGAGCGTGCGCCGGGTTACGGCTGCGTAGATGCCCTCGAGCGGGGTCGCCGGGGCCACCGGCCAGTCGCTGCCGAACGCGAGGCGGGCGCCGGCGTCGAGGAGCGAGCGGAAGGCGTAAGTCGTCTGGATGCGCTCGGGGCCGATGACGGCCTCCGCCCAGCGGCCGTCGTCAATGGCGTGGTAGGGCTGCATGCTCGCGATGACGCCGAGCTCGGTGAAGCGGGGAATGTCCGCCGGCCGGATGTGCTGGGCGTGCTCCATGCGCAGGCGGCGCTCGCGGGATGCACCGGCGTCCCCGCCGGACGCGCGTTCCGCTCCGGGCGCGGCGGTGGATGTGGCTGCAGGTTCGGCGCCGCGTTCGGCCGGGCGTTCGGCTCCTGCCCCGGCACCGAGCTCGGCATAGATGTCGAGCAGCTCGTCGATCGCCCGGTCGCCGATGGCGTGGATCATGACGTGCAGCCCGGCGCCATCGGCCGCCGCGACCCACTCGCGGACGTCGGCGGGGTCGCTGACGTACAGGCCCCGGTCGTCCGGGGTGTCGGTGAAGGGCTCGAAGAAGGCGGCCGTGTGGGAGCCGAGCGAGCCGTCCATGAAACCTTTCAGGCCGCCGATGCGCAGCCACTCGTCGCCGGTGCCGTTCGCGGCCACCTCCTGTACGAGCGTCTGCCATTCGGCCAGGGGCACGACGGAATAGATGCGCGTGATGAGCGCGTCATCGGCGTGCAGGCGCCGGTATGCGGCCATGTCGGCAAAACTGCCCATGTCGTGCACGGTGGTGACGCCGTTCGACGCCACGTACGCCATGGCCGCCCGGACCTGGCGGTCGCGCAGTGCCTCGCCGGGCGCGGGTACGGCGCTCGCCACGAGCGCCATTGCATTGTCCTTGAGTATCCCCGTCGGGCGGCGCTCGCCGTCGCGCACGATTTCGCCGCCGTCGACGTCGGGCGTATCGGCATCCACGCCCGCGAGCTCGAGTGCCGCGGAGTTCG
>DASUOE010000074.1:0-20808 GCA_036276805.1 Woeseiaceae bacterium | reverse complement strand
GCATCGAGACGCTCGAAGCCGAGATGGCCCGGCTGCGGGCGCTCGTGGAGGGCAATACGCCGGGTTAGGGAGGCGCGACCCGCTGCCCGAGTAAGGGTCTCACGGAACGGCCGTCATCAGACATGCGTGGAGCGGGTGATGGGAATCGAACCCACGTCATCAGCTTGGGAAGCTGAGGTTCTACCATTGAACTACACCCGCATTGAACTACACCCGCTTCGGTTTGCTTCCGCATCGGTGCACGGCCGGGAGCCGCCGGCGCCGTTCACCGGCCGGTGCACGAAACGCCGGCGCCATTCTACTTGAAAAAACCTGCGGCGTGAGCGGCGTTGCCGCTGCCGGCGCTTACGCGGGCTTGGGCCACACGAAATCGGGCCTCAAGCCGTCAAAGACCGGCCGGCCGTCCTTGGGTTTCGCCACCCCGGTCTTCGCGTCGTAGAACGCGTGATAGGACGGCGCCAGGCGGTCGTCGTCGTAGCCCATGAGGTTCGGGACGATCGCGCGGATACGGCCCTGCTTGTCGTCCAGCATGATCGGCTGGCCGCAGGTCTCGCAGGTGCACAGCTCGAGTGGCCCGTCCGGGTTCTGGCTGTTGAACGGCTGCCGGTCGAGTTCCTTCGGCAGGTCGACCTTCAAATCGTCGTGCGCAAAGAACACGACGTGCGTGGTCGGCTGGCCCGTGACGCGCTTGCAGACGGAACAGTGGCAGGTGTGATTGTCGACCGGTTCCGCATCGGACCAGGTTTCGATGTGGTCACAGCCCCCGGTGTACTTGTGTGGCATCGTCGTTCCCCTTGTTGTTATCGAATAGTGTTATCGATTCGTTGTTATCGATTCTCGAAAGTCAGTGCAATCCCGCTTGTAGCCCCGGTCGCCTGGACGGCGCTTTTCTACACGCTCTATACGCGTTTCATACCCGCGCGCCGAGCGGCAGCACCCGCTGCCGTTTGCCGGTCGCCGAGGTGAGCGCATTCGCCACCGCCGGCCCGAGCGGCGGCACGCCGGGCTCGCCGATGCCGGTCGGCGGCTCCGCCGAATCGACGATGTGCACCTCGACCGCCGGCATCTCGTTCATCCGCAGTATCCGGAAACTGTCGTAGTTGTCCTGGTCGACCGCCCCGCCTGTCAGCGTGATGGCGCCGTGGGCAATGGCACCGAGCGCAAACCCGACCGAGCCCTCCACCTGAGCGCGAATAATGTCCGGATTCACGGCGATTCCGCAATCCACGGCGCACACGACGCGCTCGACCCGCCACTCCCCGTCGGCCACGGACACCTCCGCGACCTGCGCCACGTAGGTGCCGAAGGACCGGTGCACGGCAGCGCCGCGGTGCCGGCCCGCCGGCAGCGGGGTGCCCCAGCCGGCCTTGTCCGCGGCGAGTTCCAGCACCCGCCGGTGCCGCGGCGACTTGTCGAGGTGTGCGAGGCGAAACTCGACGGGGTCGCGCCCGGCCAGCCGGGCGAGATCGTCCATCACCGTCTCGACGGCGAATGCCGTGTGCGTGTGGCCGACGGAGCGCCACCAGAGCACCGGCACCCCGACGTCGGTCATCGTGAGGCGCACGGCCAGGTTCGGTATGGCGTAAGGCATGTCGTCGATGCCCTCGACCACGGTGGCGTCGATGCCGTTCTCGAGGAACGCCTCGAAGGCCGTGCCCTTCAGGATCGACTGGCCGACGACGTGGTGCTTCCATGCCGACACGCGACCGTCGGCGCCGAGCGCCGCGTGTACGCTGTGCACGTACATCGGCCGGTACCTGCCGCCGGTCATGTCGTCCTCGCGCGACCACTGCACGCGCACGGGCACGCCCGGCAGCGCTTTGGCGAGTGATACCGCCTCGACGATCACATCGGAATCCGGCGTGGCGCGGCGGCCGAAGAAGCCGCCGGCCGTCATCATGTGCAAAACGACGTTCCCGGGCGCTACACCGGCGATCTCCGCCGCCACCGCCTGGTAATGGTCGGGCATCTGCAGCCCGCCCCATAGCTCGAGGCGCCCGTCGTCGAGCCACGCCACCGCGTTGAGCGGTTCCATGGCGGCGTGCGCGAGGTACGGGAATTCGAGCAGCGCCTCGACCCGGTGATCCGCCGCGGCAAAAGCCGCGCTCGCGTCACCGAGGCCGTGGATGGGAATGCCCTCCCCGTCTGCCGCCTGTTTGCGGTACGCGGCAAAGAGGTCCCCGGTGCTCCGGGTCTCCGCCCTGCTCTCGTCCCACTCTACGCCAAGCGCATCGCGCCCTTTGAGCGCCTGCCAGTAGGTGTCGGCGACCACCGCGACGCCGCGCGGTGTCTCGATGACGTCGACCACGCCGGGCAGCCGGCGCACGGCCGCGGCGTCGAACGCTTTCACCGTGGCGCCGAACTTCGGCGGACGCGCGAGCACGGCGGTTTTCAGACCAGGCAGCCGCACGTCGATCGTGTAGTCCTGTGCCCCGGTCGTCTTCGCGGCGGTGTCGGGGCGGCGCAGCCCGGCGTTGCCGATGTAGCGCCAGTCCGCGGGGTCCTTGAGCTTCAGGTCTTCCGGCAGCGGCAGCGCCGCCGCCCGCTCGACGAAGTCGACGAAGGTCCCTCGCCGGCCCGAGGCGTGCGAGAGCACGCCCTTGGCCACGCGGACCTCGTCCGCCGGTACGTTCCAGGCCTCCGCCGCGGCGGCGACGAGGAGCTGGCGGGCGAGCGCGCCTGCCTGGCGGTAGCGGTGCCAGGAACTGCTCATCGCGGTCGACCCGCCGGTGAGCTGGAACGCACCGCCCATCGCCATGTTGCCGTAGTACACCGGGTTGCCGGCGGCAGCTTCAATGTCGATGCTGTTCCAGTCCGCGCCGAGTTCCTCCGCGACCAGCGTGGCGACGCCCGTGCCCACGCCCTGCCCGCCCTCCATGTGTGCGGACAGCACGGTCACCCGGCCGTCGGCGCCGATGCGCAGGTAGGCATCGAACGGGTTGGGCGTCGGCGGCGGCGCCGGCGCGGGCGGCGCTTCGGCGCCTGCCGTGCGGAAACCGACGACGAGTCCGCCGGCGACGGCCGCGCTCGCCGCGATGAACCCGCGGCGGCTCAGGCTGCCTTGCGGGCGGGCCGGGATGCCGGGAGCCGGGCTACGCATTGCGTCCTGCCTCGAGTTCCCCGGCCGCCTGGTGTATCGCCCGCCGGATGCGGGCATAGGTCGCGCAGCGGCACAGGTTGCCGGACATCGCGGTGTCGATATCGGCATCCGTCGGCGCAGGATTCCGCTCGAGCAGCTCCGCGGCCGCCATGACCTGGCCCGACTGGCAGTAACCGCACTGCGGCACGTCGAGCGTGGTCCAGGCCCGGCGGACGGCGTCGGCAGCCGGCCCGCGCAGTCCTTCGATGGTGGTGATCTCCGCGCTCGCGGCCCCGGCCGCCGGCAGCATGCACGAGCGTGCGGGCGCACCGTTCACGTAGACGGTGCAGGCGCCGCACTGCGCCTTGCCGCAGCCGAACTTCGTACCGGTCATGTGCAGGTGGTCGCGCAGCACCCAGAGCAGCGGCGTGTCGGGTGCGACGTCGAGTTCGTGGGTCTTGCCGTTGACGGACAGTTGCATGGCGCCGGGTCTCTGCGGTCAGTGGTTCCTGCGGTCAGTATAGACGCACGGCATCCGCGAAGCCGGCGTGGGCCACGTATGGTGGCACGGCCGGGACAGCTTGAGAATCGGCCGCTCCTAGCGCCGGAACATTGCGGGGTTTTTCTCGATGAACTGCCGGATCCAGTCCTCGATGAAGGACTCGGCGCCGGTGCGCATGTACCACCAGCCGACGAGGCTCACCACGAGGGCGCCCAGGGCGTCGACAATGAGGTCCCACATCGTGTCGGTGAGGCCCGACGGGTCGCCGAGCATGGGCTTTTGCATTTGCAGCCCGAACACCTGGTCCATGGCGAACTCGAATATCTCCCAGAGCGTGCCCACGGCGACCGCGAACAGGAAGGCGAAGAAGGCGACGAAGCGCGGCT
This sequence comes from Woeseiaceae bacterium, assembly GCA_036276805.1. Taxonomy (GTDB): domain Bacteria; phylum Pseudomonadota; class Gammaproteobacteria; order Steroidobacterales; family Woeseiaceae; genus UBA1847. The sequence continues at coordinate 16,841 of DASUOE010000074.1, read as the reverse complement.
TCATGTAGACGCCGATGTTGCGGCTCTCGTTCAGGACGTACACGAGCAAAAAGCCGAAGGTACCCAGCAGGAAGCCTGAACTCGTGTGCAGGGCGATGTCCCACCACCAGATGCGCTCGTAATAGCTGCGCATTTCGCCTAAGAAAAGCGCGGCGAAGATGAAGACCAGCGCGACGACGAGCATTTCGGCCGGCAGCTTCACCGGCAGGCGGTGGCGCAGCACGACGGGCGCGAGGATGACGGTCATGATCGCAAGGTTCAGGAACGCCGTCATCCACTGGCGCTCGCGCACGAACAGGACGAGATCGATCGCCATCACCACGGCCATGATGACGACGATCCAGAAATAGATCCGCGAGGTGGGCCACGCCGCCGGCGCACCGGCGGCGTCACTCCCCTGCTCGTGCCGGGTTCCCTGCATGCGCGCAAGAATAGCGCATGGCGGGCCGCGACCGAGGAGACGCCGGGTGAGACCCCGGACGCGTCGCGCCCCGGCGCGTGGCTCAGCGCATGTCGAAGAGGAGAATCTCCGCGTCTTCGGCGGCGGCCAGGCTGACGGTGACGGGCCCGTGCACCGCGGCGCCGTCGCCGGCCCCGAGCGCAGTGCCGTTCAGCGCGACCCGGCCGCGCGCGACGTGCACCCAGCCTCGGCGACCTTCGGCGAGTTCGTGCTCGACCTGGACGTCCGTGTCGAGCAAGGCGGCGTACAGGTCGACTTCCTGGTGGATCGTAACCGAGCCGTCGCGGCCGTCCGGTGAGCCCACGAGGCGCAAGCGGCCGCGCCGCTCCTCCGGGTCGAAGTTCTTCTGTTCGTAGCCGGGGTCGAGGCCGGTCCGCTCCGGCAGGATCCAGATCTGCAGGAAGTGCACCGGGTCGCTGTCCGAGGCATTGAACTCGCTGTGCAAGACCCCGGTCCCCGCGGACATGCGCTGTACGTCGCCGGGACGGATGATCGAGCCGTTGCCCAGGCTGTCCTTGTGCTCGAGCGCGCCGTCGAGTACGTAGGAGATGATCTCCATGTCGCGATGGGGATGGGTGTCGAAACCCCGGGCGGGTTCGACGCGGTCCTCGTTGATCACGCGCAGCGGCCCGAAGCCCATGTGCTGCGGATCGTAATAGTGACCGAAAGAAAAGGTATGCCGGCTGTCGAGCCAGCCGAAACGTGCCCTGCCGCGCTCGGCGGCCTTGCGGATCGCGACCATCGCCATCACCCTGTCCAAAGAGACGCGTTATGAGGATGAGCGTGCCCGAAGACAATAGCCAGCGCGCCGGCGGCGTGGCAGGAACAGTCGACGGCAACGCCGACGGCAACGCCGACGGCAACGCCCTCGGCAACCGCAACTTCCTGCTCTACCTTGTCGGCAACACGATCTCGCTGCACGGGCTCTGGGTCTACCGCGTGGCGCTCGGCTGGTACGCGTGGGAGCTGACGCACTCGGAACTGTGGGTCGGCATCGTCGCCGCCACCCAGTTCGCCCCCGCCATCGTGTTCGGCCCCATCTTCGGCGTGCTCGCCGACCGTTTCGACCGGCGGGCGGCGTCGATCCTCATCAACTCGGTCAGCGTCATCAACATGCTGGTCCTCGGGCTGCTGACGTCGCTCGGCTTCATGGACGTGCGCGTGCTCGCGCTCCTGTCGCTCATGCAGGGCATACTCGACGGCGCGCACGCCCCGGTGCGCATGAGTGTCGTGCCGAATCTCGTCACACGCGGGCAGCTCCAGAACGCCATCGCGCTCGGCTCCGTAGCGTTCAATCTCTCGCGCTTCGTCGGGCCCGCGATCGCGGGCTTCGTCATAGCGGTTTTCGGCGTCGCGACGGCGTTCGTCGTGAACGGAATCAGCTACCTCGCGCTCATCGCGGCGATGGTCGTGGTGACGCTGAACCCCTCCGCGACCGCCGGGGAAGCCCGCAAGCATCCCTGGCACGAACTCGTCGACGGCGCGCGCTACGTACTCGGGCACCGGACGATCCGCGGTCTGCTGCTGGTCGCCGCGGTGGTCTCCGTGTTCGGCCGCGGCGCGCTCGAAATGCTGCCGGCTTTCGCGGACGAGGTGTTCCGCCGCGGGGCCGCCGGGCTCGCGGTCTTCACATCGGCCGTCGGCGCGGGCGCGGTGCTGGTCGGCCTCATCCTCGCGCGGCGCGCGAGCTGGCTCGGTACCGGCGCCATCCACCTGAGCCTGCTCGTCGCCGGCTGTCTCGTCGCGCTGTTCGGGCTGACCGACGACTTCGCGCTGGCCGTCGTGCTCGTTGCGCTGCTCGGCGTGACGCTGTCCCTGTGCGGCATCGGCTCGCAGATCCTCATCCAGACGGGCGTCGAGGACGAGGTGCGCGGCCGCGTCAGCAGTTTCTGGAGCATGATCGCCTTCGGCGGCACGTCGCTCGGCAGCCTCTTCGTCGGCACCGCCGCGCACTTCTTCGGCCTCGCCGAGGCCGTCGTTGCGACCGGGGGGCTCTGCGTCGCCGCGACGCTGTACCTCGTGGCCCGCCGCCGCGGCGCGGCGCGCGCGCCCTGATGCCGGCTCAGGCCTCCGGCCAGCGGGCGCGCAGCTCGGCGATGTGCGCGGGTCCTATGCGGCAACAGCCGCCGATGTACCGGGCGCCCGCGGTGTACCACTGCCCGGCCGCGCGGGCGAAGCTCGCCGTGTCCGCCGTGCCCGACCAGCGGTTCGAGGCCGCATCGTAGACCTCTCCGGAGTTCGGGTACACGAGCGGCGCCTTGTCCGGCACGGCCGCACCGATGGCGTCGAGCAGTTCGGTCGCGAAGCGCGGCGCGGTGCAGTTGATGCCCACGGCGAACACCCCCGGGTGTCCGGCGAACAGCGCGGCGGCGGCGGCGATCGGCGTGCCGTCGGCGAGCGAGCTCCCGTCCCGGCAGCTGAAGGACACCCAGGCGGGCGTCCGGCACTTCCCGAGCAGGTCCGCGAGCACCCGCGCCTCGTCGAGCGACGGCAGGGTCTCCACGGCGAGGAGGTCCGCGCCCGCCGCGTCGAGGAGCGCGAGCCGCGGCTCGTGGAAGCGGCAGAGGACATCCCGCCCGACGCCGTAGTTGCCGGTGTATTCGGAGCCGTCGTGCAGCACCGCGCCGTATGGACCGACACTCGCGGCGACGCGCCGCGGGGCGAGCCCCGGGTGTGCGGTGCCGAACGCATCGCGGGCCTCGGTTGCGAGCGCGACGGATCCCGCGATCAGCCGGTCGCTCTCGGCTTCCGAAAGCCCCCGCTGGCCGAAGCCCACGCGGCTTGCCTGGTAGCTCGCGGAGGTGATGATTTCCGCACCGGCGTCGAGGTAGGCCCGGTGCGCGGCCACGATGGCCGCGGGCGCCGTCTTGAGCAGTGCCGCCGACCACAGCAGCGGGTCCAGGACCTGCCCGGCCGCCTCGAGTTGCGTTGCGAGACCGCCGTCCAGCAGGACCGGCCGCCCGGATGTCGTCGCCATGTGCCGAGCATACGCGAGTTGGGCAGCGGCCAGCGCGCGCCCCGGCTTCCCAGGACCGCGGCCCGCTTGGTACTGTCAGCCGCTTTGGAGAACAACCAAACCGGAGTTCCTATGCGTTGCCTCTTGGTCGTGTCCCTGCTCGTCCTTGCCGCCTGCTCTGAGCGCGGTACGGAACCCGGATCGGCGCCCGCTGCAAGCGCCGCCGACCTCGTGCTCACGAATGCGCGTGTGTACACCGTCGATGCCGACGCGAGCTGGGCCGAAGCGGTCGCCATTCGCGGCGATCGTATCGTCTACGTCGGCGACGCCGCGGGCGCCGAAGCTCTCGAGGGCGAGGGGACGAAGGTCGTGGACGTCGGCGGCCGGCTGGTCCTGCCCGCGTTCCAGGACGTCCACATCCACCCCATCTCGGGCGGCGTTGAAGCGTCCGCCTGCGACCTGAATGCGATGGAGACGGTGGCGGAATACCGCGGCCGCATCGCGGAATACGCCCAGGCCAACCCGGACGTGCCCTGGATCCTGGGCGGCGGCTGGTCGATGGCCGCGTTCGGGCCCGGCGCGCGCGCGAGCAAGGGCATCCTGGACGAACTCGTGCCCGACCGGCCGGTGCTCCTGTACTCGCGGGACGGTCACTCCGCGTGGGCCAACAGCAAGGCGCTCGAGATTGCGGGGATCACGAAGGACACCCCCGACCCGCCGGACGGCATCATCGACCGCGACCCGGAAACCGGCGAGCCTGTCGGCAGCCTGCAGGAAGGTGCGGCGAGCCTCGTCGCGAGACACGTTCCCGAGACTACGCCCGAGATGCTGGCCCAGGGCCTGCGCTTCGCGCGCGACATGCTGCACGAATACGGCATCACCTCGATCCAGGTGGCCTATGCCCACGAGCCGGACCTCAAGGCCTACACCGAGATGGATGCCGCGGGCGACCTCGATTTGCGCATCGTCGCGTCGCTGTGGTGGGAGCGCGACCAGACCGAGGAGCAGATCCCGCACCTGAAGTCGCTGCGCGAGACCTATACGAAGGGCAACGTGCGCGCGACCACGGTCAAGATCATGCAGGACGGCGTCATGGAGAATTACACGGCCGTGATGCTCGAGCCGTACCTCCTCCCGGAGCCGACGACGGGCATACCGATGGTGGAGCCGGAGTTCCTGAAGGAAGTGGTCACGATGCTCGACGCCGAGGATTTCCAGGTGCACTTCCACGCGATCGGCGACGGCGCGATTCGCCAGGCGCTGGATTCGATCGAAGCTGCCCGGACCGCGAACGGCGCAAGCGACCACCGGCATCACATCTCGCACCTGGAACTCATCGACCCCGCGGACATCCCGCGCTTCGCCGCGCTCGACACCGTCGCGAATTTCCAGCCGCTGTGGGCGTACCCGGACGACTACATTACGGAGCTCACCGTCCCGTTCATCGGCGAGGAGCGCGCGCAGTGGCTCTACCCGATCCGGTCGGTGATCGACGCCGGCGGCAAGGTGGCATTCGGCAGCGACTGGTCCGTATCCACGGCGAACCCGTTCAGCCAGATCGAGACGGCCGTGACCCGGATGGACATCGACGCGAACGAAGGCGACGTGCTGCTGCCCGAGCAACGCATCACCGTCGCACAGGCGATCGAGGCGTTCACGATAAATGCCGCGTTCGTCAACCACCACGACGACGAAACGGGCTCCGTGGAAGCCGGCAAGCTTGCGGACCTCATCGTGGTCGACCAGAACCTGCTCGAGATCGAACCGACGGCGATTTCGGACACAAAGGTACTGCTGACGCTGTTCGGCGGGCAGCCGGTCTACGGGAGTCTCGCGTTGGAGCGGCCGTAAGGCCGTAACTACCGGATCATCCCGTCCTTCTCGAGGCGACCTGCGATCGCCTCGCTCTGCGCCATGATGATCTGGTAGCTCGACTCGCCGTGACTCGTGTGCGCTTCGACCGAGTGCACGCGGTCGTTCGTGACTGCGTCGAACAACAGCGAGACGAGGACGACGTCGAGCGTGACGTCAGTGTACGTCGGCTCCGTGAACTCCTTGTAGTCGTAACGGAAAAAATTCACGAGGCTCCCGCCGATGCTGCGCGCCTCGACGTCGACGAGTTCCTCGTGTTCGTCGATGTCGCCGCCGGTCAGCCGGCCGGTGATCATCAGCACGCCGTCGGCGCCGGTTGCGGTCACGAGCGCCTGCACGGCTTCCGGCGTCGCTTCCCTGGCGCTGCTCTCCTTGACGAACGAGTGCACCTCGACCCGCTTTTCGCCCAGCACTTCGCTAAGGCCCTGTTCGAGCTGGCGCGCGAGATCGCGCGAGGGCGCCACGCCGACGAGGACGATGTTGGAGTACGGGGCGTTCGGCACGTCCGGCGCCTTCAGCACGCGGTCCACGGAAGTCTTCGCCACGGGCTGGGTGGTACAGGCCGCGAGGAGTACGGCGGACAGGGCGAGGCCGACACGCGCGGCAGCCGATTTCACCATCACACACCACCATTTCCAAAGTACCGACCGCGGTGAACGATCAGCGGCTCTTTCTCATGATCCTCGAATGCGAGGACCCGACCCACGATGATCGTGTGGTCGCCGCCATCGTAACGGTGTTCCGTGCCGCATTCAAAGCAGGCCGCGAAGTCCGGCAGGACGGGTATCCCGCCGAGGCCCCGGCGGCACACGAGCCCGGCGAACTTGTCGCCCTCGCGTAGCGCGAACCGCGCCACGAGAGAGAGCTCCGCCAGTGACAGCACGTTGACCGCGAAGTATGGCGCATTCATGAAGACCTCGTAGCAGGCCGCCTGCCGGTCGATGCTCCACAGGACGAGCGGCGGGTCGAGAGACACGGAATTGAAACTCGAGACCGTGATGCCGGCGGGCGCGCCTTCCGCATCGAGCGTGGTTACCACGGCCACGCCGGTCGGGAAACAGCTAAGTGCCCGGCGAAACGCCGCAGAACCGATGGCCATGCGATCCTCGCCGCCGCCCTTCAGTTGCAGCGCACGAGCCGGCCGGGCCGGGCGCCGGTCAGCCGGTCGTGCTCGAGCACGGTCTCCCCGCCGACGAGCGTTGCGACAAAGCCCTGTGCATCCTGCAGCAGGCGCTGGCCGCCCGCGGGCAGGTCGCGCACCATCCGCGGCGCGCCGAGCCGGAGCCGCTCGAAATCGACGACGTTGAGGTCGGCGCGCAGGCCGGGCGCGATACGGCCGCGATCGCGGAGCCCGAGATAGTCGGCCGCGTCGGTGCTCAGCATCCGGACCGCTTGTGCGAGCGGCAGGCGGCCGCGGGCCCGGTCCCGCGCCCAGTAGGCGAGAAGATAGGCCGGGAAGCTCGCGTCGCAGATCGTGCCGACGTGTGCGCCGCCGTCCGAAAGGCCCAAGAGCGCGCGCGGGTGCGTGAGCATGGTGTGTACGTTGTCGTAACTGAACTCCGTGTAGTTGTAGATCGGGAAGTAGATGAGCTGCCGCCCGTCGAACTCGAGACACACGTCGTAGAGCTTCTCCATCACGGGCACGCCCTCGCGCAGGGCTTCGGCGCCGAGCGACTGCGACCGCGGCTGCTCGTAGTCCGGCGGGTCGCCGAGCCGGAACAGCTTGAACGCGATCGTGTCGATCTCGCCGATGATCCGGTCGACGATCGGCGGCACGGACGAGCCCGGGCCGGCAAGACGGAGCGGCGTTTCGGCGAGGCAGCGCGCGCGAAAGGCGGGATCGCGCATGATCCTGACGCGCTCGTCGAGCGGTTCCTCGCGGATCGCCAGGTAACTCGGCTGCGCGAGCAACGGGTGAAAAGTGCACTGAAGTCCGTTGAACACGCCGATGGCGCGCGGCGCAACCTGGACGCGGAAGTCGACGCCCGCGGCGTTCAGGCGCTCCGTCTCCGCGAGGATGCGCCGCCACTGGTCCGGGGCGAAATCGCGCTGCATGAGCGACAGCGAACACGGGCGTCCGGCTGCCCGTGCGAACGCCTCGAGCAGCGCAAACTCCTCGCCGAAGCGGTCGCCCGCGCGCTCCAGGTCGAAGTCGTTCACGGCCTGCAGAACGCCCCGCGCGCGGCCTCGCAACACCGCTGCGAGACCCGTGAGTTCCTCCCGCGTCGCCTCGGACGCGGGAGTCCAGGCGCCGTCGGCGCTGCGATGGACGTCGCTGCGGCCGGTCGAGAAGCCGGCGGCGCCCGCGTCGATCGCTTCCGCAAGCAGCCCGCGCATGCGGCGTATGTCATCCGGCGTAGCGGCTTCCTCGGCGATCGCCCGCTCGCCCATGACGTACACGCGCAGCGGGTCGTGCACCGCCATCACGGCGAAATCGATCGCGTGCGGCCGGGCGTCGATCGCGTCGAGGTACTGCGGAAAACTCTCCCAGTCCCAGGTGATGCCCTCGGAGAGCGCCGTCCCCGGGATATCCTCCACGCCCTCCATGAGCGCGACCAGGCGGCCGTGATCGGCAGGCTTGACCGGCGCGAAGCCGACGCCGCAGTTGCCGAAGAGCGCCGTGGTGACGCCGAAATTCACCGACGGGCGCAGTTCCTCGTCCCAGCTCACCTGCCCGTCGTAATGCGTGTGGAGGTCGATGAACCCGGGCGTCACGACAGCGCCGGACGCATCGAGCGTGCGCCGTGCCGCACCGCAGGCCCCGACCGCGACGACGATACCGTCGCGGATGCCGACGTCCGCCGTCAGTGGCGCGCCGCCGCTGCCGTCGACGACGGTACCGCCCGTGATTTTCAGGTCGAGACGCATCGTGCCACCCTGACTGCACGCCCAGGCGGCAACCTTAAGCCGGCCGGTCGCCCCATGCCAGCCGCGGCCTCGTGCAGGCGGCGCGCCGACCGCGAATCGCCGCTCCCCGGCATGTTGTACAATGCGGCGTTTCCGGCCACGCCAGCCCGAAACACCCGCATACAACCCCACGAGAAGCCGAGAATCATAGTGAGCAACTTCAAGAAGCAGATGGACAAAATGCGCACCGCCCGGGGCTTCATCGCCGCACTCGACCAGAGCGGCGGCAGCACGCCCAAGGCGCTGCGCCTCTACGGCATCGGCGAAGATGCCTGGTCGGGCGAAGCCGAGATGTACGACATGGTCCACAAGATGCGCACGCGCATCATCACGGCCCCGGCTTTCAACGGCGAACGCATCCTGGGCGCGATTCTCTTCGAGAACACGATGGACCGCGAGATCGAGGGCCAGCCGACGGCGAGCTATCTCTGGGATGTGAAGAAGATCGTGCCGTTCCTGAAGGTCGACAAGGGGCTGGATGCGGAAAACCAGGGCGTGCAGCTCATGAAGCCGATGCCCGACCTGGCCGAGCTGCTCGGCAAGGCGAAGAAGAACGGTGTTTTCGGCACGAAGATGCGCTCCGTGATCAAGGCGGCGAACCCGAAAGGCATCGCCAGCATCGTCGACCAGCAGTTCGACATCGGCCGCCAGATCGTCGCCGCGGGTTTCGTGCCGATCATCGAGCCGGAAGTCGACATCCATTGCCCGGACAAGGCCGAAGCGGAAACTATCCTGCACCGTTCGCTCATCGCGCATCTCGACAAGCTGGACGACCAGTCCGTCATGCTCAAGCTGACGCTGCCTGAAAAGGACAACCTGTACAAGGACTGCATCGCGCACGCGAACGTGGTGCGCGTCGTGGCCCTCTCCGGCGGTTACTCGCGCGAGGATGCGAACGAGCGGCTCGCGCGGAACAACGGGATGGTCGCGAGCTTTTCGCGTGCGCTCTCCGAAGGGCTCTCGGCCCAACAGAGCGACGAGGAGTTCAATGCGATGCTCGACGCGTCGATCCAGTCGATCTACGACGCCTCCATCACCTGACGCCGCCGTAGGTGGGCAGGGCACGGCCGTGAGCACGCGCATCGTGCGCACACCGTCCCGGCGCCGCGGCACGGCGGGTGCGCTTTGCGCGCTACTCGCGGCCCTGGCCGTGCAGGCCTGCGCCCCGGGACCCGCGGCAACGCATCGCGAGGCCGTGCGCATCGCCGTCATCGGCACAAATGACGTGCACGGCCAGCTCGGGCCGATGGCGAACCGCGGCGGGCTCGTCACGCTCTCCGGCTACGTCGCGGCGCTGCGGGCGTCCGACGAAGTCGACGCGGTGCTGCTCGTCGACGCCGGCGACATGTGGCAGGGCACGCTCGAGTCGAACCTCGACGAAGGCGCGTCGGTCGTCGACGCGTACAACGCGATGGGCTATGCCGCGGCGGCGATCGGCAACCACGAGTTCGACTTCGGTCCGGTGGGGCCGGCATCCGTTCCGGGCCCCGACGACGACCCGCGCGGCGCGCTCAAGGCGCGCGCAGCCGAAGCCGCGTTCCCGCTGCTCGCCGCAAATCTCGCGGCCGGCCGCGAACGGCCGCCGGGCTGGCCGAACGTCGGGTCCTCCGTCCTCCTCGACCTGAACGGCGTCGACGTCGGGATCGTCGGCATCATGACGGCCGGTGCGCTGTCGGCGACGCTCGCGGCGAATGTCGGCGGGCTCGAGGTCACGCCGCTCCCGGCCGCCGTCGAGACCGAAGCCCGAGAACTGCGCCGCCGCGGTGCGGATCTCGTCATCGTCCTCGCGCACGCGGGCGGGCGCTGCGGCGACGCGGCCGGCCCCGTCGACCCGGGCGCTGCCGTCGCGCTGGCCGCCTGCGAGCGCACGGGCGAGATCTTCGAGCTCGCGGCCGGCCTGCCGGCCGGCCTCGTCGATCACATCGTCGCGGGGCACGTGCACCACGCGTTCGCGGAGACGGTCAACGGCATTTCCATAACGTCGAACGACTCGCGCACGCCGACGTTCGGCCGCGTCGATTTCGCGGTCAGCGACGGCGGCCCGAGCCGGCGCCTGCGGCTCTACGAGCCCACGCCGCCCTGCCCGTATCGGTTCGTCGCCGGGGATACCTGCGCCTGGGCGGACCCGGGCGACGGCAGCGTCCGCACGGCTGCGTATGCGGGTCACCCGGTGGTGCCCGACCCCGGAGTCGTCGCGATCGCGGCGCGCGCCCAGGCGGCGGCCGAGCGGCAGAAGAGCGAATCGCTCGGCGTCGTGCTTGCCGCACCGTTCACGCTCAAGGGCAACCCGGAATCGGCGCTCGGCAACCTCGTCACGCATGCCCTGCTCGCGAGCTTCCCGGCGGACGCCGCCATCCACAACGTCCACGGCGGGCTGCGGTCGCCCTTGCCGGCGGGCGAACTCACCTACGGCAGCGTGTACGAGATGTTTCCCTTCGACAACCGCGTGGCCGTCGTGGAACTCGACGGGCGGGCACTCCGGGAAGTCCTCCGCGCGCAGGTGAGGAAGGGCCGCACGCGGGCCGGAATCGCCGGGATCGAGGTGACCGCGGCCTGCCGCGGCGACGACATGGACCTCGACCTGGTCCTGGACAGCGGCAGGCGCATCGGGGACTCGGACAGCGTAAGGATCGTCGTTAACGATTTCCTGACCTCCGGCGGCGACGACATCCTCGACCCCGCCATCCCGCCGGGCGGCTTCCCGGCGGAGGAGCAGCTGCCGGGCGTGCGGGACGCGCTCGTCGCCTGGTTCCGGGAGCAGGAACGGCTGCACCCGGAGGACTTCGGCTCGGCCGGCGCGCCACGCTGGCGGGTGGATCCGGCCTGCGTCACCGGCGCCGGCTAACCGGATCGACCGCTCCCGCATCCAAGGAGCGATGGTGGCCACTCCCGACAGCACGATCCCGACGCGGGCGGAATTTCACGCGGCGATCAGCGCCCGGGCGGACCGCTGGTTCGCGGTCTGCCTGCGCATTACGCGCAGCCCCGAGCTCGCGGAGGATGCCCTGCAGGACGCCCTCCTTGCCGCGTGGGACAAGCGGGACCAGTTCCAGCGCGGTGCGCAGCTCGACACGTGGATCCACCGCATCGCGGTAAACGCCGCGCTGCAGCTCGTGCGCCGCCAGCGCCCGGGCCTGTTCGCCGACGTGGAGATCGACGTCGCCTCCGACACGCCGTCGCCCGAAGAGGACCGCTATGCCGACGAGCTCGGCGAGAGCCTGGATTCGGCGCTCGTCCGCCTCTCGGAAACGGAACGGATCTGCTTCGTGCTGAAGCATCTCGAGCAATGGCGGCTGAACGAAATCGCCGACGAGCTGGGAGGCAACGTCGGCACGGTCAAACAGGCATTGTTCCGCGCGGTCCGCAAGCTGCGCGGGGCCATGCCGGCGCTCGCGAGGGCAAGCTCATGAACGACGAACGGCTGTTGCTGTATTACTACGACGAACTCGACGCCGCGGAAAGGCGCGACGTCGCCGCCAAGCTCGGCCGCGACGAAGTGCTCGCGGCGCGCTACCGCGCACTCGTCGCCGACCTTGGCGCACTTCGCGAGGCGCCTGCCGTCCGGGTACCGGACGGGCTCGCCGCACGGCTGCACGCGGCCGTCGACCGCGCGGCGACGCTCGAGCAGGGCCGCAGCCGCGGCAAGCGCGGCGGATGGGGCCACGGGTACTCCTTCTTTCTCGGCGCGGCGGTGACCGCTGCGCTCGCACTGGCCATCGGCCTCGCCCAGCGCGAGGATCCCGCGGCGCCGCCGTCCCCCGGCCCGCTGACCGCGGACGCGGACAGCGGCGTCGACGCCGGCGATACCGCCGCGTTCGCGCGGACGATGCAGGTGTTTTTCCGCGACAGCCGGCAGGATCTCGCCCTGCTCCCGGACGCAGGCAACGGCGAGCGTTCCGCGATGATCGGCGACCTCATCGAGCAGAACCGTACGTTCGCGCGACTTGCCGTGCGCAATGACGCCGACGATCTCGCCCGTGTACTGCGCGCTTTCGAGCCTATCCTGGTCAGGCTCGCGGCCGACGACATCACCGCCGAGGAATCCGAAGCGTTGCGCGCGAAGCTCGCGTTCGAACTGAACGTGATGCTAACCAAGCTCACCCGCGAAGCATCTGAATTCGCAGGTTCGACGAAACAGGAAACTTCGACATGAACATCAACGTAAGACTCCACATGCGGCGGTTGTTCATCGCCGCGCTGCTGCTGGTGACAGCCGGCGCGTTGCACGCCCAGGCGGGCGACCCAGACCAGGAAGCATTGCAGAGGGCGGCGATGGATGCGCTCATCGCCGCGCCCGCGGAACGTGCGCTGCCGCTGGCCCGCAAGGTCCTCGAGGGCGACTACAGCGAGGCCCTCAAGGAACGGGCACTGTTCGTGCTGAGCCAGATCGACATGCCCGAGGCCCGCGAGGCGCTGGTCGCCGCGGCGCGCACGGGCGAAGGCGAGCTGCGCCGCGAAGCCGTACGCATGATCGGAATCGGCGGCGACGAGGCGGCGCTCGACGAGCTGAAGACCCTGTACGCGGGCGGCGATGCCGAGATGCGCGAGTCGGTGCTCGAGGCCTACCTGATCGCCGGCGACGAAGACGCCGTGTACGACCTCGCCGCGAACGCGACCTCGCCCGAGGAATTCGAGGCGGCCGTGCGGATACTGGGTGCGATGGGCGCTACCGGGCAGCTCAGCCAGCTCCGCGACAAGGCCGGGGCGAGCGAGGAGTGGATCCATGCCCTGGCGATCTCCGGCGAAGCCGAGACGCTGAAGGAACTCGCGCTCGACGGCAGCGATCCTCGCCGCCAGCTCGCCGCGATCCAGGGGCTCGGCATCGTCGGCGGCGACGACGTGGAACAAACGCTCGTCGACGTCTACCGCAATGCCGGGTCGGACGAAGTGCGCGAAGCCGCGCTCCAGGGGCTGCTGATTGCGGGCCACGACGAGGGTGTCGTCGAGCTCTACCGCGCCTCGACGGACCCGGCGGAGAAGAAGGAGCTGCTCCAGTACCTCGTCATGATGGACAGCGATGCGGTCTGGGAGCTGATCGACAATGCGCTCGGCGGGAATCCGCTCGGCGGGAATCCGCGGGGCGGCAATCCGCCCGGGGAGAACCCGTGATGGCCGCGCTCGCCCAGGACCTGCTCGCCCTCGCCCTCACGGTGCTCCTGTCGCTCGTCCAGGCGGCTTACGGCGCACCGGCCGGCGCACTCGCAGCCGACCTCGCCGACGGCTGGCACAGCTGGGAAGTGCCGGCCGGCACGAGCGGCCGGCGTGCCTGCTGCCACAACGTGCACGGCGGCAAGGTCGGCACGACCGGCTGCCGGCTCGGCGGCGGTTCCGGCGGTGTCACCATCGACAGCGACTGCGAACCCGCCTCGGACCTGCTCAGGGTCTACGTGTTCGTCGCTGACGGCGACGTCGCGGAAATCCGTGCGTTGAGCGCGGGCTGCCCGGTCGAAGCCGCGTCACCGGTGCGCGATCTGGGCCGCCCGCCGGTCGCCGACAGCATCGCATGGCTCGACCGGCACGCTGTAGCGGGTTCCGGCCTGGCCGACGATGCGGTCGTCGCGATCGCGCTGCACGACGATGCGGCGGCGTTCGCCGCGCTGAAGGGCATGGTGGAAGACCCGCGGCGCGGGATGGACGTGCGCGAACAGGCGCTCTTCTGGCTCGCGCATTCGGACAACGACGAAGCGTTCCGCTATCTCGACCGGCTGCTCAGCAGCCGCTGAGCACCGCCTGGCCCTGTAACCGGCCCGCTCCGCGACGACTACCAGTATTACGCGTCCGCTGCGCGGCGGGCGTACGGTGGCGATATTACGAAATGACAGGCAATCGATCGCCGGTCGAAAGCATCGAACAAGAGCATGCTCAGGAGGTGCACGATGGGACGCACAATCTCTCGCACAATCTCTCGCACGATCTGGCTGCTCGTTATCCTGCCCGCATGCAGCACCACCCCGGAGCACGCCGAATACCTGCACGGCGACCGCGCGAACCGGCTGGCCGACACGTTCCAGGCTGCGCGCGGTTACTGCAGCAGCATCGGGCGCGTGATCGTCATCGAGCAGAACCGCACCGACGGCTGCTCCGTGCGCGCACGCCGGGCGAACGGCGGGCTGTGCCCGCCGGAGCAGGGCGACACCGTCAGGGGCTGCGCGCTGTAACCGGAGGCCGGGACGTTTGCAGGTTCTCCCTAGACTGGCAGCGACGGGTGTTCGTCGATCGAGCTGTGCAGCGCGGCCGCATCGCCGGGCGCCGTCGGGTCCGCCTGCATGTACACGCTCAGGAGTTCGCCCAGGCCCACCAGCGACCGCTCGTGGCAGCGCTCGAAACCGTGCGTGGCGTCCGTGCTGAAGCAGACGAGGGCGGTGCGGATGTCGTTGCCGGCCTCGATCGCGGAAGCGCTGTCGCAGCGGTAATAGCGAAATACGTCGCGCGAGTGGCGGATGTCGTGCTCGGCGCAAAGCTTCAGTAACTTGTGGGTAAGGTGATAGTCGAAAGGCCCCGTGGTGTCCTTCATGCACACGACGACGCCGAACTCGTCGGCGTTCTGCCCGGGCACCGCCGGACCCGCGTCAATGGTGAGCATCTCGGCCACGTCACCGTGCAGGATCGCCGACGCGCCGGAGCCGACTTCCTCGCTGATCGTGAACAGCAGATGGCAGTCCATGGGCAGCTCGATGCCGCGGCGGACGACCTCGCGCGCGGCCGCGAGCAGGACGGCAACGCCTGCCTTGTCGTCGAGATAGCGCGAGCAGATGTAGCCCGTGTCGGTCATGCGCGTGCCGGGATCGACGGCGACGAAATCGCCCACGTTTATGCCGAGTTCCCGGAGGTCGCGGGCCGAGCTGGCGGGATGGTCGACGCGGAACTCGACGGTGTCCCACGAGACGGGCAGCTGGTCGATCTCCTCGTTGTAGACGTGCCCCGCCGCCTTGATCGGGAGGATGGTGCCGGAGAATTTCGCGTCGTCGCCGTACACCCACGCGTGCGCGCCTTCCGCGAACCGGCTGGACCAGGTGCCGATTGGCGTCAGACTGAGCCGGCCGTTCTCCTTCAGGCCGGATACCATCGCACCCAGGGTGTCGAGGTGGGCCACGATGGAGCGGTCCGGGCTGGCGATGCGGCCCTTGAGATCGGCGCGTATGCCGCCGCGGCGTGTCAGCTCGTAGGGTATGCCGAGGTTTTCCAGTTCGTGGCAGGTGTAGCGAACGGCTTCGTCCGTGAAGCCGGCGGGGCTCGGAATGTCGAGGAGTTCCTGCAGGGTCTGGCGGACGTAGTCCATATCCGGCGCGAACTTCCGCATCAATCCTCGCTTTGCCGGATGGCGGTTTGCGGAAACAGGAGGTCGATGAAGCGCTCGGCCGTCGGTTGCGGCTCGTGATTGGCGAGCCCGGGCCGCTCGTTCGCTTCGATGATGCAATACGCCGGCTCATCCGGCGACGCGACGATGAAGTCGAGGCCGACGACGGGGATGTTGATGGAGCGCGCCGCACGCTCGGCGGCCCGCACGAGGTCCACGTGCAGCTCGTCGGTGACGTCGTGCATGGTGCCGCCGGTGTGCAGGTTCGCCGCCTCGCGCACACGCACCGCAGAGCCTTCCTCCGGCACGGAATCCATGTCGAGACCGGCGCGTGCCAGGCAGCGCCGCGTCTCTTCGTCGACGGGAATGCGGCTCTCGCCGCCCGTCGCCGCCGCGCGGCGCCGGCTCTGCTTCTCGATCAGCTCGCTCACGCTCGCCCGGCCGTTGCCGACGATCTCCGCGGGCCTGCGCACCGCCGCGGCGACGACCTGGCCGTCGATCACGACGATGCGCAGGTCCTGGCCCTTCACGAGTTCCTCGAGCAGGACCTTGGCGCTGAAGCGCCGCGCGTCCTCGATCGCCGTCCGCAGGTCCTCTGCCTTCGTGATGCCGACACTCACGCCGTGGCCCTGTTCCCCGCGCGCCGGCTTGACGACGATGGCGCCGTACTTCCGCAGGAACGCCTGGTTTTCCTCGTCCGTGCCCGCGACGCGGCCCGCCGGCACGTTCAGCCCGTCGCTCCTGAGCAGCCGGATCGACACCTCCTTGTCGTCGCAGCGGCTCATTGCGATCGCCGATGTCAGCTCGCTGAGCGACTCCCGGCACACGATGCTCTTCGCGCCGACTCGCAGGGAAAAGTATCCGTTCTCCGCGTCCAGGACGTTGACGGCAATACCCCGCCGCCGGGCTTCATCGACGATGATCCGCGCGTAGGGATTGAGCTGCGTCGCGCGGCTGTCCTGCCCGACGTAGAGCGGTTCGTTGATCGCGTTCTTCTTCTTGATGCAGAAGACGGGAATCCGCTGGAAACCCATCTTCTCGTAGAGTTTGATGACGGCCGTGTTGTCGTACATCACGGACAGGTCCATGTAGGCGCGGCCGCGCGCCGCGAAATGATCCGCGAGGATGCTCGTCAGCGCGCGCCCGATGCCGGGCTGCCTGGCCTGACCGTCCACGGCCAGCGCCCACAGGCTCGACCCGTTTTCCGGGTCGTCGAAAGCCCGTTCGTGATCCACGCCCATCACGGTTCCTATGATGCGGCCCGTGGCCAGGTCCTCGGCGACGAAGTGGGTGAGCGTCCGCGAGGAAATCCGCTTCGCCAGGAAATCGGGCTCGACCGGCACCATGTT
>DASUOE010000073.1:0-12229 GCA_036276805.1 Woeseiaceae bacterium | reverse complement strand
GAATAAATCGACCAACTTGCGTCACCCGGGCATCATGTTTGCTTGCCCATCGTGCCGTGCCGTCGGCTTCTGCATTTACGCTCATGCTCCGGAACTTCCTGACACGAAACGTCCTGCCGCCGCGTCCGACGCGTGTCTGGTAGTAGAGCAGGGGCGCTGCCAGCCCTTCTTCCCACTTTATTGCGATGGTAATGGCCAGCATTACCGGAGAAAAAAGCAGTATCAGGAACGTACTGGCGACAACGTCGAGCAGGCGTTTGGCCGCCGTGCGGAATCGGCCAGTCCTGAATCCGTGCGAGAAAACCAGCCAGCCGGGTTTGAGCAGATCTACCCGGATTTTCCCCGTTTCCCGTTCCAGAAACTCGGATAGGTCCACGACGTCTATTCCGGCCAGTTTTGCATCGAGCAAGTCACGCACAGGTAGGGTGCCTCGCCGTTCGTCGGCTGCAATGACTATTTCATCCGCATGGTGCTCGATCGCCAGCATGGTCAGCGTTCGCACGCTGCCATCGACGAGGTTACTATGATCGCTTACGTCGTCCCCTGGCACGGCGACCCGTCCTACCACCATGAACCCGCGGCGATCGGCGGCACGTCGCAAATCTGCGATGGCCGATGCTCGTACGCCTGCACCGTAAACCAGCGTGCGACGCCGAAATACGTTGCCATCAACGGTTCTGCAGAATACGAATCGGACGATGGACAACGAGATGACGATATACCCGACCGCCACCGTGGCAGCCGGATAGGACATACCAAGAGCTGGAAAAAACAGCTTAAGAATCAGGGCCAGCGCCAGGCTGCCACCAATGACGCCGACAACGATGCGCAACACGGCCTGGTGGAAGTACGTACGGAGATTGAACTGGTAAAGCCCTACGGCAACCAGACTGAGCAGTATGACCACACCGATTGCGAATGCTTGCGGGAGAATTGGGCCGACAATCGCCTCGCTCGCCTCCACGCTGCCGAAGATCAAGAGGCCGGCTACGTAGAGTGACGAGAAGGCGATAAAATACTCGGTCACGCCGATAAGCAACATCGGCGTACGAATTCGTCCGTAGATCGTCCAGGCTGGCATTGCTTTTTTGTTTTTCCGTGATCGTCGACACGCGCGCTGAGACGCGTGCCGCCAACAAATACGGCCGGCCGTGCGCTTCGTATTCGCGCTATGGAAACTTTAGCTTCGGCCGCGTTAGAGGACTGCGATCCCGATTACACGCCAATCTGTGAAGCCTCGTCGCATAGCGGAGGAGCCATGCCGGCAGCTCTTGCTGTTTTCTGTGAAACTCCCCGAAGCGCGCCTAGCAAGCCTGCCGGTAAATCCGGTAGCGACCCCTCGGCGCCTCCCCTCGTGCAAGCACTCGTCGCTCGGGCGAACGTCCCGGTCACCCAGCGCTTTTAGTTAATGTAGTACGTGACGCAGTAACCGCTCCTGGCTGACTTCGGCCGGGGCCCTCATCCCGGCTTGAGACATCACACTACTTCCCACTGCTTTTAAGATCCCAATGCATGGCTTTGTCGAAGTCACCCGACCCTGGCCGCGCGGACGGCAGGACACGTGTTTCAGGCGGGCGATATTTTCAGGCGGCGCCTTCGTCCCGCCCAGACTCCAATCAGCCCAAGGCATGCCAGGGCCAGCGTACCTGGCTCCGACACTGCCAGGCTTCCATAGCGATGAACCGTTGCAGATACCGTTGTCCGGTTACCAAGGCCGCCCACGACAAGGTTCTCGAACGCTACGCCAAGGTAGCTGCCATCTCCGAGGTCTATCGGATCCGGCTGATCCCAGAAAAGGTACCCGGCATTTATGGCGAAGAACAAGGAAGTGAAACCGCCGAGGCCGCTACCATTGCTGGCGGCACTCGGCGCTGCGAAGGCCAGCGTTGCGTTTACGTTGACCAGCGCACTGCCAATCAACCCGCCAACAAAGACGTCGAAGAAATCAAATGTAAACGAGTCGCCGAGGCCGAGACTGCCCTGAGCGCCCTCGAGTCCGTCGGACAATTCGGCGTCGACGTAGCAGATCAAACATTGCTGCCAGAGGATGTCGGCGTCGACATTCGATCCGGCTGTTGTCGGATCGACGAGAATCGGCCCCGCACTCGCAGCCCCATTCGCGAACATCGCGAGGAGCGAGAACAAAACAGGACTTCTGAAACGCATGCGAAACTTCCCCGACTTTTTTTTTGGAATGAGCGGAAGCGCAACAGAGTATACATCCGTGCCGTGCAAGTGCAATAAAAAGCACGACTTTACATAGCATCAAGTCTCAGGAGCTTATCGAAATAGTCGCATTCGATCGGACCACTTGTACAACTTTTTCTCGGCGTTCTAATGCTGTGGTTGCACGGATTAAACATAATTGAGCGTCCTGAACATATTAGGTCCGTACAAACGTCCCAAGCTAATGATGCCTAGCCACCGACGATCTGCCGCGCCCAGCGCACCACTTCGCGCACGCGCGGCGCCGCCAGGTCGAACGCCTCGTCGAAGCTGACCCAGCGCGATTCGTGATGCTCGGGGCGTCCCGTCTCCGGGGACGGCCCCAGGACGACCTCCGTCTCCAGCGTGGCAGCCAGGTAGTAGCGTGCGGTCTTGCCACGGCTGTACGGCCCGGTCTCGAAGAAGCGTTCACTCCAGGGAAAATCGACCGCGGCGATGCCGGTTTCCTCGCGCAGTTCGCGAACCGCCGCCTCGATCGGCTCTTCGTCGCCCTCGCGGATACCTTTGGGGAAGTCCCAGTGATGCCAGGCGCGCAACATCAGCGTCATTGGCCCATCCTCGCTCGCCCGCACGAGGACTACACCGCAGGAAAGCTTGTCTTCCGTCAATGGAGAGCTCCGCGCAGCACGTCCACCGGCGCCGAGTTGATTGCGCTGCGGGCGGCGAACCACCCGCTCACGCAGACGACGACGATCCCCGCTGTGACGCCGGCGAGCCAGAGGAGCGGGTTGAAGCTGTACGGCAGGTCGAACAGGTCCACCGCGATGTAGGCCGCGAGGAGCGACGCGCCCGCGGCGGCGAGCAGGCCCGCGGCCGCGCCGAGCGCCGCGAACTCGGCCATCACGCCGGCGAACACGACCCGCTTGCGGGCGCCGAGCGCACGCAGCATCGCGCTTTCGAATCGCCGCTCGTCGATGGTCGACTGGACGGCCGCGAACAGGACGGCGATGCCCGCTGCCAGCGTGAAGATGAACACGGCCTGCACGGCGAGGCTCGCCTTCTCGATGATGCCCCGCACCTGCTGGAGGATGGAATCCAGGTCGATGACCGAAATCGTCGGGTGCGCGCGCACGAGATCGACGAGCGCGCCGCGCTCGTCCGGCTCGATACGCAGGCTCGCGATGTAGGTCGTCGGGAAATCCTCGAGCGCCCCGGGCGAGAAGACGAGGAAGAAGTTCGGCTGGAACGAGTCCCAGTTTACCGAGCGCACGCTCGCGATCCGTGCCGTGAGCTCCTGGCCGGCGACTTCGAAGGTGAGCAGGTCGCCCAGGCCGAGACCTGACTCCAGCGCCTGCTCCTCCTCGATCGAGACGAGTGGCGGTCCGCTGTAGTCCGCCGGCCACCATTCGCCCGCCACGATCTCGTTGCTGTCCGACAGCCCGGCCGCCCACGACAGGTTGTGCTCGCGGTTCGCGAACCACTCGCCGCCTTCCTGCGGGTAGCCCCGCTCCTTCACGTCCTCGTCGTTGATCGCCGTCATGCGCGCCCGCACGAGCGGCGACAATAGCGGCGGCGCGACGCCGCGCTCTGCAAAGATCCGTTCGACCGAGGCGGTCTCGGCGGGCTGGATGTTGATGAGGAACTGGTTCGGCGCGCTCTCGTCGAGCGTACGCCGCCAGCCTTCCAGCAGGTCGGTCCGTACCAGCGTCAGGAGCAGGAGCACCGTGATGCCGAGCCCGAACGCCACCACCTGCACCGCGCTGACGCGGCCGCGCCGGGCGACGTTCGCGAGCCCGTAGCGCCACGCGACACCGACGCCGGAACGGAAGCGCCCGAGCAGCGCCACGAGGCCGCGGCCGACGAGGTAGAGTGCCGCGGCGATGAGCAAGATGCCGCCGAGGACCACGACGAGCAGGCGCGCGTCGCCGACCGACTGGTACAGGAGGCCGGCCACGGCGAGCAGCGAGGCGCCGGCGACCAGGATGCGCGACGGCGCCGGCGGCATGGCGTCGTGGCGCAATACGCGGAGCGGCGGCGTGTCGCGCAGCTGCAGCAGCGAGGGCAGCGCGAAGCCGGCGAGCAGCAGCACGGCGCTGCCGCAGCCGAGCGCCACCGGCCGCAAGCCCGGCGGCGGCAGCTCGCCCTGGATGATGTCGGCAAGCAGCCGGGACAGGATGGACTCCGCGACGAAGCCGACTACGCTGCCGATCGCGACCCCGATGAGCCCGATGAGCACGATCTGGGTTAGCGCGACCGCGATGACGAAGCCCTGCGTCGCGCCGAGGCTCTTCATTAGGGCCACGGTATCCATGCGCCGGTGCGCGAAGCGCCGTGCGGACATGGCGATCGCGACCGCGGACAACAGCAGGCTTATGACCGCGGTGAGCGACAGGAACCGCTGGGCACGGTCGGAAGCGGCGAGCGCCCGCTCGCCGCTTTCCTCGGCCGAACCGAGGCGCAGGGAGTCGGGGAGCTCGGGCTCCACGGCCGCGGCGAAGTCCGCGACGTCCTCCTCGTCGCCGGCAACGAGCAGCGAATAGCGCACGCGGCTGCCCTCCCCGATGAGGCCCGTGGCGTCGAGGTCTGCCATGTTGAGGAGCAGCGTGGGTGCGAGCGAGGCAAAGCCGATCGACTGGTCCGGCCGGTAGGTCACGACCGCCGAAATGGCGAAGCTCCCGCTGCCGATCTCGAGCGTGTCACCGACGTCCGCACCGAGCCTGGCGAGGAGCCCGCCGTCCGCCCAGACCGTGCCCGGCGCCGGCACCGTGTCGGCCGCATACTCGCTGCCGAACAGCGCACCGGTGACCTTCACCTGGCCGCGCAGCGGGTAGCCGGCAGTGACGGCGATGATCGTGGAGAGTGCGTTGTCCTCGCCGTGGTAGACGACGCTCGGGAAGGTAGCCGTGTCCGCGGTCGCGAGCGCGTGGTCGCGCGCGAGCTCGCGCCAGTCGTCCGGAATCGGCTCCTGGGAGCGCAGGCGCAGGTCGGCGGCAAGCACTTCGTTCGCCTGGCGGGTCACCGCTTTCGAGATGCGGTCCGTCAGGAAACCTACCGAGGTGAGCGCCGCGACGGCCAGCGACACGGCGCCGAGCAGTACGAGTACTTCTCCGGAGCGGAGCTCGCGGCCGAAGCTCTTGAGGGCGAAGGCGAGCGCCTTCACGCGGCGGCCCGGGCGTCGCTCACCAGCCGGCCCGCCTCGAGGGTGAGGACGCGGTTGCAGCGGCCGGCGAGGCCCACGTCGTGCGTCACGAGGACGAGCGTAGTCGCCGAGTCGCGGTTCAGGTCGAACATGAGCTGCATGATCTTCTCGCCGGTGCGCGCATCGAGGTTCCCGGTCGGCTCGTCGGCGAACAGGACGGCCGGCTGCGTCGCGAAGGCGCGGGCGATGGCAACGCGCTGCTTTTCGCCGCCGGAGAGCTGCGCGGGGTAATGGCTGCGGCGCTCCGCGAGACCGACCTCGCTCACGATTCCGAGCGCCGCCCGGCGGGCGTCCGGGTGCCCGGCAAGCTCGAGCGGCAGCATGACGTTTTCGAGGGCGTTGAGCGAGGGCACGAGATGGAAGGACTGGAACACGAAGCCGACGCTCTGTGCGCGCACCTGTGCCCGCCCGTCCTCGTCGAGTGCGTTCAGGTCGTGCCCGTCCAGGGTCGCGCGGCCCGCCGTCGGCACGTCGAGGCCGGCTAAGAGCGCGAGCAGCGTGGACTTGCCCGCGCCCGAAGGCCCGACGACGGCCACCGATTCACCGCGCGCGACGGCGAAACTCACGTCCGCGAGAATGGTCAGTGTCCCCTCGGGGCTGCTAACCTGCTTGGTCAGCCCGTCCGCCGACAATACGGTGCCGCTATTCGACATGCAGAAGATCCTGACCCTTGTTTTGCTGCTCGCGTGTGCGGTCGCCCGCGGCGCCGAGGCGCCGACGATCCTGGTTTTTGGCGACAGCCTGAGCGCCGGCTACGGAATGGATACTGACCAGTCCTGGACTGCTTTGTTGCAGGAGCGGCTCGCGGCCCTAGGGTACGAACATCGCGTCATCAACGCCAGCATATCGGGCGAGACCACCGAAGGCGGCGCAACCCGCATCGACGCCGCACTCGAGCGCTTCGATCCCGAGCTCGTCATCGTCGAACTCGGGGGCAACGACGGGCTGCGCGGCTTCCCGCCGGAGCGGCTGCGGGCGAACCTCGGCACGATCATCGACGCCGGCAAGGCTGCGGGCGCCGCGGTCGTGCTGCTCGGAATACGGATCCCGCCGAACTACGGCCCGCGCTATTCGAAGGAGTTCGAGCAGGCGTTCCGCGACGTCGCCGGCAGCCACGACGTGCCGTGGATCGAATTCTTCATGGACGGTGTCGCGCTGAACGGCGAGTACATGCAGGATGACGGCATTCACCCGAATGCCGCCGCGCAGCCGTTGCTCCTCGACAACGCTTGGCCGATCATTCAGGAATCTTTACCGGCGCCGGGGGGCGCCGACTGAAGGGCAGGCACGAAGGGGGACCTCCTTGGAGAAGATCTGGCTCGACTCGTACCCGGACGGCATTCCGGCCACCGTGCCCCAGCCGCGGTTCCGTTCGCTGCGCGACCTGCTGGAGCACGTCTTCGTCGAGTACGCGGACAACCCGGCCTACACGAACATGGGCACGACGCTCAGCTTCCGCGAGCTCGACCTGCTGTCCCGCGACTTCGCGGCATACCTGCAGAAGTCGCTCGGGCTGACGCGCGGCGAGCGCGTAGCGATCATGCTGCCGAACGTCCTGCAGTATCCCATCGCGCTCGCCGGCTGCTTCCGCGCCGGTCTCGTCGTCGTGAACGTCAACCCTCTGTACACCGCGCGCGAGCTCCAGCACCAGCTCGCGGATTCCGGCGCGAAAGCGATCGTCATCCTCGAGAACTTCGCGCACGTGCTGGAGACGATCATCGAGTCGACCGACGTCCGGCATGTCGTCGTCACCTCCATCGGCGAGATGCTGGCGAAACCGAAGGGCTGGATCGTGGACCTCGTCATCCGCTACCGGAAGAAGGCCGTACCGGCATTCCGGCTGCCGGAGGCGGCGCGATTCCGGAAGGCGCTGGCCCTGGGACACGGCGCGGCGCCGACGCCCGTCGAACTGGGCTTCGCCGACATTGCGTTCCTGCAGTACACCGGCGGGACGACCGGCACGTCCAAGGGCGCCATGCTGAGCCATCGCAACATGGTGTACAACGTGGCGCAGACGGACGCGTGGCTCGGCGACGCCTACGCGGGCGTGGAGCCGATCACGGCGATCACCGCCCTGCCGCTCTATCACATCTTTTCGCTGCAGGGTAACTGCCTGGCCGTGATGGCGCGCGGCGGCCTGAACGTCCTCATCACGAACCCGCGGGATTTCCCGGCCTTCGTCAAGGAACTGAAGAAGTACCGGTTCAACTACTTCACCGCGGTCAACACGCTGTTCGCGGCGCTGCTCAATACACCGGGTTTCGACGAGGTCGACTTCAGCGGGCTCAGGGTGTGCGTCGGCGGCGGCATGGCGGTACAGCCGGCCGTCGCGAAGCGCTGGGCGGAAGTCACGGGTGTCGAGATCGCCCAGGGCTACGGGCTCACCGAGACGTCGCCCGCCGCGATCATCATGCCGACCGGCAGCGAGTACACCGGCAGCATCGGGCTCCCGATATCCTCGACCGACGTGATGATAGCGGGCGACGACGGCAACCCGCTCGCCGTCGGCGAGATCGGCGAGATCTGCGTCAAGGGGCCGCAGGTCATGGAGGGCTACTGGAAACGCCCGGCCGAGACGTCCGAGGTCATGCTGCCCGGCGGCTGGCTGCGCACCGGCGACATCGGCCGCATGGACGACAAGGGTTACGTCTACATCGAGGACCGGAAGAAGGACATGATCAACGTGTCGGGTTTCAACGTGTACCCGAACGAGGTCGAGAACGTCGTGGTCGAGATGGACGGCATACTCGAAGCAGCCGCCATCGGCGTCCCGGACGAGCATTCCGGCGAGGTCGTCAAGGTGTTCGCGGTGCGCACCCAGGATTCCGTGACCGAACAGGACGTCCTCGATTACTGCAAGGCCAACCTGACCGGCTACAAGCGACCGAAGTACGTCGAGTTCCGCAGCGAGCTGCCGAAGACGAACGTCGGGAAGATCCTGCGCCGCAAGCTCCGCGACGAAGCGAGCGCATAAACCGCACCGCCCCGGCGTGGACGCGGACCGCCGCCCCAGCTTTGTCACCGGCGCGTTACCGGCGAGGTCACTCCACGCTCAAGCCCGCGCGGCACCGCGACGCGCTCCGGGGTGCGTCAGCGGCCCTGTCGCTCCACGCGTCGTGCGGAGCGCGCGAAGCAGGACGCCCGAGCGCGCGGAGGACGATGCCTGCGCGGCAGGATGCCGCGCGGGCTTGAGCGTGGAGCGACAGGGCCGATGGCGCACCCGTGACGGGGCGCGGCGGCGTTGATCCTACCCGCCCTCAATTCGCGGCGTTACCGCCGCTCCTACAGGTGATACTGCGGGCTCAGGTCGTGGACGGCCTGGATGCAGGCACCGAGATGCCCGGGATCGATGTCGGGCGTGATCCCGTGGCCGAGGTTGAAGACGTGGCCGGGCCCCTTCCCGTAGCTCTCGAGCACCGCCGCGACGCCGTCGCGGATGGCCTCGGGGCTTCTGCGCAGGGCCGCAGGGTCGAGGTTGCCCTGCAGGGCTACGCGATCCGCCACGTACTCGCGGGCCGTCGCGAGGTCGGTCTCCCAGTCGACGCCCAGCGCGTCGCAGCCGGATTTCGCCATGTCCGCGAGCAGCGGGCCGGCGCCTTTCGTGAACAGGATGACCGGCACGCGGCGGCCTTCGCGCTCGCGAATGAGGCCGTCTACGATTCTCTCCATGTACGCGAGCGAATACCGGCGGTAGTCGTCGCGCCCGAGCACGCCACCCCAGGTGTCGAACACCTGTACCGCCTGCGCACCGGCCTCGATCTGTGCGTTCAGGTAATCGGTGGTGGTGCGCGCGACATGCGCAAGCAGGCGCTCGAGCGACTTGCGGTCCCCCGCGGCGAGCGCGCGGATGCGGCGGAACTCGCGGTCGGAGCCGCCCTCGACCATGTAGGTGGCGACCGTCCACGGGCTCCCGGCGAAGCCGATGAGCGGGACGCGCCCGGCGAGTGCGCGCCGGATGGTGCGGACCGCGTCGAAGACGTAGCCGAGGGCATCCGCGACGTCCGGCGCGGGAAGGTTTCGGATGTCGCGCGCGGAGCGCAGCGGCCGGCGGAATTTCGGGCCCTCGCCGGTCTCGAAGTAGAGTTCGAGGCCCATGGCGTCTGGAACGGTGAGGATGTCCGAGAACAGGATGGCGGCGTCCAGCGAAAAGCGCCTTAGCGGCTGGAGCGTGACCTCGCAGGCGAGCTCCGGGTTGCGGCACAGGCTCATGAAATCGCCCGCCTGCTCCCGCGTGGCACGGTACTCGGGGAGGTAGCGGCCGGCCTGGCGCATGATCCAGACCGGCGTGCGCGGCACCGGTTCGCGCAAGAGCGCGCGGAGCAGGAGATCGTTGTCGAGCGGCGCGACGGCGGGCGGGTCTCGATGCAAGTTCTTAAGTCCTCACTGCGGCCGGACAGGCATCGTGCGGCGCTTCGCGCGCGCGAACTGTGCCGCGATCGACGCCTGTACGGCTTCGGCGGCCTCGCGCGGGTTCGCTGCGTCGCGGATGGGCCGTCCTATCACGATGTAATCGCAGCCGTTCGCGAAGGCGGTCTCGACGGTGACCACGCGCTTCTGGTCGCCGACCGGCTTGTTGTCGACGGGCCGGATGCCGGGCGCGACGACGAGCAGCCTGTGGTCGACGGCGGCACGGAGTTTCGGCACCTCGAGGCCCGAGGAAATGACGCCGTCGCAACCGGCCTCGAGGCACTGCTTCGCCCGCGACAGGACGAGCGCCTCGACGTCGCACGCAAAGCCCAGGTCGTCGAGGTCGCCGCGGTCGAGGCTCGTGAGCACGGTGACGCCGAGAACCTTGAGGCTGTTCCCCTTGTTCGCCGCCGCGGCCTCCATGATGGAGCGATTGCCGTGCACCGTGACGAACGTTGCGCCGCGATCCTTGAGTTGCCGGACGGCGGAGCCCACGGTGGCCGGGATGTCGAAGAACTTGAGGTCGCAGAATACCTTTTTGTCGCGGGCGAGCAGCCAGTCGAGCAACTCGAAGTAGCCGCCGCTCATCATGAGTTCGAGACCGATCTTGTAGAAGGCGACCGCATCGCCGAGTTCGTCCGCAAGCGCTCGGGCACGGGCGCAGTCGGGCACGTCCATGGCGAAGATCAGCCGCTCGCGCACGGGGATGGCCTTCGGGTTCGACGTCGGGTCTGAATGCGCGGGGGTCATGTACTCGCCGTTCTCGGGTTGCGCCGGGCCGTGCATTCTAACGGTTGTCGCGGGCGCGGGTGCGGCGCGGCGCACGGCGGCGGGCCAGCGCGGCATGTGCGTCGAACGCGTAACGGTCGGTCATCCCGGCGATGTAATCCGCGACGACACGCGCCCTCGCTGCGTCCTCCAGGTCCCGCGCTTTGAGAAAAAATTCCTCTGACATCAACGTGTTATCCGACATATAGGACTGGAAAAGGTCGCGCACCACGGCCTGCACGCGCTCCGTCATCGCAAGCTTCCGTTCGTGCCGGTAGAGATGGCGGTTCAGGAACCTCTTGAGCGCGACGTGCCGTTCGGCCATGGCACGCGACATCCCGATCAGCGGCCGGGGCGCGGCGCGGACGTCGTCGATCGTGGCCGGCGCCGCCGATTCGATGTTCCGCGCGCTCGTCGAGATGAGGTCGGAAACGACGCTGCCGATCATGCGCCGGATCACCTCGAACACCAGCCGGCGGTCGGTGTCCGGCAGCGCGGGCCAGCGCCCGCGCACGGCCTCGTAATGCCCGGCGAAGAGCGGCTGGCGCCTGAGCTGGCGCAACGTGATGAGGCCGGCGCGCAGGCCGTCGTCGACGTCGTGATGGTTGTACGCGATGGCGTCGGCGATATCCGCGATCTGTGCCTCGAGCCCGGGCTGGCGACGCTCGATGAACCGGGCGCCGAGATCGCCGAGTGCGCGGGCGTTGCGCGCGGAGCAGTGCTTCAGGATGCCTTCGCGGGTCTCGAACATGAGGTTCAGGCCGCTGAAGTCGGCGTACCGCGCCTCGAGCTCGTCCACGACGCGCAGCGACTGCAGGTTGTGCTCGAAGCCACCCCACGCTCGCATGCAGGCGTTCAGCGCATCCTGCCCCGCATGGCCGAACGGCGTGTGGCCGAGATCGTGCGCGAGGCAGATGGCCTCGGTAAGAGGCTCCGAGAGCCTGAGTGCGACGGCGACCGTGCGGCCGATCTGGGCCACTTCGAGCGAGTGCGTGAGCCGCGTGCGGTACAGGTCGCCCTCGTGGTTCACGAACACCTGGGTCTTGTACATAAGGCGCCGGAACGCGGTGGAATGAATGATGCGGTCGCGGTCGCGCTGGTATTCGCCGCGCCAGGCGGACGGCGGCTCCGGGTGCCGGCGCCCGCGCGAAGCCGCCTCGCTGGCGGCATACGGCGCGAGGCCGGCCGCGCTCATCCGTTGCAGGCCTCGAGCACCGCGTCGAGCCGCCGTTCGTCGTACTCGGCGGTGGTGCGGGCGCTGCCGAGCCGGTCGAGCAGGACGAACCGCAGGCGCTTGTCGAGGACCTTCTTGTCGAGGCCCATGGCGGCCCGCAGTCGGTCGGCACCAACGGGGGGCGGCGTCGCCGGCAGCCCCGCCCGCTCGACGAGGCGGCCGATACGCCGGCGGGTATCGTCGTCGATGTCGCTCAGCGCGGCCGCCATCACCATGCCGGCGCCGACGGCCTCGCCGTGCAGCCATTGGCCGTAGCCCTGGCAGTTCTCGATCGCGTGGCCAAACGTGTGGCCGAAGTTCAGGATCGCGCGCCGTCCGGACTCGCGTTCGTCCTCGGCGACGACGGCGGCCTTGATCTCGCACGAACTCCGGATCGCGTGTTCGAGCGCGCCCGGATCGCGGTCGAGCAGGTCGTCCATGTGCGCCTCGAGCCACGCGAAGAACACGGCGTCCGC
>DASUOE010000072.1:0-5077 GCA_036276805.1 Woeseiaceae bacterium | reverse complement strand
AAGATTTCCAGGGTCGAAGGGGGCAACGTCGCGCAGTTCCCGGTGCCGATCTACACGCCGGGCGACAACAAGTCCTGACGCCGGCGGCCGGCGTTGCGTCCGGGTCCGGCTCCGGTATCATCGCGTCTGATCCCCTCCCTGGACGTGGCATTGTCCGATCCCGCACCCTTGGCGGAACGCTCCGCAGTCCTCCTGGAGCTCGCCGGCCAGCCGGCGCTGTCGGCGTTCCGTCTCGACAAGCGGCTCGCGGCGCTCAAGGCCGCCGACGATCGCGTCAGCGGACTGGCGGCGCGGTACACGTATTTCGTCGAGCTCGCAGCGCCCTTGTCCGCGGCCGGCCGGCAGCGGCTCGAGGCCCTGCTCCTCTCGGGCGAGTCGCCGGCAACCTTGCCGCGGAACGCACCGGGTTTCTACGTCGTGCCGAGGCCCGGCACGATCTCGCCCTGGTCGTCGAAGGCCACCGACATCGCGCGCGCCTGCGATCTCGACGGCGTGCGCCGGATCGAGCGCGGCATCCGCTACGCCCTGAGTTACCGCCGCGGCGGCGACGCGGCCGCAGCACTGGCGCTCGCGCACCACCTTTGCGACCGCATGACCGAGGCGGTCATTGCGACGGGGTCCGGCGCGGCGACGCTGTTCGCGGAGCATGCGCCCGCACCACTGCGTACCGTGCCGCTCAAGGGCGACGGCGCCGCGGCGCTCGCCCGCGCCAACGCCGAACTCGGCCTCGCCCTGTCGGGCGAGGAGATCGACTATCTCCTCGCCAACTACCTGGCGCTCGGGCGTGACCCGACCGATGCGGAACTCATGATGTTCGCACAGGCGAACTCCGAGCACTGCCGTCACAAGATTTTCAACGCCGACTGGATCGTCGACGGCGAGCCCACGGGCCGCCGCCTGTTCGGCATGATCAAGGCCACGACGAACGCGAACCCCGCCGGCGTGCTGTCCGCGTACTCGGACAACGCCGCCGTCATCGAAGGTGCGGCCGGACGCCGGCTGCTGCCCGATCCCGCGACACGCGCGTATACGTACGTCGACGAGCCGGTGCACATCCTGATGAAGGTCGAAACGCACAACCACCCGACCGCCATCTCCCCTTTCCCCGGCGCGGCGACCGGCGCCGGCGGCGAGATACGTGACGAGGGTGCGACCGGCCTCGGCGCGCGGCCGAAAGCGGGCCTCACGGGCTTCACGACCTCGCACCTCGACGTGCCGGGCTGGCCGCAGGATTGGGAGACCGGTTTCCCGCATCCCGACCGCATGGCATCGCCACTCGAGATCATGCTGGACGGGCCGATCGGCGGCGCGGCGTTCAACAACGAGTTCGGCCGCCCGAACCTCGCCGGTTATTTCCGCACCTTCGAAGCACGCGTGCCGGGCCTGCCGGATAACGAGATCCGCGGCTACCACAAGCCGATCATGATCGCGGGCGGCGTGGGCAACGTCAGGCCGCAACATGCCCGCAAGATCGACGTCCCCGCGGGTGCGCGGCTCGTCATCATCGGCGGGCCGGCGATGCTCATCGGCCTCGGCGGCGGCGCCGCCTCGAGCGTCGCAAGCGGCACCTCGAGCGAGGATCTCGACTTTGCGTCGGTGCAGCGCGGTAACGCGGAGATCGAACGGCGCGCACAGGAGGTCATCGACCGCTGCACCGCGATGGGAGGGGACAACCCGATCCTGCTCATCCACGACGTCGGCGCCGGCGGGCTCTCGAACGCCGTGCCGGAAGCAGTCAATCACAGCCGCCTCGGCGCGCGCGTGGAGCTGCGCGAGATCGACAACGCCGAGCCCGGCTTGTCGCCCATGGCGATCTGGTGCAACGAGGCGCAGGAGCGCTACGTGCTCGTGATCGGCGAGGCGCGACTCGGCGAGTTCCTGGCAATCTGCCGCCGCGAGCGTTGCCCGGCGTCGGTCATCGGAACGCTGACCGGCGACGGCCGGCTCGTCGTCAACGACCGCGAGTTCGACAACCGGGTCGTCGACATGCCCATGCGCATGCTCCTCGGCAATCCGCCCAAGATGACGCGGACCGTGACGCGTGCCCGGCACACATTGCTGCCGCTCGACCTCTCCGGTATCGAACTCGAAGACGCGGCACTCCGCGTACTTCGCTTCCCCGCGGTGGCCGACAAGTCCTTCCTGATCCACATCGGCGATCGTACGGTCGGCGGCCTCACGGCTCGCGACCAGCTCATCGGCCCCTGGCAGGTGCCGGTGGCCGACGTCGCGATCACGTCGAGCGGCTTCGGTGCGGCGACGGGCGAGGCGATGGCGATGGGCGAGCGCACACCGCTCGCGGCCATCGACGCTCCCGCGTCGGGACGCATGGCCGTCGCCGAGGCCATCACGAACATTGCCGCCGCGGCGGTGGAGGACCTGAGGCATGTGCGCCTCTCGGCGAACTGGATGGCCGCAGCCGGTCACCCCGGCGAGGACGCACGGCTGTACGACACGGTCGCCGCCGTGAGCGAACTGTGCCGGGCGCTCGGCGTGGCGATCCCGGTCGGCAAGGATTCGCTTTCGATGCGCGCGCGCTGGCAGGCGGACGGCGGCGAATACCAGGTCGTCGCGCCGGTGTCGCTCATCGTGTCGGCCTTCGCGCCGGTCACAGACGTGCGGCGCCAGCTTACGCCCGAACTTCGGCGTGCCGGGGAGCCGACCTGCCTGCTCCTGCTCGACCTCGGCGGCGGCCGCAACCGGCTCGGCGGGTCCTGCCTCGCGCAGGCGTATACGCTGAGCGGCAGCACGGTGCCGGACCTCGACGACCCACGGCGGCTCGCCGGGTTCTTTGCCGCGGTCCAGGAGCTCAGCGCGCGCGGGCTCCTGCTCGCGTATCACGATCGCAGCGACGGCGGGCTCCTTGCCACGGTCGCCGAAATGCTGTTCGCGGCCCGGCTCGGCGTGACGCTGACGCTCTCCGGCGGCACGGAAGAACTCCTTCGCACGCTGTTTGCCGAGGAGGCCGGCGCGGTCGTGCAGGTCGCGAAGTCGAAGCTCGGCCAGGTGCAGATGCTGCTCGACCGGCACGGCGTGACCGCGGCGGCAATCGGCAGCGTCGAAGCCGAACCGCGCCTCGTCGTGCGCGGCGACGCGGGTGTCGTTCTCGATCTCGACCGCCGCACGCTGCAGCGCGAGTGGTCGGGCCTCTCTTACCGCCTCCAGGCGCTGCGCGACAATCCCGCGACGGCCAAAGAGGAATACGACCGCGTGCTCGACGACGACGACCCGGGACTGAACGTCGTGCTGACCTTCGATCCCGGCGTGGACATCGTACGGCCGTTTCGCAGCGCAGCGCGCCCGCGCGTGGCCGTACTCCGGGAACAAGGCGTCAACAGCCAGTACGAGATGGCGGCGGCGCTGATGCACGCCGGCTTCACCGCGGTGGACGTGCACATGAGCGACCTGCTCGAGGGCCGCGATGCGCTGTCGAATTACCAGGGAATCGTCGCCTGCGGCGGCTTCTCCTACGGAGACGTGCTGGGCGCCGGCGGCGGCTGGGCGAAGTCGATCCTGTATCACGCGCGCGCGCGCGACCAGTTCGCGGCGTTCTTCCAGCGCGGCGATACGTTCGCGCTCGGCGTGTGCAACGGATGCCAGATGCTCGCGCACCTGAAAGAGCTCATCCCCGGCGCGGCGCACTGGCCGAAGTTCCTGCGCAACAAGTCCGAGCAGTTCGAAGCGCGGCTTAGCCTGGTCGAAGTGCTGGAAAGCCCGTCGCTGTTCCTTGCCGGCATGGCCGGATCGCGGCTGCCGATCGCCACATCGCACGGCGAGGGCCGCGCGGTGTTCGCTAGTGACGCGGACCGCTACGCCGCCTCCTACACGATCGCCGCGCGCTATGTCGACAATTACGGCGAGGTCGCCGACCGCTATCCTGCGAACCCGAACGGCTCACCGGACGGCATCTGCGCGCTGGCGAACGAGGACGGCCGCGTGACCATCGTCATGCCGCACCCCGAGCGCGTCAGTTTCACCACGCAGAACTCCTGGCACCCGGTCGAGTGGGGCGTCGAGGGTCCGTGGATGCGCGTCTTCATGAATGCGCGGGTGGCGGTCGGCTGATGCCCGGCGGTGCTGGCTGCGCGGCGTGGGTACGGGTACGGCACGGCCACGTGCGCGCGCTGCCGATGGCATTCGCCATGCTGGCCGCGGGCACGCTCGCGGCCGAGCCGCCGGACGGCCGCGTCACCGAAAACGTGGTGCTCGTCACCCTCGACGGCGTCCGCATCCAGGATTTCTTCGGCGGCCTCGACGATGCCGTCGCCGCGCACGACGCAACGCAACTCTATTCGGACATAGGCGCGATGCGCGAGCGCTACGGCGCGGCGACGGCCGCGGAGCGGCGCGCGCGACTCATGCCCGAGCTCTGGACCAGGCTGCTGCCCCAGGGCATGGCCTTCGGCAACGTCGCGCACGGCAATCACGTCAAAGTCCGTAACGGCGTCTACTGGTCGACGCCGGGCTATGTCGAGATGCTGACGGGAGCGCCGCGCCGCGAGGTGCGGGACAACGACTTTCGGCGCTATCCGTATCCGACGGCGCTCGACCTTGCCCGCGAGGCGCCCGGCATGTCGTTCGGGCAGGTTGCCCAGTTCGGGAGCTGGGACGGCTTCGCCCTGGCCGCCTCGCGCTCCGACGAGGGCTTCCTGATGCTCGGGGCGTACGACGACCTGCCTGCTGAACTCGGCACGCCCGGCGTCGCCGCGCTGAACGAGATCCGGCGCGAGGTGATGGGCCTGTGGGAGGAGGGCAGCAACGACATGCTGACCTACCGGATGGCGAAAGCCTACGTGCAGCAACACCGGCCGCGCGTGCTATGGCTCGCGTTCGTCAACTCGGACGACTGGGCCCACGCGGACCGTTACGACCGCTATCTCGAATACCTGCACCGTGCGGACGCGATGCTGGGCGACCTCTGGACTACGCTGCAGTCCGAGGATGCCTACCGGGACCGCACGACGCTCGTCGTTACGACCGACCACGGCCGCGGCCTCGGCGCGGGGTGGGCGGAGCACGATGCGAGCATTCCCGGCAGCGACGACATCTGGCTCGCCGTCATCGGTCCCGACACGCC
>DASUOE010000071.1:0-17572 GCA_036276805.1 Woeseiaceae bacterium | reverse complement strand
CCCACGCACATCGAGCAGCCGGCCTCGCGCCACTCGAAGCCGGCCTCGAGGAAGATGCGGTCCAGCCCCTCCGCCTCCGCGGCCTGCTTCACGAGCCCCGAGCCCGGCACCACCCAGGCGGGGATGGTGGCGCGCCGCCCCCTCACCACGGCGGCGGCGGCCTGCAGGTCCTCGAGGCGCGCGCGGCGACGGTTGATGCCGAGTGTGCGGCTGCCGATCGCTATCGCACCGGACGAAACGACCAGCAGGTCGCGGTGGCCGCCGCGCCAGCCGGCGAGATCTTCGCCGAGACCGGCGAGCCACGCGCGATCGACCGTCCCGTCGGCACCCACGAGCAGCGACGAGCCGACCTTGACGACGAGGCGCCGGAACGATTCGACGGCGGAGCCCACGTTTCAGCCCGACAGCATCTGCTGCCGGTCGTAACTCGTCAGTGTGACCTCGCCTTTGGACACCGCCACGCTGCCGCTCCGCGCGACGGCGGATATCTCGCCGATGTCGGCGGCGTCCATTATGAATGCATCGATCTCGGGAACCCGGCCCGTGAGCTGCAGCGTGCAGCTTACCTGCGCGTCGTCGAGAATCTCCGCACCGTAGCGTTTCGCGAGCAGCAGCGCTTTCGCGAGGCCGCCGGTCGCGAGTTTCAGCTTGACGATGGCGAGTTCCCGTTCGAAGTGTTCGCCGAGCGTCATGTCGTGGATGTTGACCACGTCGACGAGCTTCGCAAGCTGCGCGTTCAACTGCGAAATGGCGGCATCCGAGCCGCGCACCACCAGCGTGACGCGGCTGACGCGCGGATCGTAAGTCGGTGCCACGTTGAGCGTATCGATGTTGTAGCCGCGGGACGCAAACATGCCCGTGAGCCGCGTCAGCGCGCCGACTTCGTTTTCGAGCAGTACCGATATCGCATGCCGCATGCAGAACGAACGCTTCCCGGCCCGGTGCCGGTCATTGCTTTTGAAACCATGCGACCCGCCGCGCGGGCCGATCCTGCGCGGATGTTCGCGCAGTCCGTTGGCTATTGCAATGCACAACGAATTGGACAACACTCGCCCGAACTGCAGGACTTTCAATCACATCCCGCTGCATTCCGCGCATCCAGTGAACACTCTCGAGACGCCCGCCGCTGCCGCCGACGGTCACCCGCTTGCCGGCCAGACGATGTCCGGATCGGACATCGTCATCCAGGTGCTTGCCGACGAAGGCGTCGACACGATCTTCGGCTATTCGGGCGGCGCGATATTGCCGACCTACGACGCGGTGTTTCGTTACAACGACCGTCATCGCAAGGCGAACGGCGACGCGGCGATGCCGCTCATCGTCCCGGCAAACGAGCAGGGCGCCGGCTTCATGGCGGCGGGTTACGCGCGGGCGAGCGGCAAGGTCGGCGTCGTGATGGTGACTTCCGGTCCCGGCGCGACGAACACCGTGACGCCGGTGCGCGACTGCATGGCCGATTCGGTGCCGATCGTCGTACTGTGCGGCCAGGTGCCCCGCAGCGCCATCGGCAGCGACGCATTCCAGGAAGCGCCGGTCTCCGCCATCATGGGCGCCGTCGCCAAGCACGTCTTCCTCGTGACGGACCCGGACAAGCTCGAGGCCACCGTGCGCAGCGCGTTCATGCTCGCCCGCACCGGCCGGCCAGGGCCGGTGGTCGTCGACATACCCAAGGACGTGCAGAACTGGCAGGGTGCGTTCCGCGGCACCGGCGAGCTGCCCCTGCCCGGCTACCGGCGCCGGCTCCACGCCTTGCAGAACAACCACCTGCGCGACGAGAAGTGCCAGCGCTTCTTTGCGCTGCTCGCCCAATCCGAGCGGCCCCTGATCTACGCGGGCGGCGGCGTGATCAACGCCAATGCCGCGAAGGCGATGCGGCGGTTCGCCAAGGAATACGGCATCCCGGTCACGACGACGCTGATGGCGCTCGGCGCGAGCGACACCCAGCACCCGCTTGCACTGCACATGCTCGGCATGCACGGTGTCGCATCCGCGAACTATGCCGTCGAGGACTGCGATTTCCTGATCGCCGTCGGTGCGCGGTTCGACGATCGCGTCGCCGGCGACCCGCCCCGCTTCGCGCCGAATGCGCGCCACGTGGCACATTTCGACGTCGATGCAGCCGAGATCGGCAAGGTGAAGCGCGCGGACTGGCACCACGTCGGCGTGCTGCAGCGCGACCTCGAGACTCTGCTCGATTACGGCCGCCGCATCCGCTTCGAGTGCAGCTTCGCGGCCTGGCACGCCGAGATCGCGGACCTCAAGCGAACCTACGCGCTGAACTACGACCGCGCGAGCGAGAAGATCCAGCCATACGCGGTCATCGAAGCGGTCAACCGCCATACGAAGGGCGAGGCGATCATCGCAACGGGTGTCGGCCAGCACCAGATGTGGGCCGCCCAGTATTTCGACTTTCGGGAGCCACGGCTGTGGCTCACCTCCGGCAGCATGGGCACGATGGGCTTCGGCCTGCCGGCCGCGATCGGCGCACAGTTCGCCGCGCCCGGCCGCGTCGTCATCGACATCGACGGCGATGCCAGCATCCGCATGAACATCGGCGAACTCGAAACCGCGACGACGTACAAGCTGCCGATCAAGGTCATCGTGCTCAACAACTACGGTGACGGCATGGTGCGGCAGTGGCAGAAGCTCTACTACGAGAGCCGGATGTCCGCGAGCGACAAGTCGCTGCACCGCAAGGATTTCGTGAAAGCGGCGCAGGCCGACGGTTTCACCTTCGCCCGGCGGCTCGAGCAGCCGGCCGACATCGAGCCGGTCATCGCCGAGTTCATGGCATGCCCCGGCCCCGCGTTTCTCGAAGTGATCATCGACCCGGATGCCGGCGTGTATCCCATGGTGGGGCCGGGGCTCTCCTACGACAAGATGATCACGGGCGAGCACATCCCGAGCCGCAAGAAACCGGTCACCGTCCAGCCCGGACCCAGCGAAATGTTCTAGGTAGGAGCGGCGCTCGCGCCGCGAATACGCCAGAGCCAGACCCGTGGCACGATCACGGCGCGAGCGCCGCTCCTACAGCCCGCCGGGACCGCAGTCGTTTGCGAGGAAATCGATCAGGTTCGTGTACAGCGTCAGCTGGTGGCCGTAGAACAGCGTGTTGTAGAAGTGATCCGCGCCGTCCAGTTCAATGTACTCGTACGGCTTGCCCGCCTTGTCGAGTGCATCGCGGTACAACCTGGCCTGCCGCGGGCGCACCCGCTGATCGACGCTGCCGTGGACCAGGAGGATCGGCACGTTGACCTTCGCCACCTCGGCCACCGGGTTGACTACTTTGTACTGGTAGTCCTCGGTGAAGATCCTGCCCGTGCCGCGCGGATTCGGGTACTCGTTTGCCTGGCGTACGTAGTCGGCCACCGCTGCGCCCGCGATCACGCACTGGTAGAGCTGCGGCGTGCGTGAGGCCGCCACGAGCGCTGCGTACCCGCCGTACGACCAGCCGAACATGGCAAGGCGATCCGGGTCTGCGAGCCCCTGCTCGACCAGGTGGAGCGCGGCGTCGTCCTTGTCGTCCTGCATCGCCCGGCCGCCTTCGCTCTGTTCCCGGAACGCGCTCCGGAAGTGGTCGTAGCCGTAGCCCAGCGACATGCGGTACTGCGGCTGCACGACGAGGTAGCCGTTGTTCGCGAGCACCTGCGCCCACTCGTCGTAGATCACGACCTCGTGGACGTGCGGCCCGCCGTGCGGCAGCACGACCGTCGGGAACGGCGGCTTGCCGTTCGGGACCGTGACGTACGCGACGAGGTCCCGCCCGTCGCGCGCCTTGTAATGCATGTACTCGAGGTCTGCGAGCTCGGCGGGATCGAGCAGCGGGGCGCGGCTGCCGACTTCCTTGAACTCGCCGTCGTGCAGGAGGAAGTAGGTGCCGGGATCGCGCGGACCGAGGTTGCGCGCCACCAGGGTATTGCCATCGCGGGAGCGTGACTCGATCGTGACGTAGTACGCACCGGGAATGAGGCTCTCGAGCTGTGCATACGTCGCGCCCTCGACCTCGTCGAAATATTCGAAGCGCGGCTTGTCGGTCGCGTAGCTCACCGCGACGATCTCGTCCGGGTGCTCCCAGTAATTGCTGTGGTAGCGCACGCCGGTGACGTCCACGTCGCTGCGCCGGTAGAGGAGTTCCGCGTACTTCTCGTTCTTCGGGTCGTAGGACCAGAGCCCCACCTTGTCGTCGCCGTTCAGCGCCTGGACGACGAGATTGCCCGGCACGGCCGGGTCGAGGCCCGGCACGTCGAAAAACCACAGCGCAAAGTCGTCCTCGTGGAACCGGAGCGCATCGTCCCAGCGGGACTCGCCGGGAGCCCGGTAATAGATGACGTATTCCTGCCTGCCGGCGTCGAAGCCGTGGCCGACGCGCGGATTGCCTTCCGGGTCGAACGAAATCTGGGCGACGTCCAGCTTGCCGCGGATCAGGAGCTTCTTGGTGCCGCGGTCGAGATCCATCTCGTAGTAGGCGCGGGGGCGAAAGGCCTTGTCGAGCGACAGGTCCTCTTCCGCGCCCGGCTGCTCGGAGATGATGATCTTGTCCCGCTTGCCGGGAAGCAGGTTCTCGACGATCGGGTCGGCGGCGGGGAACTCGTCGAAGGCCTTCTTCTTCAGGTTCAGGATCGCGACCTGGTACTCGTAGACGCCCTGGTTCTGCCCCTCGATCTGGTCGCGAACCTTTTGCCTGAGCGTGAGCACGATATGCTCGTCGCTCGCCCAGTCGTAGGTCATGATCTCCATGGGGTCGGAGTCGATTACGAACGGCTGCCCCTCGAGATTGCCGGCATCGTAAATGTGCAGGATGGGATTGCCTTCGCGCGCCAGGATCTTGAGCATCGCGAGCTGCTCGCCGTTCGGCGACACGGTCACCTCGTTGATGACCTCGCGCAGCGCCCAGTACTCGAGCGGATAGGGTTCGGACGCGGCGGCCGCGTCAAAAGTGGCCGCCGCAAGCAAGCCCGTCAGCAGATATCTGGCTGGATTCACCGTTTTCATACCTTGAGTTGTCGCATCGATTCGTCCCGGTGTGACGAATCGAGCCGCCTGACAAACGCGGCCCGCGGGTCGCCCCGCAGGCCGCATTTTGTTATCAGCGTACCACCGCCGCGGTTATTGCCAGTTGTACACGACGTTGGCGAACAGCGTCCGCCCGAGAATGTCGTAGCCGGCGCCGAAGGGCACGTTGTTGAATGAGAATACCGAGGCGCCATCGACCAGCGGCGGGTCCTCGTTGAACACGTTGCGCAGGCCGCCGCCGATCGTCCAGGTATCGCCGTAATAGTAGATGGAGGCGTCGTGGACGAAGTAGTTCTCGGCGTAACCGACGTTCCTGCAGTTCACGTCCCCGTTTGCCGGCCCGAGACAGGTGTCCGCCAGGCCGGTGAAGACGTCGTCGAACGGATCGACCGCCAGCGGATCCTCCGCAACCGAGCTGATGTAGCGGGTCGACCACGTGTAACGCCAGCTGCCCACATCGGCCCTGAGCGTGAGGCGCCCCTTCCACTCGGGGAAGCCGAATTCACCGACGTACTCCTCTTCCTCGACGCTGCCGCCCTGGCCGACGAGCTTGCTGGACAGCTCCAGCGCCCGGTTAGCCGCCAGTTCCGCGGCGAGGTCGACGGCCTTGCCGAACATCTGCGTCGGCCAGTCGACGCGCATGTTGACGTCGACGCCGCGGGCGCGTCCCTGGTCGCGGTTGATGAAGCCCTGGTCGACCAGCGACATCGTGGAGTCGGCGCCGCGGTCTATGCGGTCGCAGAACGCGCTGTCGCCTTCCAGGTCGTAATAGCAGTCCTGGATGATGAACGCGGCCGACGGCTCGATGATTTCGTCACGGATGTCGATCTCGTAGTAGGTCGCGCTCACCACGAAGTCGAATGCCGTGAAGAACGGCTGTTCCCAGGTGAACCCGGCGGAGAACGAGTCGGACTTCTCCTCGGCGAGGTCGAGGGCGCCGCCGCCTTCGACTTCGACACTGTAGACGCTGTTGCCGCCGTTCGTGAACGTCGTCGGGTCGATGCCGTCCGCGACGCAGTTCGCAAGCACTTCGGGCGGCCGGTTGTCGTTCGCGGGATTATAGCCGTTGATCGGGTCGTAGGCCGCCTGCGGGACGACGCAGGGGTCCGTCAGGTTCAGGAAGCCCGTCTGGCCCAGCAGGAAGTTCTCGCGCAGGTTCGGTGCACGGTAGGACGTGCCAACGGTGCCCCGCAACATCAGCGAGTCGATCGGCCGCCATGCCAGTTTGGTCGAGTACGTCCAGGCGCCGCCGTAGAACTCGTCGTCCGTGTAGCGGGTGGAGGCGTTCACGGTCAGTTCCTGGA
This sequence comes from Woeseiaceae bacterium, assembly GCA_036276805.1. GTDB lineage: Bacteria > Pseudomonadota > Gammaproteobacteria > Steroidobacterales > Woeseiaceae > UBA1847. The sequence continues at coordinate 11,255 of DASUOE010000071.1, read as the reverse complement.
AGCCGGTGATGCCCGCGAGGATCGGCAGTTCGATTTCGGCGAAGGCTTCCTTCGTAGTCTTGTCGCCGACGGCGCCCCGGTCAGAGAAGAAGCCGAAAAACAGGCCTTCGGCCGCGACGTCGTCGGGAATGGAATCGATCTCGTCGAGGCGGTACTCCGCGCCGATGCCGAAGAGCGCTTCTCCGCCCGGCAGCGGGAACACCTCGCCGTTGGCGTAGGCCGAGGCGATGGTCTGCTTGTACTCGGTGTCGAAATCGCGGGTGTCGAACAGGTACGCGCGTTCGGCCTGCGTCGCGAAATCGCCGATAATCGGGTTCATCAGGGACCGCGCGAACATGTTCACCGGGACGCAATTCAGCGTCATGTCGTCCGGCAGGTCCAGGCCGGTGTCGTTCTGGCACGGGGTGCTCGTCGCCGAGTACCAGCCGAGTGCGTAGTCCAGGCGATCACCGCGAACACCCGGTCGTGACGACCTTCCGTCCGACTGGGTGTGCGAGTAATACGCGTCGAACTGCCAGTTGCGGACGGTCCCGAAGTCGATGAACGGCATGTCGCCGCGCACGCCGCCGACGAACCGGAGCTGGTCCAGCGTCACGTCCGTGATGTTGCGGTCGCCCGTCACGGCGACGACAGGTTGTACCGGAATCGGGCCCAGCGGGCCGCTGTAGATGTTGATGATGCCGAAATCGCGGAATTCCGCGGGGGTCAGGCCCTGGACCTCCGCGAAATCCGCGGCATACGTCGGGTTGTCGAGCATCTCGTCATACGCGATCCCGCAGTCGACGCCGCCGACGGCGTTCGGATTGCAGGGGTTGAACGGGTTCTCCCCGGGAACGCTGGGAAACAGCTGCGAAGCTCCGGAATTCTGGTAGCTCTCGCGCCGGCTGTACATCGCCTCGAAGTACGGCGTGATGTTCGCTTCGCCGGCAAACGTGTATTCGCCGTAGGCGAGCGCCGACGTCGTCGAGAGATCGGGAATGATCTGCGCGAACTGCTCGTTGCCGTTCATGTTGCGGTCGTAGAAATTCCCGTCCGCGTAGCCGTCGCCGTCGAGGTCGACCACGGTGCTCCACGCGTTGTAGTCGACGTAATCGGTGAGGCTCGTCTGGCCGAAGCCGGGGCGGTAGACCAGGCTGCCGAGCTGCAGGGGCACGCTCAGTTCCGTCATGTAACCGGACAGCGAGCCCACCGCGCAGTCGCTGTTCGAGCGCGGCTCCATGCCGAGCACCTGGGAGTAGTACTGGTCCTCATGGCGAATCTCGCCGTCTTCGGTCACTTCCCAGTGGCGTGCGCAGCGGTCGGTCCATTCGCGATCGGCGAGCGTTACGGGTTCCAGGTCCCGGTATTCCGCACCGACACCGAGGAACCCGCGGTCGCCGTTGTACCCCCAGGCCAGGCTGATCGTGTTCTGTACGCCGGCACTGTAGTCGGCGGCCGGGATCGACGAGTAACCTTCGATTTCGAGGCCGTCGAAGTCCTTGCGCAGGATCACGTTGACGACGCCGGCGACGGCATCGGAGCCGTACACGGACGATGCGCCGTCGAGCAGCACTTCATACTGCTGGACGAGACTCGACGGGATCAGGTTGATGTCCGGCGAGGATGGCGCACCCTCGACTCCTGAGGGCGCGAGCCGGCGGCCGTTGATCAGGAACAGCGTGCGATCGGCGCCGAGGCCGCGCAGGTCGACCGTCGTCGCCGCGGGGCCGTTGTCCAGCACGAATCCCTGGAAGGTGAGGTCGATCTGCACGCCGCTCGCCGCGGTGGACTCCTGCAGGATGGTGCCGGCGTCGATGAGGCCGATCTCGCGGGAAACCTGGCCCGAGATTACCTGCAGCGGCGAGATGCTCGTGTAGGTGTCGCGCGTGAGGCGCGAACCGGTGACGACCACCTCCTCGGTGGGCGCTTCCTGACCCTGGGGGCCTTCCGTCGATTCGCTTTCAGTACCGGTGACGGACGGTGCATCGTCGTCGTCCTCCTGCGCGAGCGCGGCGAACGGAATGGCGAGGGCACCTGACAGGACGAGCAGGAACGGCAGCGCGCGCGCTCGGCGCGCGCGAATATCGTCGACACTCATTTCATACCCCTTATGCTGTAATGGTCCGGCGCGGGAACCTGTGAGCCTCTTCGCGGGCTCTTAGGCGCTCGACGCCAGAGCCGCATGATGCGAGATTGCAACACGCTTGTAAATCCTTGCGCGGCGGCGGTCGCGCACGGGTAGGGCATCGATTGCGCGGCGATCGGCGGCAGGCCGGGGCCGATGTTGTGCTATGCCCACAGCGGCGCGGTAACGCGGCGGAACACATCATCGGGAGTGACCGGATGGAATTTGTCATAACGGTTCGCAATGTCGCAAAGGGCCGCTTCGGCAGCGAGCCGGGACCGACGCGGTTTCTCAAGGTGCCGGCGGACGCGGTGCCGGACCCGTCGCACCGGGTGGGCCGCAAGGCGTGGGTCGACGAACTGATCGCGCTGGCGCACGCCCCGGCCGACCCGGTTACCGGCAAGGGCTGCGGCGACGTCACGGTGCTGTTGCACGGCTACAGCACGTCGCCGGCCGAGATCGTGGCGCGCCACCGGCAACTCAAGATGGACCTGGCCGCGGCCGGCTACCGCGGCCAGCTCGTGAGCTTCGACTGGCCGAGCGACGACCATGCCCTGAATTACCTCGAGGACCGCGTCGATGCGAAGCTCACGGCGCTGAAGCTCGTCGACGACGGCATCGCGCTGCTCGCGGCGACGCAGTACCGCGGCTGCGAACTGAACGTGCACGTCGTCGCGCACTCGATGGGCTGCTACGTCCTTCGCGAGGCCTTCGACGATGCCGACGACCGCCCGCCCATCGCCGCCAGCAACTGGACCGTGTCGCAGATCTGCTTCGTCGCCGCCGACGTCTCGCGGGCCTCGATGTCGGCCGGCGATGCGCGGTCGCGCTCCCTGTACCGGCACTGCACGCGGCTCACGAACTATCACAACCCGTACGACGAGGTGCTGAAGCTCTCGGACGTCAAGCGTGCCGGGGTCGCGCCGCGCGCAGGCCGCCGCGGGTTGCCCGACGACCGCCCGCCGATGGCCGTCAGCGTCGACTGCGGCGCGCACTTCCACGCGACGCACGCCACGACCGCCGACAACGGGCATTCCTGGTACTTCCGCGACCCGGTATTCATTACCGACCTGGCCCAGACGCTCGCCGGCAATCGCGACCGCGAAGTGATCGGCGCCCGGTTCCCGTTGCCGGAAGGCCGGCTGGCGCTCGCCTAGGGATACGCTGCAGAAAAGTCACGTCAGACGCGCGCGACGGACGAAACCGTTCGCCGGATGTTACGACAGGGTTATGTGAACTGGCGCAACGTCGCCGGCACGCGAATCGCGCGATAGTTCCGCGACAGTGGAACCCTCATGTTCCGTTTGCGGACCGTATGGTGACGACGCATCAAACCGGCACGCGCAACAGGATCGTCGTGCTGAACCCGAAGGGCGGCTGTGGCAAGTCGACCCTCGCGACCAACCTCGCTGCGTGTTACGCGCGCCGGGGCGCGGTCACGGCGCTCATGGATTACGATCCGCAGGGTTCGACGACGGCCTGGCTCGAGCGGCGCCCCGGCGACCTGCCGCGCATTCACGGCATCGTCGCCTACCGGAAATCGATGCAGGCGACGCGAAGCTGGCAGCTGCGCGTGCCGCAGGACGTCACGACGCTCGTCATCGACTCGCCCGCGGGCATCGGCCACGACGACCTGCGCGAGCTGACGAAGGATTCATCGAGCATCCTCGTGCCCGTGCTGCCATCGGTAATGGACATTCACGCGGCGTCCCGCTGCATCGCCGACCTGCTGCTCGTCGCGAAGGTCAACCGCAGCGAGCGTAAGCTTGCTGTCGTGGCAAACCGCACGCGCAAGAACACGCGGAGCTTCGGGCGGCTGATGCGTTTCCTCGATTCGCTCGGCATCCCGATCATCGCCGTGCTGCGCGACAGCCAGAATTACGTCCGGTCTGCCGAGCTCGGGCAAGGCGTGCACGAATTGCCCGCGTCGAAGGCGCGCGACGACGTTTCGCACCTCGACGCCGTCGTCGGCTGGCTCGACGGCTGGGAGGAACGGCGCCGGCAGGCGCTGGAGCTAGCGGACCTGACGCGCCCGCCGCGCACCGGCGTCGTGCCCGGTGTCGCACTGGCCGGGAAACCTCAGGCGAGCTCGGCCTGAACGGCGCCGTAGAACTCCGGGTCGACGTTACCGCCGCTCAGCACGACGACGCTCGTTCGCCCCGCGGTGGCGGCCTTGCCCGCAAGCACCGCGGCTAGCGCGGCCGCCCCGCCCGGCTCGACGACGAGTTTCAGGTGCCGGAAGGCGAAGCGCATGGCCTCGCGGACTTCCGCATCGCTCACCGTAACCGCCGTTACGCCGAGCGCGAGATTGATCGGAAAGGTGAGTTCGCCCGGCGTCGCGGTCTGCAACGCATCGCAGATCGAGGCCGCGCCGGGGGGCACCGATTCGCGCCGGCCCGCTGCCAGCGAGCGCGCCGTATCGTCGAATGCCTCGGGCTCGACGGCGACGATGCCGCATGCGGGCCAGGACGCTTTCACGGCGACGGCGATCCCGGCCGTCAGCCCGCCCCCGCTGCAGCACACCAGCACCTGGTCGGCAACGCAGCCGAGCGCCGTGGCCTGTGCCACGATCTCGGTGCCGACTGTGCCCTGCCCGGCGATCACATCCTCGTGATCGTAGGACGGGACCAGTGCCGCGGCCCGCGTCGAAGCGATCTCCCGCGCGATGGCTTCACGGTCGCCACTCAAGCGATCGTAGGTGATGACCTCGCCGCCGAGGCGGCGGGTGTTATCGAGTTTCGCGCGTGGCGCGTCGCCCGGCATCACGATGGCCGCATGGATGCCGAGCAGGCGGGCGGCGGAAGCGACGCCCTGCGCATGGTTGCCGGACGACCAGGCGACGACCCCGCGGGCGGCCTCGCTGGGCGATAAGCGCGCGAGGCGGTTGTAAGCGCCGCGAATCTTGAAGGAGCCTGTACGCTGCAGGCACTCGGCCTTGAGGAGCACGCGCCCGCCGGCGCACTCGTCCAGCACCTCGTGCCCGAAGAGCGGCGTTTCGACGGCGACCCCGTCGAGACGCCGTGCCGCCGCCTCGACGTCCGCGATCGTTACCATCAGCGCGTGCCAGGCGCGATGCCGGGCAGGCGATCGACTTTGGCTGCGCAGATGAAGTCGTTGTCCGTAAGTCCGCCGACGGCATGCGTCGTGAATGACACGCGACAACGGCCGTAGCTGACGGTCAGGTCGGGGTGGTGACCTTCCGTGATGGCGATCCAGGCGACCGCGTTCGCGAAGCCAAGGGTGCGGCTATAGGCAGGAAACTCGAACGTGCGCGCTATGCTCAAGCCGTCGCCGGACAGCGCCCAGTCCGGGTGCAGTGCCCTGAGCAACTTTTGCACCTGCTCCGGAGCCAGCGGCGGCACCCCGCCTTCGCAGGGCTTGCAGGTTCGTTCGGCGAGTTCGTCATCCATACCCAAGTATAGTAGGAGCGGCGGTAACGCCGCGAATGGTTTGCACGTTCCCGCTGCGATCGAGATGCCGCGGCCAGCCAGCCGCGGTGTTTTTTTCGCGGCATCCGGCCGCCGCCAATTCGCGGCGTAACCGCCGCTCCAACAGGTACGGCCCCTCCTACGGGTTCGACGCCACCGACGTGTCGCCGTCGATGTAGACCTTGAGGCTGACGCGGCGCTCCAGCGCGTAACTGTCCGCGGTCGGCTCCGCAGCGGCCACCTCGCCGTGCGCGACCTCGCTGATCCGCGCCGGGTCGACCCCGGCGGCCACGAGCTGGTCACGGACGTAGGCCACGCGCTTCGCGGAGAGCTTCTGGTTGTAGCCCACGTCGCCCCGCTCGTCCGCGAACCCGTCGAGGTGCACCTGCACGTCGTTCATTCCCGCAAGGCGCGTGCCGAGCTCCCTCAGGCGCTCTTCGGTATCGGCGAGCAGCGTGTGCTCGTCGGTGCGAAACAAGAGGTCGAGGTCCAGCCCGACCTGCATCAGGCTGACGAGGCCGGGATGCGCGATCCGTTCGAGCCGCACGCGTTCCGCCTCGGCCGACTCGAGCTCGGCCGACAGGGCGTCGACGTCGCGCCGCAACGCGTTCACGCTGATTTCGGAGATTTCATTAGCACTGTCGAGCGACGCGATCTGCTCGTCCTTCGTGTGCAGCGTGTCACCGATCTTACTGCCGATGGCCGCGCCGACCATGAAGCCGACCGGCCCTCCGGCGATCGCCCCGATCACACCGCCGGTGCCGAAACCCACGGCCTCCTCGACCGAACTTTTCGGCGCTTCGCCGGCGCTCGCGGTACCGGCAATACCGAGCGCGATGGCGGCCACCAGGGCCTTCTGCGTCCAGGTGTTCGTGTACATGTTCAGTCCTCCTTCCGGAGGGGCCGACATGGCCCCTGCATGGAGACCCATTACAAGCGCGAGCGCGGGAGCTGCCGGGGCGGAAACGTGCGCGGCCGCCGATCAATCGTGGCGAATAGTGGCCGCGGGGCCACGGCGCCGGTCCGCGCCGCCACCGCGAGCAGGCCGGGCTAGTCGTTGCGGTTCAGCGCGACGAAAGTACCGCCGTTGCGATCGCAGAGGATACGCATGAGCTGCGCGAACTGGCGCGCAGTCGGCGGAATAGCCCCGCCGCCGACATCGAGCAGCGGAAAGCCGACCGCGTGGATACGCACGAGCCGGTCGCCGGAACTGGTTTCGAGGTTCACCTGCTCGATCTGGCGTACGACATTTTCGACGGACTGGCCCGTGAATTCGTCGCCGAAGACGTAGATGCTGATTTTCCGGTCCGGTGCCCAGAACTGGCTGATGGCATAGATGATACCGTCGGCCGGATTACTGTCGCTGAACGGCCGCCACGTGCGCATCGTGTTGATGATGGCTTCGCGGCGCCCCGTCGTGTCGGGAATCCATTCGCCGGCATACTGCTTGAACATGTACTGGCCGTTGTCATTCAGGATCTGGATACCCTTGACGTTCGGGTAGACGTTGAGAGTCTCCTGGAGCTTGTCGATCGCCCGGCCCCAGTTGAACTGCTGCATCGATCCCGACGTGTCCACGATGAAGATGATGTACTCGCTGTCGACTGGGATGCCGGCGATGGCATCCTCCGGCGCCGAACGATAATAGGGCTGCAGGCGGAGCATCTCCTCCGTCAGCCGCTGCCGCGCGGACTCGAGGCTGCCGACGTCCTCGATATCCTCCGCACGCGACTGGGACAGGACGTACTGCCCCTGCACCGTCTTCAGCTCGCCCTGCAGCCGGGCCAGCTGCTCGGTGGATTCGGACGTCTGCTCGCGGACCGATTCCAGCTCGCGGTTGAGCGTGGTCGTCTCACCGCGGATCTCGAACAGCTCCTGCTGCAGGCGTGCGATCAGCGACTCGAGATCCTGCTGCGTCTTCTCGATGATCACCGGTTCGTAGATCTTGCTCAGGACGAGCAGCAGGATGATCGCCCCGAAGCCGCAGCAGATGCAGTCGAGGAACGACAGGCTGAATACTTCCACGTCGCGGCGGCGTCTCATCGTCCGGATCCTCCGATCATGGCCAGTCGCGGCTCACGCTGATCATGGAACCACCCGTGTCGTACGCCAGCGCCCAGTAAAGGATCGGCGCGTCGTAGTCGCCCTCGAGCGGATACAGCAGGACGTTCACGGGCACGTTGCCGGGCAGCTCCCGCGCGGCCTCCCGGAACAGCTGGAATCGCTGCTGGGCCGAGATCGTCGGGCGGGTCGCCGTCGGCTCGTCCATGGTAGGCAGGCCGTCCGCCAGGAGAATGATGTTGTCCGGCTGCGGCTCCAGCTCGCGCGCTACGGCGAAGGCCGCCAGCATGTTCGTTCCCTCCGACGGCAGCGTACCGCGCAGCACGCGCACGGCCTCGGTGAGCTGCGCGCCGTCCTCGGCTTTCAGCCAGGTCCCAGCGCTGCCCTCGAGCACCGGTTCGGCGACGTTGTTGAACATGTAGATCTGGAACTGCGACTCGGGCCGGATCTGCGCCGTCAGCCAGTCGACGGTGGCGACGACCTGGCGCCACTTCACGGAGCGCAGCTTCTCGGCATCGGGCAGGTTGCGACGGCGGATGACGTTCACGATCGTGTCGTCGAGCATGCTGGCGGACCGGTCGACCAGGATCAGTGTCCGCTCACCGCCGAGCTTGAGTCCGGTCAGGTACTGCCGGTCGCCGTCCCCTTCCTGGTTGAATGCGCGAATATTCTCGCCCTGCGATTCCTGTTCCGCCGCCAGCGCGAGCAACCGCTCCACCTCCGCTTCCAGCGACTCGATGTCCGACTGCAGCTTCTCGACGCGCTCGATATTCGCGAGCGTACTTTCGTCGTATTTCGCGAGTTCCGCGCGCAGCTCCTCGATCAGAGCGAGGATCCGGGCAATCTCACCCTGCGCCTCCACGCGCTCGGTTTCGAGGTCCTCGATCGTGTTGCGGGCGAGCACCATGTCCTTGCGCCCCTCGAGCACTTCGATCTCGAGCTTGCGCGTCTCCGCCATCAGGTCGTCGGGATCGTCCTCGGTCGTTTCCCGTACCTGCGCATTGATGATCATGAAGATAAGGATCACCGCCCCGAAGCCGCAGCAAATGCAGTCGAGGAACGACATGCTGAAAATCTCGGATTCGCGGCGTTTACGGCGCATGGTCCTGCTCCGCGGTGATCAGCCGCAACTCGAAGCCCGGCGTCCCGACGCGAACCTCGTCCCCCGCCTGCAGGGTCGCCGAGCCGTCGAGACGGTGGCCGTTCAGGAAAGTGCCGAAGCGGCTGTGGTCCCGCAGTACGCACTGTCCGCTGCTGAGCTCTATGCTGCAGTGGCGCCGCGACACGCCGGGCATCGTCGCATCGACCTCGATCCAGCGCTCGCCCGGGACCGGCTGCGTGCCGACGTTCAGCGGCTGGCCGTTGAGCGCCCAGGCGTGGTTGCGAAACAGCACGTGGGACGGCCGGCCGGTCGCCGATGCCTCCTCCCGCGCCAGGGCGAAGGTCACCGGCGCCTGGTCCCACGGCAACTGGCGAACGAGCGTCACGTGTTCGCCGCCGGGCGACAGGTGCCGGCAGCGCGCCAGCAGGCCGCGGCCCGTCGCGCCCGGTTCCAGGAGAAACACCTCGCCGCCCGCGCGGGCCTTGAGCATGTCGGCGAGTCCCGGGAGGCGCGCCGCGCGGTCCGTGAGCTGCAGCGCCGGCACGTCGCCGGCGCGGCACAGCGCGCGGAGTTGGCCGACGATGCGATGGTAGACCGGCGCAGCCGCAGCGATGAGGGTCAGTACGTCGATGTCCGCGGTATGCGTGAGGCCGCGATGCTCGAGTACGGCCTGAACGCTGCCGTCCGTCGCCGCGGCGTCGAGCCATCCCGGCAGCAGGTCGTAAAGGCGCTGCTCCGTCTCAGCGGTGTGCAGCGGGTCGAAACGCGACTGGCGTACGAAAGCGGCGGAGATCACGCGGATCCAGGCGTCGTACAGCGCGACGAGACCGCTGTCGGCGACGACGGCGCTTTTCTCGACCTGGGCGCGGGTCGGCTGGCCGACCCGTGTCAGCAGCGTCGAATGCAGGCTGACGTCCACATGCACGGGAACTGCGCCCACGTACTCGTGGCGCGTTGCGGCGATGGCGGCATCGACGAGACCCGCGACCGGAATACCGAGCTCCCGGCAGATGCCGAGAAACAGCCCGAGCTGTGGCGTCTCCATGTAGCCCGGTACCGCCGCGACGACGGCGGCACCCGCCTCGCCTGCCGCCGCGGCCGCGGACCACGCCTGCTCCAGTTGCCGGCTCGCGAGGTCGGCGGCCGTCAGGTGCCGGAAGCGCGTATCGGGCAGCGCTTCGACATCCAGTTCCGTCCAGAAGCGGTCGTGGATGTGCCGCGGCTGCAACCGGGCTCGCCGGTACGCGGCGTCCCCGGCAACCAGCCGCTGATTGTCGAGCAGAACGAAACCGGGCTCGCGATACAGCACGCCACCCTCACCCGTGACGGTGATGGCTGCATCGTTGAGGTCCAGTGCCAGCAGGCTCATGGCGTCCTCAGCCCTGGTCCGCCTTCATGTGCCGGATGAGCTTCTCGTCGCAATATGCCTCCGCCTCGAAGACGAGGCGTTCCTGCATCGACTGCAGCTGGTGAACGAGAAACATGAGGACGATGCTGATCAAGAGTGCGATGAACGTCGAGTTGAACGCGATGCCCAGGCTTTGCGTGACGCCGGCGATGTCGCCCTGCACCGCCTTGTCCGCCTGCGCAAGCGCCTCGCCGATGCCGCGCACGGTCCCGATGAAGCCGATCGACGGAATGGCCCACGAAATGTAGCGGATCATCGACAGTTCCGAATCGAGCCGCTCTGCCTCCGATTCGCAGATCGTATGCGTACTCGTCGCGACGTCCTGGATGTTGTGCGTCGAGTTGAATCGCCGGAGCGCGTTGAGCAGTGCGCGCGGCAGCAGCATCTGCTGCCGGTCGTCCGGCAGTGCCTGGACCTGCCGGGCGAATTCCCGCGTGTCCTCCGGCAGGATGCGCATGCCGTCGGCGACCGGCACGAGGTCGACGTCCAGCAGGCGCCGCTCGTTCAGGAGCTTTACCGCCTTGTAGGCCATGATCGCGAACGCCCAGAACATCAGGACAAAGCAGGCCTCCTGCTCCCAGTCCTTGATGAGCACCCAGAACGACCGCTCCCGGACGTAATCCGGGTCGGCGGCGGCCGCGGCGTCTTGCGCCTCGACCACCTGGTCCGCGTTCGGCCTGACCACCGACACGTAATATGCGTGCACGACGATCACGGAAATGATCAGCGCGAACAGCTGGTAGACGAATTCCACCGGGATGTTTTTTCGCTTCATCGGGTGCTGCCTGTCCTCGGATATAGCTGTCTCGGATATAGCTCGGATTCGCTCAGATGTCGGTAGGGAACGGGATCGACTGGTCGGTGGGGATCTCCTCGCTCGGCCGGAAATCCTCCTCGTCGATGTCGAGGTAACTCTCGTCATCGGTCCCGGGCACGACGTCGGTCGACGCATCGCCCGCCGCGGCCGCCGGCGCCTCGTCGGCGCCGCCCGCGGGTTCCACCTCCGCCGCGTCCGGCGCGCCCGGTATGACCTGTCCACCCGGGGTGTCGTCCTCGCCGTCCGCCGCGGCCGTTCCCGCGGCCCCGGCCGGCCCGGCGGCGGTTTCTTCGCTGACGTCCGGATCATTGTCCGGCGCCCCGCCCTGGTCGGGC
>DASUOE010000070.1:0-6142 GCA_036276805.1 Woeseiaceae bacterium | reverse complement strand
GCTGGACGCTGCGCGTCCGGCAGCTGACGCCGGAAGAGGCGGAACAGTACACGCCTCGCGAGAAGAGCCGCCTGCCGGGGATCACTGGCTCAGCCGGCCTGCGCAATGCCGTCCTGCCATCACCTTGAGGTCGCGGCGCCGCCCCGGAAATAAGCCGGTTCGTTCCCCGGCCGCCACTTGATGTTGCAGCCGATGCTCGGCTTCTGCTTCTGGTCCACCGGGCGCCCGGCGAGCACCGCGTCGAGCGCGGCCCTGAGGTCGCGCCCGTCGACGGACGCGCCGTTCCCGGGCCGGCTGTCGTCGAGCTGCCCGCGATAGACCAGTTTTCGCTCGCCATCGAACAGGAAGAAATCCGGCGTGCAAGCCGCCCGGAAGGCCCTGGCGACGGACTGGTCCTCATCGACGAGATAAGGGAACGGGTAGCCCGCCTCTTCGGCCTCCCGCCGCATCGCGGCCGGCGCATCGGCGGGGTATTTCGCGAAATCGTTACTGCTGATCGCCGCGATGGCGACGTTGCGCGGCAGGTAGTCCCGGCCGATGGCGGCCAGTTCGTGCCGCACGTGCTTCACGAACGGGCAGTGATTGCAGATGAACATGACGAGACGGGCCGGCGCGTCGTCCGGCAGCGAGTGGAGCCGGCCGTCCGGGTCCGGCAATTCGAACGCGGGGGCCGGCGTGCCGAGCGGCAACATCTGCGATTCGACGGCAGCCATGACGATTCCTCCCTGCTGTGGGTGCGAGTACCTGTCGTCGCGCCGGCAGGGCGCGCGATCCTGCCGTCCGTGTCGGCAGGTCCAGGCCGTTGCGCGCGCCGCCGGTACGCGGGCGCGCTGCTTGTGCGATCATGATGCCGGTCCAATCGGGGAACGGCAAGAACGCGCGTGGCAATGTCGGCTCGCAGGGAACGGAACGCGATCGTCAGTTTCGCTGCGGTCGTCGTCATCATATACGGCATCCAGTTCGCGAAAGCGCTGCTCGTACCGTTCCTGGTGGCGCTGTTTCTTGCGCTCATCGCGGTGCGGCCGATGCTGTGGATGGAGCGCAAGCGCGTGCCGACCGTGGCCGCGGCACTCGTCATCGTCATCATCATGATGCTGATACTGTCGGTGGTGGGCACGATCGTCGGCCGCTCGATCGCGGAGTTCACGGCCGCTCTGCCGAGCTACCAGGCGCGGCTCGAAGTGATCGTCGGCGAGGCCGTGCAGTTCGGCGTGGAACAGCTCGGCATGGAGGACCTGTCTTCCGACATCCGGGACATACTGAATCCCGGCACCGCCATGGGCCTGGTTGCGGCTTTCCTGAACGGCCTGCGCGGTCTCCTGACGAACGTGTTCCTGATCTTCATCGCGCTCACGTTCATGCTGCTCGAAGCGTCCACGGTGCGCACGAAGGTCGAGGCGGCATTCGGCCGGTCGGCGGCGGCGCTCGGGAAGCAGCGGGTGTTCCTGCAGAACATCGAACGCTACCTCGGCATCAAGACCGTTGTGAGCCTCGCGACGGGCTTCCTCGCATGGCTGCTCACGTGGCTCATCGGGCTCGACTTCTCCCTGCTGTGGGGCCTGACCGCGTTCCTCCTGAACTACGTGCCGACCATAGGCTCGATCATCGCCGCGATCCCGGCGATCCTCCTCGCGCTGGTGCAGCTCGGTCCGGGGGCGGCATTCGCGACGTTGACGGGCTTCGTCGTCATCAACGTGGCGCTGGGCAACATCCTCGAGCCGCGCGTCATGGGCTACGGCGTCGGGCTCTCTCCGCTCGTCGTGCTGGTCGGCATCTTCTTCTGGGGCTTCGTGCTCGGGCCGGTCGGCATGCTGCTGTCCGTGCCGCTCACGATGACGCTGAAGCTCGCGCTGGAGTACGACGAGAGCACCCGCTGGATCGCGATCTTCTTAGGCTCCGAACGGGATGCGCAGTACGAGCTCGAGCGCGGCGAAGCCGATTGAGCACCGCTTGCCTGCCAGGGCAGGGCCTGGCACGGTTTCGGCTCAGATCGGCAGCTCGTAGCCTTCCTTGAAGGTCTCCATCACGAAGGTCGAGCTGATGTCGGCGAAGTCGACCTCGCGGATCAGCCGTTTGTAGATCTCGTCGTAGTGACGCATGTCGCGCGCCACGACGCGCAACAGGTAATCCACCTGCCCGCTGGTGCGGTGGAACTCGAGGATCTCGGGGATCGAAGCCACCGCCCGCTCGAAACGCGCGAACCATTCGTCGCTGTGGTGGCTCGTGCTGACGAACGCAAAGATCGTGAGGCCGAAGCCCATGGCCTCGGGATCGAGCACCGTCGTCTTGCGCTTGATGATCCCGCGGCTCTCGAGGTCGCGCACCCGTCGCCAGACGGCCGTCTTGGACAACGCCACGCGGTCGGAGAGTTCGGCCATCGACTGCCCGGCGTCGGCCTGCAGCAGCCGGAGGATGTCCCGGTCCTTTGTGTCCATTCGTTGCGATAATCGGAAAAATAAGAAACGTACGTTGCGTATGTTGCCGAATTAAGCGGAAAAACGCAACAATGGTGCGCCTGGCCAGGCGTAGAATATCCGGACATGGAGGCAGCCCGTGTCCCTGACTGACAAGTTCACAAAGCATCCCGCAACGGTGGGCGAGACCTACGGCGAGCACTTCGTCGCCGCGATGGGTTTCAGCGTCGCGATGCTCAAAGCCGCCCTGTGCTGCGCGCTGCACGCGGTGTTCCCGTTCCTGTGCGAACGAACCGGCAGCCGCTGCATCGAGGACCTGCACACGCGCATGGTGGTGAACCGCGCGCGGGCGGCCACGGACGAGCGCGGAAATCGCCGTGCCCGCGGCACCGTCGGCGCCTGACCGACCCCGCTGCGGCACTGCCGGCGCCGCGTGAAGCCCCGTCGCCTGCGCTGAAATACACCTGTAACAAAAGAGAAACGCGAGCTTAAAGAGCTTGTAAAGACCGTGTGGTTACTTGCTCGGATGCAAAGATCCGGGTGGTAGCCCCATGGCCCTGGCCTCGATCCTCGTCGTCGACGGGGACAGCGATGTACGCAAGCAGATCGCGAGCAGCCTGCGCGAACTCGGGCACGACGTCGCCGAGTCTGAGTCGGCCGTCGCCGCGCTCCGCGCCGTCGAACGCACGCGCCCCGACCTGATGGTCTGCGACTGCGCCTTGCCGGACCTCGCCGGCGTCGAACTCCTGAGTGACGTGCGCCGCAGTGGCGAATACCGCGCAATGCGGGTGCTCATGACTTCCGCTAACGGACGTGCCGAGGATGCGGTCGCCGCCCTCGAGTCCGGCGCCGACGATTTCGTCGGCAAACCCCTGCATATGCCGGAGTTCCTGGCACGCGTGAAGGCGTGCCTGCGGCGCCCGGCGAACTTCGCGCATGCCGATGTCTGCACGGCAGGCGGCATCACGGTCGACGACATCGGGCACCGGGTGCTCGTCGACGGCTCGAGCATCTCGCTGGCGCCGCGCGAGTACCGCCTCCTGCATTTCCTCCTCACGAACCAGGACCGGGTCTTCAGCAGGAAGCAGCTCCTCGTGCACGTATGGGACCGGGACACGCTGGTCGGGCCGCGTACCGTCGATGTGCACGTCAGGCGCCTGAGAAGCCTTCTCGAACCCCACGGTTACGACCGCTACCTGCAGACCGTTCGAGGCAGCGGCTACCGCTTCTCGCTCCACGACTGAGCTTCCCGTAACCGTATCGAAACCTGCCTGTCACAACACCACCACATACGCGGACTAGATTGGCGGCCCAGTAAATCCTGCCCACCTGGAGCGAATAGATGAATCCGCACAAAGTCCTCGCCGTGCTCGTTGCCGGTGCCGCCATCGCAGCCTGCGACAGCGGCGACATCAACATCGAGCCAACGACGTCCGTCAGCAACAGCAACAACACCGTGAACCAGGGCGGCGGCGGCAGCGAAGACGACATTTGCGCCTCGTACGTCGAGGACGGCCAGACGATCCGCGGCAACGCGGACGCGGACGGCAACTGCACCTACGGCGCCGCATTCGTCGGACCGAAGAACAACCTGACGGTCGACGTGTTGCTGCCGGCGCTGCCGGATGGCGGCGCCCACATCTTCACGTCCAGCCTGTTCGTCGGCGAAACCTACCGCACGCAGGCGGAACTCGAGGCCGCCGGCATCGCGGAGGGCGGCGACGGCCCGACGCTGACGATCGAGGCCGGCGCGACGGTCGCGTTCCAGTCGAACAACAATTTCCTCATTGTCAACCGCGGCTCGCAGATCCTGGCGAACGGCACCGCAGACGCCCCGATCACCTTCACCTCCGTGTCGGACCTCGATGGCAACGTCGGTCCGGAAGACGTCCAGCAGTGGGGCGGCATGATCATCAACGGCTTCGGGGTCAGCAACAAGTGCGCCTACAACGGTGTCCGCGGCGACGCGGGCTTTGAGCTCACACCGGGTGAGGAATGCTCCATCGAAGCGGAAGGCTCGGTCGGTGACGACGAATCCCATTACGGTGGCGACAACGACGCCGACGATTCGGGCATCCTGCGCTACGTCGTCGTCAAGCACACCGGAGCCGAGGTCGCCAGCGGCGACGAACTGAACGGCATCTCTTTCAACGCCGTCGGCAGCTCCACCGTGGTCGAGAACCTGCAGATGTACTCGACCTACGATGACGGGATCGAGATGTTCGGCGGTGCGGTCAACTTCACGAATTACGTCGCGCTGTACGTCCGCGACGACTCGATCGACATCGACGAGGGCTGGAACGGCAGCCTGACCAATGGCCTCGTCATCCAGGCCGCGAACGACGGCAATCACTGCATCGAAGCGGACGGCATAGGTTCCTACAGCGCCGCCAACGCCGCGCTGAACCAGGACTTCATCGCGCGCGGCCTGAACAGTGCGCCGACGATCAGCAACCTCACCTGCATCGTGTCCCCGAATCTCACCGGCACGCACGATCCGGGCGCGGGCTGGCGGTTCCGCGAGGGCATACATCCGACGGTCACGAACTCGCTCCTCATCACGTCCTTCGCCGCGAACGACACCACGGAAGCCAACGACAACTATTGCCTGCGCATCGACGACGACGAGACGAACGCGGCTATCGCGAGCGGCGACCTCGTCATCAGCTCAACGATCTTCGCCTGCCAGGAGAACGGTCGCGACGACGAACAGGCCGTCGCGGAAGCGATGGGCAACCAGTTCGCCACCATAGCGAGCGGTACGGCCGCCGACGCTAGCACGGCGGCGGACCCGGACCTGCAGCTGACGGAGGGCGAGCTCAAGCTGTACTCGGTGAGCTGGGCGACGTCGTTCGTCGACGGTGCGGCGCCGGTCGCCACGACCCAGCCGACGGCCGGCGACATATTGGGCGCCGTGAGCGCGACGGCGGACTGGACGGCGGGCTGGACCTACGGCATTCACCCCGATAACCGGGCCCAGGCCCTGTGGTTCGAGTAGGCGCCGCGCGATGACGGCACCCCGCGCATACCGGCTGCTGCCGCTCAGTTTCGCCGTCGCGCTCGCCTGCGGGGCGGCGGCAGCGCAGGAGCAGGGCGAAGAAGTACTGCCGCCGGTCGTCGGCGAGCCCGGCGAAATGGCGGTCGAGGGCGAGAGCGGCGACATCGAAGAGGTCGTGGTGCTCGGGCGCTTCATCAGCTCGAGCGAGTCGCTCGTCAACGAGCGCATGAACGACGCTTTCGCAACCGACCTGCTCGGCGCCGACGCGATCAGCCGGCTTGGCGATTCGACGGTCGCGGACGCACTGCGGCGCGTCCCGGGCCTCACCCTCGTCCAGGACAAGTTCGTCTACATTCGCGGCCTCGGCGAGCGCTACACCAACACGACGCTGAACGGCGCCTATATCCCGTCGCCGGACCTGACCCGCAACGTGATCCCGCTCAACGTATTCCCGACGTCCATCGTGGAGTCGCTGAAAGTACAGAAGTCGTGGTCGCCAGCGCTGTCGGCGAACTTCGGCGGCGGCGCGGTCGACATCCGCACGAAGGGTGTACCCGAAGAGTTCAGCTTTAACGTCGAAGTGGGTGCCGGGTACAACACCGAGAACTCGAACGACATGCTCTCCTACCCGGGCGGCGACGACGACTGGATGGGCGAGGACGACGGCAGCCGTGCCCTTGCGCAGGGCGTGCAGGACGCGCTCGTCGCCTACCAGGGCAACCCGAGCGTA
>DASUOE010000069.1:0-15641 GCA_036276805.1 Woeseiaceae bacterium | reverse complement strand
GCTTGTCGACTTCGTCGATGCGAATGATCGAGTGCAGTGGCAGGTAGAAGCGCCGCACGTTCGCGAACTCCGCCTTGATCTTTTCCTCGGCCGGGTCGACGACCACCGTCGTGCGCTCGCCGAACACCAATTCCTCGACCGCAACGAAGCCGAACAGTTCGCCGTGCGCGACCTTGCGCGCGTAGATCTCGAAGACCTGGCCCTGGTTCATGAAGACGACCTTGTAGAGGTGTTTCCTGCTCATCGTGGATACTTGCGGTGGGGCTCCGGGGTCAGTGCCGATGTCGGGTCGGCGGCATGTCGGCAACGGCCTGCCGCGACGGGCGCGTAGTGTACTCAAATTCCGGAGCGCCAGGCCGCCGCGGGCGCCCGCGACCCTCCCCGGGCAGCATATGGGACGCGCCGCCCATATTCTGCCCGGAGCCGGCGCCCGGCCCGCCTCATTATGTGAACTGGGCCGCAGTACAAGTCATTGTTCTGCGGCAAGATTCGTCGGTAGACCGACACACGGTGCGGCCGCGCGTGTGCCCGGGCTACATAACAAGGGTAGACAGCATGCCGCTACAACTCGAGATCATCAGCGAACACCGCGACCTCGTCGGCGACGACGCCGTGCACGAATTCGATGAGGACGGCGGCACCATCGGCCGTTCACTCGACAGCGACTGGATCCTGCCGGACCCCGACCGTTACATCTCCGGCCGCCATGCCACGATCGACCACCGCGGCGGCATCTGGTATCTCGCGGATACCTCGACGAACGGCGTGTACGTCAACGGCGAGCGGGAGCCGCTCGGCCGCGGCAACCCCCGCCGGCTCTTCAACGGCGACCATCTGCGCATGGGCGACTTCGAGTTCGTCGTGGCGATCGACCGCGGCGAGAGTATCGCGATGCCGCTCGAGGGTGAGCAGACGGCCATTCCGGAGCCTTTGGAAACGCCGGTTGCGGAAGTGGCGATGAGATCCGGGGTGCAACTCCTCGATGAAGAGGAACTCGCCGGTGCCCCCGACCTGTTCGCGAACCTCCTCGAAAGCGACACGCCGACGCCGCTCGCCGCGGCGCGCCGGGGGGCGGAACGGGCGCGTCCGCAGAGCGGCGCCGCGGTACCGAGCGACGCATCGAACGACGCATCGAATGATGCAAGGGCCGGGCCCGCCCGCCGCAGCCCGGGACAGGCGGCGGCACCGGCGCACGATGACGCAGACGGCGCCGGCGTGCGAATCACTGCCGAAGACCTCTTCGACACGTTTCTCGATGGTCTCGGGATCTCGCGCGCCGACCTGCACGCGGATACCGACCCGGCGGACGTACTGCAGAACGCAGGCCAGGTCTTGCGGGAGTTCGTGGAGGGCACGGCGCAGATGCTCGGCAGCCGCCGCAGCCTCAAGGCGGCGTTCCGGCTGGACCAGACGACGATCCTGCCGCGGCACAACAACCCGGTGAAACTGGCCGAGAGCGCGCGCGACTCGCTCTGCCAGCTCCTCGTGGGAAAGGAAGGTGAATACCTCGGTCCGCGCGATTCCGCGCGCGAGGTCTGCCGCGACCTGGTCTATCATCAGGACGCACTCATCGAGGCGATGCGGGCCGCGTTCGACGAGTTCACCGCCCGCTTCGACCCGGACGAACTCGTCGGCGCGTTCAGGCGCGAGGGCGGCTCGAAGCCGCTGTTCGGATTCCTGGAGCGGCAGAAGAACTGGCAGATGTACTGTGACATCTACCCGTTGCTGACCGAGAAAGGCGCCAACCGCTTTCCGCAGATCTTCACGGAGGAGTTCGTGCGCGTCTACGAACGGCAGATTGCGGATTTCAAGCGCCTCGACGTGGCGCCCGCCTTCCAGTCAACGGTCAAGCTCGAGCCGCGGGCCTGGGCCGAGGAACCGCCGCCGCCCAGGGTCGCCGCCGTTGCGGCCGCTGCGGCAGCCCCGGCAACGCCTGCCCCCGTTGCCGAAGCGGCGCGGGCGCCGCGGACCCCGCTGCGGACAGCGAATGCCGGCGACGAGGATGCTGACGACATGCCGTCCATCGAGTTCGACGACACGTTCACCGAGCTGTTCGAGGACGAGCCGGCAGACGGCGCGGGACGCGCTTAGCGCTTCACTTGTTCTGCCGGTTCTCGATCAGGTCGTCAACGACGCCCGGATCGGCGAGCGTGGACGTGTCGCCCAGGTTGCCGAAGTCGTTGGCGGCGACCTTGCGAAGAATGCGGCGCATGATCTTGCCCGACCGCGTCTTGGGCAGCCCGGGCGCCCACTGGATGCGGTCCGGCCGGGCGATGGGCCCGATCTCCTTGCGCACCCACTGCACGAGTTCGATGCGCAACGCTTCGCTCGGTTCGACGTCGCCCATCAGCGTGACGTAGGCGTAGATGCCCTGGCCCTTGATGTCGTGCGGGTAACCGACGACGGCCGCCTCCGCGACGAAGCGATGGGCGACGAGCGCGCTCTCGATTTCCGCGGTGCCCATCCGGTGGCCCGAGACGTTCAGGACGTCGTCGACGCGGCCGGTAATCCAGTAATAGCCATCCTCGTCACGACGGGCGCCGTCACCGGTGAAATAGCGTCCCGGAAACGCAGTGAAGTACGTGTCGATGAAACGCTGGTGATCGCCGTACACGGTGCGCATCTGACCGGGCCAGCTCCGCAACAGGACGAGGTTGCCCTCCGCCGCGCCCTCGAGCATCCGCCCGTTACCGTCGACGATCGCCGGCTCGATGCCGAAGAACGGCCTGGTGGCCGAACCGGGCTTCAGGTCGGTCGCTCCGGGCAGCGGGCTGATCAGGATGCCGCCCGTTTCCGTCTGCCACCACGTGTCGACGACCGGGCAGCGGCCGTCGCCTACCACCCGGTGGTACCACTCCCACGCCTCCGGGTTGATCGGCTCGCCGACGCTGCCGAGCAGGCGCAGCGATTTCCGCGACGTCCGCTTCACCGGCGCGTCGCCCTCGCGCATCAACGCGCGGATGGCGGTCGGCGCCGTGTAGCACACGTTGACGCCGTGCTTGTCGCACACCTCCCAGAAGCGCGCCGGCGAGGGGTAGTTGGGCACGCCTTCGAACATCAGTGTCGTGGCGCCGTTCGCGAGCGGGCCGTAGACGATATACGAGTGACCGGTCACCCAGCCGACGTCCGCCGTGCACCAGAACACCTCGCCGGGCCGGTAGTCGAACACGAGTTCGTGCGTTAGCGACACGTAGACGAGATACCCGCCCGTGGTGTGCAGGACGCCCTTGGGTTTGCCCGTCGACCCGGACGTGTAGAGGATGAACAGCGGGTCCTCGGCCCCCATCTCCTCGCACGGGCAGTCGGCGGCGACGTCCTGCTCGAGTTCGTGCAGCCAGGCGTCGCGCCCGTCCGACCATGGCACGTCGCCGCCCGTGTTGCGCACGACCAGCACCTTGTCGAGCGTCGTCACCGCGGGATTGAGCGCGGCCTCGTCCACGTTCGCCTTGAGCGGTACCCTGCGGCCGCCGCGCACGCCTTCGTCGGCCGTCACGACGATGTTGGACGCGCAGTCGGCGATGCGGCCCGCGAGCGCTTCCGGCGAGAAGCCGCCGAACACGACCGAGTGCACAGCGCCGATACGGGCACAGGCCAGCATCGCTACCGCGGCCTCCGGGATCATCGGCATGTAGATCGTGATGCGGTCACCCTTCTCTGCGCCCAGCGCCTTCAGCGCATTCGCGAAGCGACCGACTCGCGCGTGCAGTTCGCGATAGGTGATCGCGAGGTCGCGCGCGGGGTCGTCGCCCTCCCAGATGATCGCGACGTCGTCGCCGTGCTCGGGCAGGTGCCGGTCGACGCAGTTGTAGCAGGCGTTCAGCGTACCGTCGTAAAACCAGCGGATGTGCAGGTCCGCCCGATCCCAGGAGACGTCCTCGACCCCGGTGAACGGCCGGATCCAGTCGATGCGGCGCGCCTGCTCGGCCCAGTAGCCGGCGTTGTCCGCGACGGAGCGCCGGTACTCCTCTGCGTAGGTTCCGGCGTCGATGCGCGCGCGCGCGCGGGTTTTCGGGTCTACGGGGTACACGTGAGTCATGTTGCTGGCCTTACTGTTTGCCTGTGCCGTTGATTGAGTACTGCCGGTTGTGCCACGTACCGCAGGGGCGTCAGCGGTCGTCGCTGGCGGCGCGCTCCGCCAGCGCCACGACCCGGCGTGCGCTCAGGAGGTGCGGGCGGTCGAGCATCACGCCGTCGAGCGCGAGCGTACCGGCGCCCGGGTTCTCTTCGAACAGACGGACGATCCGGCTGGCGCGTTCGAGTTCCTCCTGCGAGGGAGTGAATGACGCGTGAATGACAGGGACCTGCGCGGGGTGGATCGCGAGCATCCCGCCGAAGCCATCGCGCCTCGCGGACGCCGCGTAACGCGCAAGCCCGGCACTGTCACGAAAGTTCGTGTAGACGGTGTCGATCGCGGGCACGGCAGCGGCCGCCGCCGCGAACAGGCACAGCGACCGGGCGAGTTCGTACGGCGGCAGCCACCGGCCGTCCGCATCGCGGCTCTGCGCCGCACCCACCGCCGCCGACAGGTCCTCGGCGCCCCACGACAGCGCGGCCAGCCGCGGCGTCGCCTGCCGGTAGCTGCCGAGCGCAAACAGCGCTTCCGGGCGCTCGGTGCAGAGGCAAAGCAGCCGGATCCGACCCGCGGGCAGGCCGGCCGCTGCCTCGAGCGCGTCGAGGCGCGCCGCGAGGCGTTGCGCGTCGGCGCCGTCGCGTGCTTTCGGCAACACGATTCCGGCCGGCGCCGCGGGGATGACGCCGTCGAGGTCGCGGGCCGCGTCCGCGCTGTCGAGCGGATTAATGCGCACCCAGACGTCGCTCCGGCCGCCTATCGCCGCGGCCGCCTGCCGGCGGGCCGCCGGGCGCGCGGCCGGCGCGACGGCGTCCTCGAGGTCGAGAATCACCGCATCGGCGCCGGCACCGAGTGCCTTGTCGATCTTGCGGGCGTCGTCCGCCGGCGTGAACAGGAAACTGCGGATCATGCGGGACGTTTGAGCATCAGTGCCGACCGCTTGCAGTGGCCGACCAGTTCCTCGTGCTGGTTGTAGGCGCGGTGCGCGAAGACGACGATCCCGTTGCCGGGGCGGGACCGGCTCTCGCGCAGCTCCAGCACCTCCGTCTGGATGTGCAGCGTATCGCCGGGAAACACGGGTTTCGGGAACCGGACCTCGTCCCAGCCCAGGTTCGCGACCGTGGTGCCGTGCGTCGTGTCGTTGACGGAGATGCCGACCATCAGGCCGAGCGTCAGGCAGCTGTTGACGATCGGGCGGCCGAACTCGGTCTTCTTCATGTATTCGGCGTCGAGGTGCAGCGCCGCGGGATTGTGGGTGAGCGTGGTGACGAGGACGTTGTCCGCTTCCGTCACCGTACGGCGGATGGGGTGCTCGAATACCTGCCCCACGGCGAATTCCTCGAAATACAAGCCCGGCATGCCTGGCGCGCCCCTGGTGACTTCCTCGGACAGATACTACCGTAGGAACGGCGGTAACGCCGCGACCGTGACTAGGCTGGAATTCAAGATGAGTTCGCGGCCTGGCGGCCGCTCCTACAATGCGCGTGCGCGATCGATGGCCTCCCGGATCAGCCGGTGCGCGACGTCGCGGTTGTGCCAGTCACCGATCTTGACCCACTTGCCGGGCTCGAGGTCCTTGTAGTGCTCGAAGAAATGCTGCACCTGCTTCAGCGTGATGTCGGGCAGGTCGCCGTAGTCGCGCACGTTGTCGTAGCGCTTCGTCGTGCGTTCCGACGGCACGGCGATTACCTTCTCGTCCTGGCCGGCATTGTCCTCCATGATCAGGACCCCGATGGGCCGCACGTTGATGACGCAGCCGGGCACCAGTTCGCGCGTATTGCAGACGAGCACGTCGATCGGGTCGCCGTCGTCGGACTGTGTATGCGGCACGAAGCCGTAGTTGCCGGGATAGGACATCGGCGTGTACAGGAACCGGTCCACCACGAGGGTGCCTGCTTCCTTGTCCATCTCGTACTTGATCGGCTGCCCGCCGACCGGAACCTCGATGATGACGTTCACGTCTTCCGGGGGGTTGTAGCCGATGGATATCGCGTCGATACGCATGCTCGTCCTTTGCGTCGTCTCATTGGTGCCGGCGGGGACCGGCGAACGGCGCGTATTGTGCCGGTTCCGCGCGGAATTGCCATGGCGCGCGCGTCCCGGGCCCGGTCGCGCACGTAGATGCCACTCATAGTATGAATGTTGCCGCCCTCCCGGTGCGGTGCTACGTTCGCCTGGCCCGAGCGGGACGCCGGGCGGTGCGCGCAGCGTTGCTTCCCCCTGCCGGCGCCTGCGCCGGCGCCGGCAACGACGTCGCCGTTCGCGGGGAAAAGCGACGGTGGGACGACGGGAGGACGACGGAAGGACAATGTACGCCATGACGATCCTTGCGCCCGTGCGGCGGCGCCTGCCGATTGCCGCCCTCGCGGCCTCTGCCCTGGCCGCGGCCGCTTGCGGCGGGGCGCGCGACGTCGCGACAGACGGCGAGGACAGGCGCTGGCACAGCGGACCGGACGGTGTGGTGGTCGAGCTCGGCCGGGACGGCTTCGAACGGCTCAGGGTCCAGGTCGTGGGCGAGCGCGCCATGCGCGTGACCGCGGCCACCACGACGCTGTCCGACACGGGTCCCGACACGCTGATGGTCGTCGCCGATGCAGCCGCCGGCGGCTGGGACGTCCAGGAGGCCGACGGCCGGCTGCGCGTGTCGACCGCCGGGATGGCGGCGGAGATCGAGCTCGCCAACGGCAGGGTGAGCTTTTTCGACGGCGACGGCCGGCTGCTCCTCGCCGAGGCCGGGCGCAGCAGGGGCGCGGATGCCGATGGTTACGCCGTGCGCCAGCAGTTCGAGCGGCAGCCCGGTGAGTCGGTCTACGGGCTCGGGCAGCGGCAGGACGGCCTCGTCGACCTCACCGGCCACAACGTCGAGCTCACGACACACAACATCGTCATCAGCATCCCGTTCCTTACCTCCTCGCGCGGTTACGGGATCCTGTGGAACAGCGCCGCCGTCTCGCGCCTCGGGGATCCGGCGCCGGCGCGTCCGCTCGCGGAGGGTTTCACGCTGTACGACGCGTCGGGCATACCGGGCGGCCTCACCGCCCGCTACTTCGACGGCGACGAACTGCTCTTCGAGCAGGTGGTCGCGGATCTCGACCACCAGTTCCTGGCCCGCGGCAACGATAAGGAACACCCGTTCCCGGGCGCGGCGGCCGATGCCGCCGACCTCCGGATCGAATGGTCCGGCAGCGTCGAGCCGGCCCAGTCCGGCGACTACACGCTCAGCATGTACTCGAGCGGATACGCGCGGCTCGCGATCGACGGCGAGACGGTGCTCGATCGCTGGCGCATGAACTGGAATCCCTGGTACCACGATACCGGGATCGCCATGCAGGCCGGCCGCCGCTACGCCGTACGGGTCGACTGGCGAACGCAGGGCGGTTACTTCCGGCTCCTCCAGCACGCCCCGCTCCCAGCGGCGGAATCCGGGCGCCTGTCGCTCGCCGCCGATACCGGTACGGCGGTCGACTACTACGTCGTCGCCGGCGACGGCGCGGACGATGTCGTCGCCGGCTACCGGCGGCTGACGGGCAAGGCGACGATGTTGCCGAAATGGGCGTTCGGCTTCTGGCAGAGTCGCGAACGCTACAAGAGCGGGGACGAGCTGCTCGGCGTACTTGAGGAATACCGCAAGCGCGGGATACCCATCGACAACATCGTGCTCGACTGGTCCTACTGGCCCGTGGATGCCTGGGGCAGCCACGACTTCGACCCCGAGTTCTTCCCGGACCCGGCCGGGCTCGTGGAGCGCGTGCACGAGCTCGATGCGCGCATCATGATATCGGTGTGGCCGAAGTTCTATCCGGCCACCGCGCATTACGAGGAACTCGACGCACGCGGCTGCATGTTCAACAAGAACATCGAGGAGCGCAATCTCGACTGGATCGGGCCGGGCTATCTCAACGCATTTTACGACGCCTTCGATGCCGGGTGCCGCGGGATCTACTGGAACCAGGTTCGCGACTCGCTCGACGTGCACGGCTTCGACGCCTGGTGGCTGGACGCCGTCGAACCGGACATGCACTCGAACCTATCGTTCGAACACCGCAAGGACATGCTGACGCCGAACGCGCTGGGCACCGGCGCCGAACTGTTCAATGCCTATGCGCTGCCGCACGCCGAGTCCGTGCACCGCGGGGACCGGGCGGCCGACCCCGGCAAGCGCAGCTTCATCCTCACCCGGTCCGGCTTCGGCGGCATCCAGCGCACCGGCGCCGCAATCTGGAGCGGCGACATAGTCACCCGCTGGTCGAACCTCGAGGAGCAGATCGCCGCGGGCGTGAGCGTCGGCCTCTCCGGTATGCCGTACTGGACGTTCGACATCGGCGGGTTTACGCCGGAGGACCATTACCGCTGGACCGCAGCCGGTGCCGTCGGCCATTACAGCGGCATGCCGGCGGAACATCGCGACGAGTGGCAGGAGATCAACCTGCGCTGGTTCCAGTTCGGCGCGTTCGCGCCGCTGTTCCGTTCGCACGGCCAGAACCCGTACCGGGAGATCTTCAATCTCGCCGATGCGGGCAGCACGGTTTATGGGAGCCTCGTCCGTTATACGAAACTCCGCTACCGGCTGATGCCCTACATCTACACTCTGGCGGGCGACGCGTATCACCGCGACGGCACGATGATGCGGGGGCTCAACATGGATTTCCCGGACGACCCGGCGGCGCGGGATGTCCGGACGCAGTACCTCTTCGGTCCGGCGCTGCTCGTCAATCCCGTCTTCGAATCCGGCGCGCGCGCACGCAGCGTGTACCTGCCGGCCGGCACGGACTGGTACGACTTCGACACCGGCGCACGCCACGCCGGCGGGCAGACGATCGAGGCCGCGGCGCCGCTCGAACGCATGCCCCTGTTCGTGCGCGCCGGCGCGATCCTGCCCACGGGGCCGTCGATCCGGCACACCGGCGAGAGCCTGAATGCGCCGCTCACGCTGCACGTCTATACGGGCGCGGACGGCGCCTTCGACATCTACGAGGACGACGGCCTCTCCTACGCCTACGAGGATGGCGCGTGGTCGCGCATCCCGGTGCGCTACGACGACGCGACCGGCACGGTGACGCTCGGCGAGCGCATCGGCGCGTTCGAAGGCATGGCCGGGGAGCGGAGCGTCGCCGTACGCTGGGTGGACGGCCCCTCCGCGCCGCCCGACGCGGACCCGCCGCCCGACGTCCTGGCGGTCTACACCGGCGCGCCGCTTGGCATAGAGCGGCCGCAATGAGCGAACGGCCGCACGCGGTCCCGCGCACTGCCGCGCGGACGTCTGCGCGGACATCGGCGCGTACGATACTGGGCGACTGGGGTACCTCGAGGCTGCGCCTGTACCTGTGCGAAGCCGACGCCTTGTCAGGGCCCGTGCGCATCGCCGCCGCGGCCGGCCCCGGCATCAAGTTCACCGCCGATTTCGCCGCCACGTTTCGCGAAACCGCCGCCCGCCTGCCGCTGGCGGAGGGGCCCCAGGACGCTGTCCTGGCAGGCATGGTCGGGGCGAACGTCGGCTGGCGGGAAACCGGCTATATCTCCTGTCCCTGCGACTGGGAGGCCTACGCCGCGGCCGGCACCTCGTTCGACCTCGACCGGTTCCGCATCACCGTCCTGCCCGGCGCGTCCTCGCTGAACGAGTTCGGCTACCGCGACATCATGCGCGGCGAGGAAGTGCAGGTGCTGGGCGCGCTCGCAGGCGGCGACGTCGGCCCCGGCCGCCGGCTCGTGTGCCTGCCTGGCACCCACACGAAGTGGGTGCTGGTCGCCGATGGAACGATCGCGCAGTTCGCGACGTCGATGCAGGGTGAACTGTACGACCTCTTGTGCCGCCACAGCGTGCTCGTCGCGCGCGGCGATGCAGGCGCGGATGCGCCGCTGTCGTCAGACGCGATTACCGTCGACCTGAACGCGTTCGACGATGGCGTGCAACTGCTCCGCGCGAACGCCGCGCTGGCGCAGGCCGAAGCGCTGTTTGCCGTGCGCTGCCGGCAGGTGCGCGGCGAACTCGCCCCTGCCAGAGCGCCGGCGTACCTGTCGGGCATCCTCATCGCCGCAGACGTACGCGACGTCGGCGCGCGCTGGCGAGACACGCACGCCGTGTCCGCGCCCGTGCTCGTCGTCGGCGACACAAATCTCGCGGCGCTGTACGCGCGCGCCCTGGATGCATTCGGGATCGCGAACCGCGTGCTCGATGGCGAAGCCTGCACACTGCGCGGCCTGAACGCCTGCCGGGCGCTGCGCTCGCGCACAACGGCGGACCTGCATGCGGCTCGATGACGCGCTCAAGGCAATGCCCGTCGTCGCCATCCTGCGCGGCGTGCAGCCGGACGAAGCAGTGGCCGTCGCCGACGTCCTGATCGGCGCGGGCATCGCCGCGATCGAGGTGCCGCTCAATTCGCCGGCGCCGATCGCGAGCATCGAACGCCTCGTGGCCGCCTGCGGCGGACGCGCGGCGATCGGCGCGGGCACGGTACTTACCCCCCGCGACGTCGCCGCGGTCGCTGCCGCGGGTTGCAACTATGTCGTCGCACCCGACATCCGCACCTCGGTCGTCCGCGCGGCGCTGGCGCTGGGGCTCGATGCCGTGCCCGGTATCGCCACGCCCACCGAGGCGCTCTGCGCAGTGCGCGCCGGCGCGCGCCACCTGAAACTCTTCCCGGCATCGGTCATCGGTTCAGGCTTCGTCGGCGCACTCGCGGCCGTCCTGCCGCCCGGCGTCGCGATCGTCGCCGTGGGCGGCATCACGGCGGCGAACGCGCAAACATGGCTCGCCGCCGGCGTTGCGGCGATCGGTACGGGTTCCGCGCTGTATCGCCCGGGCAGGCCGCTCGCGCAACTCGGCGCCGATGCCGCCGCGCTCGTCCGCGAGCTCGCGCCCGTGCTGCGTCGCTGACGCTCGCCGCGGCGGCGGCGGGCCGCGGGCCGCGGGCCCCGGGCCCCGGGCCCCGGGCCAGGCATGCGGCCGGGCCGGCGCGTCCGTACAATGCCCGCATGCAGATGCCGCCCGCTAATAACCAGTCCGATAAGGCCGCAAAGGCTCCCGCGCCCGGCCCGTCGGCGGCGCTCACCGGTTTCGCCATGCCCGCCGAATGGGCGCCGCACCAGTGCACGTGGCTCTCGTGGCCGCACAAGCGGGAGAGCTGGCCCGGCAAGTTCGAACCCGTCGAACCGGTGATGGTCCGGTTCGTCGCCGCCCTGGCCGCCGACGAAATCGTGCGCATCAACGTCCTCGATGCCGCGCACGAGCGGCACGTCGCCGGCCTGCTCGAAGGGCGCGCGAACGCCGTGAACATCCGCTTTCACCGCTTCCCGACGAACGACGCGTGGTGCCGCGATCACGGCGCGATTTTCGTCACGCGCCGGCACGGCGCCGCCGTCGAGGGCCTGGCGCTCGATTTCGGCTTCAATGCCTGGGGCGGCAAATACCCGCCATACGACCTCGACGACGCGATTCCGCCGCAGATGGCCGCGGCACTCGACGTGCCCTGCCGCGGTATCGACATGGTCCTCGAGGGCGGCTCGATCGACGTCAACGGCGCCGGCACGCTCCTGACGACGGAAAGCTGCCTCCTGAACCCGAACCGCAACCCGACGTTGTCGCAGGCGGAGATCGAGGACCGCCTGCGGGGCGAGCTCGGTGTAACGCAGGTGGTCTGGCTCGGCGACGGGATCGTCGGGGACGACACCGACGGGCACGTCGACGACCTAACCCGCTTCGTCGCCGAGGACACGGTCGTGACCGTCCTGGAGGAGGACCGCGGCGACGAGAATCACGACGCCCTCGCGGAGAACCGCGAGCGCCTCGACACCGTGCGCCTGCCGGACGGGCGCCCGCTCAGGGTCCTCGAGCTGCCGATGCCGGCGCCGGTCGTGTACCAGGGCGACCGCCTGCCGGCGAGTTACGCGAACTTCTACATCGGCAATCGCACCGTCGTGATGCCCGCGTTCGACGACCCCGCCGACGAACCGGCGCGCCAGGTACTCGCCGCCTGCTTCCCGGGGCGCAAGGTCGCGGCCATCGACTGCACGGACCTCGTGCTCGGCCTCGGGACCTTTCACTGCTTGAGCCAGCAGGTACCTGTGTTTAAATAGGCGGCCCGGCCTCCCCGCCGCAGCCCATCCCCGAGCGGAGATCCTGCATGACCGCCATTCGCGACTTCATCCGTCATCACTACCGGCACTTCAACGCGGCCGCGCTCGTCGATGCCGCGGACGGCTACAGCCGTCATCTCGACGGCGGCGGGCAGATGCTGGTGACGCTGGCGGGCGCTATGAGCACGGCGGAACTCGGCTTGTCGCTCGCGGAAATGATCCGCAGGGAAAAGGTGCACGCGATCTGCTGCACGGGCGCGAATCTCGAGGAAGACATCTTCAACCTGGTGGCGCACGATCACTACGTGCGCGTGCCGCATTACCGCGAGCTCACGGCCGGCGACGAGGAAGAGCTCCTCTCGCGGCACCTGAACCGCGTCACGGACACCTGCATACCCGAGGAAGAGGCGATCCGGCGGATCGAGCACGTCATACTCGACCTGTGGCAGGCAGCCGATACGGCCGGAGAGAGCTGCTTTCCGCACGAGTTCATGTACCGGATGATCCGCTCCGGGCGCCTCGACGAGCACCACCAGATCGATCCGCGCGACAGCTGGCTGGTCGCCGCGTGCGAGCGCGACCTGCCGATCATCGTGCCGGGGTGGGAGGACTCTACGCTCGGGAACATCTACGCGTCGCACTGCATCACCGGCGAAATCGGCAACGTGCACACCGTCCGCAGCGGCATCGAGTACATGATCATGCTCGCGGAGTGGTACGAGCGCATCACGCGTTCGTCGTCCATCGGCTTCTTCCAGATCGGCGGCGGCATCGCCGGGGACTTCCCGATCTGCGTGGTGCCCATGCTCGAGCAGGACCTCGGAAAAACCGACATCCCGCGCTGGGGCTACTTCTGCCAGATCAGCGACTCGACGACCAGCTACGGCTCGTACTCCGGCGCGGTCCCGAACGAGAAGATCACCTGGGGCAAGCTCTCCGCAGATACGCCGAAGTTCATCATCGAATCGGACGCGACCATCGTCGCACCGCTCATCTTCGCCGATGTCCTCGGCCGCTGAACCGGCGGCCGCAGCCGGGATGAGGGTAGCTGACGGCTGGACGATTGCGGATGCGCGGGCGCTGTACCGCATCCCGGCCTGGAGCGACGGCTTCTTCGACGTCAACGAGGCCGGCCACGTCGTCGTCCGACCGATCGACGGCAACGACCTCACGATCGACATCCAGGACGTACTCGCGGAGACGCAGTCGCGGAATATCCGCTTTCCGCTGCTGCTGCGGTTCCAGGACATACTGCACGCGCGCGTGCGGCGCCTGAACCGGGCGTTTGCGACGGCCATCGAGGACAGCGCCTACGGCAACCTGTACCGGGGCGTCTACCCGATCAAGGTCAACCAGCTCCACGAAGTACTCGAGGAGGTGATCGACGCCGGCAAGCCGTTCGGCCTCGGGCTCGAGTGCGGCTCGAAGGCCGAGCTCGTGGCGACCATCCCGCACCTCGAGAGCGATGACAGCCTGCTCGTCTGCAACGGCGTGAAGGACGAGGAAATGCTCGCGCTGATCGTTGCCACGCAGTCGCTCGGCAAGAACGTGATCCCGGTGATGGAGAAGTTCGTCGAGTTCGAACAGCTCATGACAATCGCCGCGCGCGAGGAGACGCGCGCGCCGTTCGGCGTCCGCATCCGCCTGCGCACGAGCGGCGCGGGCAAGTGGGCGGCGTCCGGCGGCTATCGTTCGAAGTTCGGCATCTCGCTTCCCGAGCTCATCGACATCGTCGAGGCGCTCGAGCGCGAGAATGCGCGGGAATCGCTCGTGCTGCTGCACTTCCACCTCGGCAGCCAGATTACCGAGATCCAGCAGCTGCGCTCGGCCGCCAAGGAGATGGCGCAGATCTACGCGGAACTCCATGCCCGCGGCGTCCCCGTACGCTACCTCGACGTCGGCGGCGGAGTCGGCGTCAATTATACGGGCGACTTCGACGAGGGGAGCATCAACTACAGCCTGCAGGAATATGCGAACACGATCGTCTACGCGGTGAAAGAGGTGTGCGACGAGCGCGGCGTGCCGCACCCGGTGCTCGTGTCCGAGAGCGGGCGCGCCATGACGGCACACCACTCGGTACTGGTCGTCGAGACGCTCGGCGCCTTCCGCAAGGACCGTGCCGGCCCCGATTACACGCCGCCCGCGAAATCGCACCGCCTCGTGCAGGCGTTGTACGGGACGCTCGAGTGGCTGCGGCAGGACGCCGGCAACGAGGGCATCGCAGCGCTGGTCGAGGCGTACCATGACGTCGAGGGCGTGCACCAGGAAGCTTCGGCGCTCTTCGGCATGGGCTACCTCTCGCTCGAGGACAACGCGCGCGTCGAGAGGCTGTACTGGAGCGCCTGCTCGGCACTGCTCACGCGCATGCGCGCGCTGGACCCGGACCCCGCCCCGGTGCAGATGCAACAGCTCGAGGAGCTGCTCGCCGACCAGTACCTGTGCAATTTTTCGGTGTTTCAGTCGATGCTGGATCACTGGGCCATCGACCAGCCCTTCCCCATTATGCCGCTGGCGCGTCTCGATGAACGGCCGACGCGCCGGACGATACTCGTGGACCTCACCTGCGACTCCGACGGCAAGGTGAGCCAGTACGTGTCGGCGAACGAGGACAAGAGCTACCTCGAGCTGCACCCGATCCGCGAGGGCGAAGCGTACCACCTCGGCGTGTTCCTCACGGGCGCTTACCAGGACATCATGGGCGACGCGCACAACCTGTTCGGCCGGGTCACCGAAGTGCACATCTACGGCGACGCCGACGAGGAGAACAATTTCTGGCTGGAGAAGGTGATCCCCGGCAGCCAGGTGCACGACATGCTGGCGCAGGTCCAGTACTTCCCGAACGACCTGCGGCGCCGGATGCAGGACCTGATCAAGCAGAAGATCGACGCCGACGCGGTGCGGCCGAAGCGGGGCATGCAGATCCTCGACCGGTACATGGCGTTTTTCGACAAGCAGACCTATTACGAGGGCGAAACGGTCCCGGAGCAGACCCGCTGAACGGGCGGGACTGCTGCGGACCGCCAGGAGACGAGATGAACCAGCGCAAGAGCGACAAGTCGGTGCGGATCGGCGTGGTGCAGATGCGCTGCTCCGACGATGTGGCTGAAAATACGGACAAGGCCGTGCGCATGACCGAGCAGGCGATCGAGCGCGGCGCCGACGTCGTCTGCCTGCCGGAACTGTTCCGCTCGCGCTACTTCTGCCAGACCGAGGACGCGAAATTCTTCGACCTCGCGGAGCCGATCCCGGGCCCCACGACGGCGCGATTCGCCGCCATCGCGAAGTCGTCAGGCGTCACGGTCATCGTCAGCCTGTTCGAACGGCGCGCGGCCGGCCTTTACCACAACACCGTCGCAGTGGTGGACGGCGCGCAGGGCTACGTCGGCATGTACCGCAAGATGCACATTCCCGACGACCCGCGCTATTACGAGAAATTCTACTTCACGCCCGGCGACCTCGGCTTCCGCGCCTGGGACACCCGATACGGCCGGATCGGCGT
>DASUOE010000068.1:0-18617 GCA_036276805.1 Woeseiaceae bacterium | reverse complement strand
GAACTCCGAGCGGAAGCTGGTTGCCGGTTTGAGGTGCCTCAGCGCCTGCACTACTTCGGCCGGAGTCGCGTTGCCATCCGGAAACATCAAAAGATCGCCGGCACCGAGCGGCAAGCCGCTGCGATGCGTCAGCAGGTCGCGGATCGTGAATTCCCGCGTCACCCACGGGTCGGACAGGCGGAACTCGGGCAGGTAATCGATCACGCGGTCGTCCCACGCGAGCCTGCCTTCGTCGGCGAGGAGCGCCAGGGCCGCCGCGGTGAAAGCCTTCGAAACCGAGCCGATGCGGAACAGGGTATCGGCATCGACTTTCTCCGGCCTGCCGTCCTCGAGCACGCCGTAGCCGGCGGCATGTCGCAGGTCGTTGCCCTGCACGACCGTAACGGCGAGTCCGGGTACGTCGAATACGTCCATCGCCCGCTCGACGACGTCGTCGATAGCCGCGGTTGGCGGCCGGGCCGCGGCGCTCGCCGAAAGCAGGACGGCGGCCACGGCGAACGGGGTAAGGCTGGTTCTCGGCAAATGCATGGCAATCTCCCGGGCCGTTTCAGCCGCTTGCGGCCGCGAGGCGGCGTATCTTCACGATTCCGACGGTGCCGAGCGGCACGATGAACACGAGGATGATGAGCCACGTGAGCGTGCCGTAGCCCCTGGCGATGAGTTCGACGAGGCCGAAGCTCGCGGCCAGCACGACCGCCGCCACGAGCGCGCCCGTGGCGATCGCCGGCCGGAACCATTGCGGCATGCGGCGCTGCCGCGCCTCGAAACGCAGCGCCACGCGTTCGTTCAGGGCGTGGACGAAGGCTGCGCCCGTTTCGACGAAGGTGCCGAACACGACGACATAGAACAGGGCGGCGAGCCAGCCGAAATCGAGGCGCTGCAGCATGAAGTCCGCGGGCACGGCCTCCGCGAGGATCTCCGGGTAGGATGCGGACATGGCGACGAAGAACATGGCCGCCGGCAGCATGACGAGCGGGCCGGCGAGCAGCCCGGCGGTCACGGCATCGCGGCGCGTATCGAGGTGCGCCACGCAGAACAGGATGAGCGGGATGATGGCGGCGTTGTAGCCGAAGTAGCGCACGCCGTTGCCGAACCAGTTGACCGCCGGCGGCTCGGCGGCGAACGCCGCAGGCACGGTATCGCCGAAGAACCACAGGTAACAGGCGAGCAGCACGGCATAGGTGGCGTACAGAACGAAGGACCAGCCGGCGAGCACCTTCTCGATCAACGCGGAACCCCGGAACACCAGCAGGGCGATGGCCCCGATCAGGAGCACGGTGCCCGCCACGCGGGGCCAGCCCAGGTTCGCGGCGACGATCTCGCCGGCGGCGGCGGCCACGACGGCCAGCACCAGCAGGCCGAGCACGAAATAGGCGATCTCGTAGAGAAACCAGCCGCGACCGAGAAGGACGCCGAAGAAGCTGCGGTAGTTGAAGCTCGCGGAAAGCCGTGCGAGCTCGAAGCTCAGGACGGCGGCGGCGCTGAACAGGACGGTCGACACCAGCATCCCGAGCAGGCCGTGGACCGGCCCTGCGCCCAGGAAGAATTCCACGAGTTCGCGGCCGGTGGCGTACCCCCCGCCGACTACGACGGACTGGAGCAACAGCCCCGGCAGCCAGTACCGTGTGAACGCCGACGCCTTCATCCGCGTCCGCCGGCGCGGCGCCGCCTCAGCCCCACAGCTCCGGCCGCGGCTTCGACACCACGCCGTGCCGGATGGTCATGGCAGCCTCGCGGTCGCTCTTCAGGAACGTCGCGCCGTCGAGGTCCACGAAGCGGCAGAGCTGGGCGACCACGTAGCCCGGGGCCATCGCGAGCGATGTGCCCATCATGTTGCCGACCATGACGGCGAGGCCGCGCTCCCGCGTGCGGTGCGCGAGTTCCAGGGCCTCGGTGAGGCCGCCCGACTTGTCGAGCTTGATGTTGATGACCTGGTAGCGGCGCGCCGCGGCCTCGAATTCCGCGAGGCACAGACAGGATTCGTCGGCGCACAGCGGCACGGGCGAGCGATAGCCTTCGAGCTCTGCGTCGCCGCCGCGCGGCAAAGGCTGCTCGATCATCGCGACGCCGAACCCGGCGAACACGGGCGCCACCTCCTGCAACTGTGCAAACGTCCAGCCCTGGTTGACGTCGACGACGATCTCGGCGTCCGGTCTCGCCTTGCGTACCGCAGACAGCCGCTCCACCGGCTGATGTGCGTCGAGCTTCACCTTGATGCGGTTCGTGTCGAGTGTCTTTGCTGCGGCGGCCATGGCTTCCGGCGTGCCGATGCCGATGGTGAGTACGCTGCGCGTCACGCCCGGCTCGATTCCCGTCAAGGCCCAGATGTTCGTCCGTTCGTGCTTCGCTTCGAGGTCCCAGAGCGCACAGTCGAGTGCATTACGTGCGCCGCCCGGCGGCAAAAGCTCCAGCAGTTCGAGGCGGTCGGCGCCGGCCTCGATGGCGGCGCGCACCTTCTCGACGTCGGCGAGCATGCTCTCGCCGGTCTCATCGAGATAATAGACGCCGGCGGCTTCGCCGCGACCCGTGCTGCCGTCCTCGGTCACGCTGACGACCAGCAAATCGGAGGTCGTGAACGTGTAGCCGGTGATCGTGAACGGCTCACGGAAGTCCCACGACTCCGTGGCCGCCGTCAGTGTGCGCCGCGGCATATTGCGTCAGGTGAGGTACTGGTAGCCGAGGATGTTCCAGTACCAGTAGAACCAGCACATGAACAGCGCACACAGGGCCACGACCGTATGGCGCACGCGGGGCCAGGCGCCGCCGTACAGGCGATCGCGCCACACGCCGACAGCCCGCCAGGCCAGGTAGAGCCCGGCAAGCGTTGCGACCACGGGCAGCACCAGCCAGAGCTTGAACAGAACAGGAATGCCGCCGAACAGGTCTTCCTGGACGATGGAGATTACGATCACGCCGGCGACGACGACGAGCAGGTTCGCGGCCGACGCCCAGACGGCAGCCCGGGTCGCCGTCCTCTCGGGCAGGGATTCCTGCCGCAGCGCCGCCCGCTGGAACCAGCGCCGCAACACGACTCCCAGGAACACCAGCATCGAGAGCGCGAGCAGCGCGTAGTTGAAGGACGGCGTCGCGACGAGCGGGAGCTTCCGGAGCGACATGAACGGCAGGCCATCGAGGACGAAGCCGGTGATTTCGCCGTCTTCGTTCTCCTGGAACGCCATGAGCGGCGGGGCGATGCCCGCGATCAGGGAGATGTTCGGGTCGAGCTCACGGAACAGGTTTTCCTCGACCTCTACGTACTGCTTCGCTGCGTCGGCGAAGGCGACGACGAGCGTGCCCTCAGGCGTCGCCGCCACCTGGACGACGTTCGCGAGGCCGAAGGCCTTCTCGATCTTCGAGAAGTTGCTGCGCCAGAACGCGTACGCCCCGGCATAGCGGCCGGCGCGCTCGGCAAAATCCTCCGGCGGTTCCGGCCGCGCCCGCTCCTCGGGAAAGTACTCGTTGTAGAGCGCCGTCGTGACCACGCTCCTCACGGTGCTGCCGCCTCCGGCGCCGAAACTCACGAAAAACACGAGTTCGTTCGCCGGGTCGATGCCGAGGAAGGAGTGGAAATACTGCGTATCGCCGCCGTGGCCGACCACGCGGAAACCGTTGATGTCCTGCTCGTAGAAGCCGAGCGCCATGCCCATGAGCCGGTCGTCGTGCGTGTATGCCCGGGTGAGCATCGTCTCCACCGTTTCCTCGCCGAGGATCCGGTTGCCGTCCAGCTCACCGCCGTTCAGGATGGCCTGCCCGAAACGCACCATGTCCGTAGCGGTTGCCGACATCGCACCGGCCGGCCCGAAATTGGAAATGATCTCGAAGGGCTGGTCGACGAAGGCGCCCATCTCGACGGAGTAGCTCTTCGCCATCTGGTCCGCCAGCGATTCCGGCAGCGGCTCTGCAAACGTCGAATTCTCCATACCGAGTGGTTCGAAGATGTTCTGTTCGAGGTACTCGTTGAAGGACAGCCCCGACACGTTCGCAACGATGAGGCCGGCGAGCGCCGTGGCATAGTTCGAGTAGGCCGTCTGCGCGCCGGGCGGGTTCACGCGGGCCGGCTGGTAGCGCTCCATCGCCTCTGCGAGCGGCATGATCCGTTCCGGGTCGTCGATGATGAGGTAGCCGAGTGCGCCGTCCTCGAAGCCCGTCGTGTGCGTGAGCACGTGCCGCAGCGTGATGGGCTCCTCGAAAGTGTCGCGGATTTGGAAATTCTCGAGGTAGGTATTCACGTCGGCGTCGAGGTCGAGCTTGCCCGCCTCGACCTGCTGCATCACCGCGACCCAGGTGAACAGCTTCGACACCGAGCCCGGGCGGAACAGGGTCTCCGCGGCATCGACCGGGACGCCGGCCTCGATGTCCTGGTAGCCGTAGCCCTTAACAAAGATGAGCTCGCCGCCCTCTGCGATGGCGACGGTCCCGGAGGGACTGTTATTGTCCTTCATGAGCGGCCTGACGACGCCGTCCATGAACGCTTCGAGCGTCGCTGCGTCGGGGAGCCTGCCCGGCGCCGCCGCGGCCGCCGCACCCAGAATCAACAGCAATACCGCGGCGCAGAGCCGCCGAGCCAGTCTGCCCATGTGTGCCTTCCGTCC
The DNA here is from genome assembly GCA_036276805.1 of Woeseiaceae bacterium. Lineage (GTDB taxonomy): Bacteria > Pseudomonadota > Gammaproteobacteria > Steroidobacterales > Woeseiaceae > UBA1847. The sequence continues at coordinate 14,025 of DASUOE010000068.1, read as the reverse complement.
GAGTCCCGCCAAAACGATGCCGGGATCATAGCCGCCCACCGCATTTGCGGGTTAGGCCGAAGCGCCATCATAATGTGCCGATTCGGCAGCTATCGGCTGCTATCGGCAGCCATGGACGGCGGCAGGTCGCGCAGCGCCTCGCGGCGTCCGCAAGGTCACGGGAGCACCCCTTCGAATGCACTTCGGTGACGAGTACATCGTGGAAGTCGAACCGGGTTTCGACCCGGACGAGATGCCGCGTGCGCGCCTGGCGGCCCTGTTCCGCAGGGCGCGCCGCATCACGCGCTTCGCGTCCACGCCGGACCACAATTTCATCCAGGACCTGGAGGGCACCGGCGTTGAGGGTCTGTTGTGCTATCGCATCGATGCCGACTGCATGATCGAGATCGACGACGCCTGCCTCGACCGGGCCTGCGTGCTGCGCAACGAGGTCGCGGACATCATCAGCTTCCAGTTCGTCTCCACGGTGAAGCGCTCCGAGTTCTTGGGCAAGCGCAAGAACGTTCACGACCTCGGCCCGGCGCTGATCGTGAGTGCCGTGCCACGCGAGGAAACGACCTACCGCATGCCGAAGACGAACGTGCACATCCGGCACGTCGTCGTGCACACGACGCTCTCGACGCTGCTCGAGCGCTTCGCCGAGCCGGCGGCGGCCTACCCGAAGTGGTTACGCGAGATACTGTCCGGCCGGCACACGAAACCCCGGCAGCGGGTCTTCTTCCTCGAGGACGTGCACCGGGACGCGATCTGGTCGTGCTTCCACCTGCCCGTGTCCGGCAGCCTCCTCGGCCACTGGATGTCGGCGAAGTTCGACGAACTCCTGTGCATCGGGCTGCAGATCCTCCGCAACAGCCAGGCGCTCCCGGACCGCGATCCGCTGGACCTCGACCTTCCCTGCGGCGACAAGATCCGGCGCGCCCGCGCGATCCTGAGCGTCGATTACGCCGATCCGCCGCCGTTGCCGGAACTGGCCCAGCAGCTCGGCATATCCGAGACGCGGCTTAAGAGCGGCTTCAAGTCGATGCACGGCACCTCCGTCATGCAGTTCTGCATCGAGAAGCGGATCGAGGCAGCGCGCCTGCTGCTGCGCGACAACCGCCATTCCATCTCCGAGATCGGCAGCATCGTCGGGTACGAGGACCACTCGGCGTTTTCCCGTGCCTTCCGCCGGCACACCGGAGCTACCCCGAAGGAGTGGCGCCGGGCGCGCAGCGCCTGAGCGCATCCCGCCTGCCGCCGCAGCCGCGGCTGTCCCTGCCGATTCGGCACAGTAAACGGCCGAATCTGACTAATGCCCGGCACGGGCGCGGCCTTAGTATTGCACCCGGGTGCCGCGCGGGGGAGATACGTGCGCGTCAGAAATCAGCCATTCGGGATGGGTAATCACTTATGAGCAAGTCGAACGCTCACATCGCACTTACGATCGGATTGGGAGTTCTGTCGACGGCCGTGCCGCTCGTTCCGGCGTCGGTCGCGGCGCAACAGCAGGGAGACACCGTACTCGAGGAAATCACCGTGACCGCGTCGCGGCGTGAGGAATCCCTGCAGGATGCGGCGGTCGCCGTGACGGTCCTCGACGTGGGCACGCTGGCCGATGCTGGACTCAACGGGCTGCCCGAGGTGTTGGGATTCGTGCCCGGCGTTTCGGTCGTCGATACCGGCGCAAACTTCAATAACCAGGTCTACATCCGCGGCATCAATGCCGTGCTGGCGGCGGGCGTGGCGACTTACGTCGACGAAATCCCGTTCGGTTCGTCGACGGTGTACACCACGCCGGCCCCGCTCGATGGCACGTTGCTCGACATCGACTCGCTGAATGTTCTCAAGGGCCCGCAAGGCACTCTGTACGGCGCCAGCGCCATGGGCGGCATCCTGAAATACGCCACCCGCGACCCCTCGCTCGATGAATGGACGGGCAGCGTATCCGCGGACCTGTCGGATACGAGCGGCGGCGGCATGAACCAGGTGTATCGCGTCAATGGCAACGGCCCGGTGGCCACCGACACGCTGGGCGTCAGCTTCACCGGCTTCTGGAGCGACGCCGAGGGCTACATCGACAACGTCGCCATACCGCGAGAGGGATGGGACGATTACGAGTACTACGGCGCGTCCGGCAGCGTGCTCTGGCAGATAACCGACCGGCTCGACGTTTCGCTCCAGGGCCTGTACCAGAATTCAACGCAGGAGGGCGTGTCGACCATCCAGGCGAACTACGCGGACGGTGAGCTGCTTCCGGGAGTCGGCGAGGGCGAACCGTGGTTCGGCGAGTACGAAACCGGCGAGGCCGACATCAACCCGAGCGAATTCGACGCCAGCCTCGTCGGCCTCACCATCGATTACGACCTGGGTTTCGCCACCCTGACTTCGGTGACGAGTTCGCAGGAACTGCAGTTCGTGCAGTCGCAGGACCTCACGGCGATCTACGCGGGCTTCGCTGATTTTCTTTTCCCGGACAATGCCCCGCACACGTCGGTCATCTTCACCGGCGATCTCGGCTTCGACAAGGTCACGCAGGAGCTGCGACTGACGTCGCCGTCGAACGAATCCTTCGAGTGGATCGTCGGCGCCTATTACACCGATGAAGAAGGCCACAATATCCAGCGGCTGGACACGCAGCCGCCGGAGGACTTCTATTTTGCGAACTTCCCGTCGAACTACGAGGAGGTATCGGCGTTTGCAACCGGCACGTTCTATTTCACGCCCGATTTCGACGTGAGCCTCGGTGTCCGGTACGCGGACTACTCGAACGACGTGGTGCTGAACGCCATTGGCCCGCTGGTTGCGCCCATACCGCAGACCAGCATCGAGGACGAGGTGACGAACTACCTCCTGAACGCCCGCTGGAGAATTGGCGACGATACGTCGGTGTACGGCCGCGTGGCCACCGGGTACCGGCCCGGCGGCGCCAACTTCCTGCTGCTCGACCCGATCAGCGGGGAGCCGTTGACGAACCCGTTCTTCGAAGCGGATTCGCTCACGAGCTTCGAAGCCGGGATCAGGGGCTCCGTGCTCGACGGACGGCTCGGTTACGACCTCGGCGCGTTCTACATCGACTGGCAGGATTACCAGATCGGCATCGTCCGCGGCGGCCTGCAGGTTGCGGGCAATGCGGACCAGGCCGCCAGTCGCGGCGCCGAGGCTTTGGTGACGTTCGCGGCCACGGACGCGCTGACGATCAAGGCCATGGTGGCGTACACGAACGCCGAGCTTGCCGCCGACGAACCGGACCTGGGCGGCGCCGATGGCGAACAGCTGCCGAACAGCCCGGAGTGGCAATCTGCGCTCGACGTGGATTACCGGTTCGATGTCGCAGCAGTGCCCGCGTACGTGGGCCTGTCCTGGCGGTACAAGGGCGACATGCCCGTTGGATTCCCGGGCTATACGGATGGCGACGGCACGTTCTGGGAGCCGTCTGCGCCGCGCCTGACGATCGACGGCTACAGCGTGGTCGATGCGCGTGCGGGTGTGACCCTGGGCGCCGTTGACCTGGCACTGTACGTCACGAACTTGCTGGACGAGTGGGCCTACACCAACTTCGGGGCGAGCTTTACCGGGCCTTCCCTTGCGACGCCGACGCGGCCGCGAACCGTAGGCGCCATTGCGCGGTTCAATTTCGACTAGGCTCATCGCCCGACACGACTCCCGGCGCGCGGCGTCTGCCACCGCCCTGCCCGCATGCCGATGGCATGGCTGCCGTCGGCATGCGTCGCGCCGCTTGCAGGTCGTGCCACGGAACTGATCCCGATGTCCTGGATTCCGGCCGACGATACCCTGTCACTCGCCGCGCTCGTCATGGCGATCGTGGCCTTCGGCCTGTGGGCCGAACGCACACGCTGGGGCCAGCGCTTCGGTGGCCCGCTTTTGCTGCTCGCCCTCCCGATGGCGCTCGCGAACCTGGGCGTCATGCCGCACTCGGCGCCGTTCTATGACACCGTCGCCGGCTACCTCGTACCGGTAGCGCTGCCGCTCCTGCTCTTTCGCGCGGACTTCCGCGCGATCGTTACAGAATCGGGACCGATGTTCGTCGCGTTCCTCATCGCGGCCGGCGCTACGGTCATTGGCGCCTGCGCGGGCACGCTGCTCGTCGACATGGGGCCCGAGGAAGCGGCGATCGCCGGTACGGTCACCGCGAGCTACATCGGGGGTTCGCTCAACTTCGTCGCCACGGCGGAAGCACTCGGCATCCGCGACTCGGGCATCTACGTGGCCGCGCTGTCGGCCGACGCCGCCGGGGCGGTCGTGTTCCTGCTGCTGCTCATGCTGCTGCCGACGGTGCGTTTCCTGCGCAACGCCCTGCCGTCCCGGTTCATCGGCGCGGAGGTGACGCCGCCGGCCGGCGATGCCGGCGCGGTCGCCTACGCGAGCCCCGAGCCGTTCAGCCTCCCGGGCGCCGTCAACGGGCTTGCGCTCAGTATCGTCATTTGCGCGGTGAGCCAGCTCGTCTGCGCATGGCTCGGCATCGACTCCTGGTTCATCCTCGTCGTGACCGCGCTCGCTCTCGTCGTTGCAAACTTCGGCCGCCCGCTCGTTCTCCGCGTGTCGTCGGACTTCGAGCTCGGCACGCTTTTCATGTACCTGTTCTTCGTCTGCATCGGCGCCGGCGCGAACCTGGCCGAGGTGGCCGGCGATGCGCTGCCGATCCTGCTGTTCATCCTGGTCATGGTGGGCGTGCACTTCGTCGTGCTGCTCGCCGTCGGCCGCCTGCTCCGGCTCGATCTCGCCGAAGTCATGATCGCGTCGAATGCCTGCATCCTCGGGCCGGCACCGGCGGCGGCGCTGGCCGCGAGCAAGGGCTGGCAGGCGCTGGTTGCGCCCGGCATTCTCGTCGGCATGTTCGGCTACGCCATCGCCACGTTCATCGGCGTATCCTTGGCTCGCCTGTTCGCACTCTGGTCCTGAAAATCGCATCCGTATGTCTTCGTCACACGCCACACTCACGACAATTGTCCTGAAACAACCCTACCTGATTCTCGTCGGGGACGAGGGCGACCCGACCTATGCGAAGACCGGGCTCGGCATCGTGCAGTGGCGGCGTGACGCCGTCGCGGGCCAGCTCCGGATGTCGCCGGGTGCGGTCGATCTCGGCGTGCCGGACATGGACATCGACGCTGCCGCGGCCGCCGGCATCGGCAGCCTGATCGTCGGCGTCGCGCCGGTCGGCGGGCGGGTGCCGGACGACTGGTGGGCGGTGATGCGGGCGGCGGCCGAACAGGGTCTCGACGTGGTGGCGGGACTGCACACCCGCCTGACCGGCAATGCCGCGCTGGTCGCGGCGGCGGCGGCTTCCGGCGCGCGGCTCGTCGACGTGCGCGTCCCGCCGCCGAACCTGCCGGTCGGGACGGGCCGCAAGCGCACGGGCCTGCGGCTGCTGACCGTGGGCACCGATTGCGCGATCGGCAAGAAATACGCGGCGCTAGCAATGACTGCAGCGCTCCGTGACGCCGGCGTCGACGCCACGTTTCGAGCGACCGGGCAGACGGGCATCATGATCGCCGGCGAAGGCATCCCGATCGACGCGGTGGTCGCCGATTTCATCGCGGGCGCGGCGGAAGTCCTGTCGCCGAGCTCCGCCCCGGATCACTGGGACGTCATCGAGGGCCAGGGGTCGCTGTTCCACCCGGCTTACTCGGGGGTGAGCATGGGGCTCCTGCACGGCTCGCAGCCGGACGCGATCGTCGTCTGCCACGATGCGACCCGCCAGGCGGTCTCCGGCTGGGAGCACTATGCCCTGCCGTCGCTCGCCGAATGCATCGAGGTGCACGAGCGGCTGGCGCGGCGGACGAATCCAGAGGCGCGAGTGGTCGGTATCTCGGTCAACACGTCCGCGCTGCCGCGGGAGCTGCGCGCATCCTGGCTCGAGGAACTGCGGCAGCGGCACCACGTCCCCGCCGTCGACCCGCTGATTGACGGCTGCGCGGAGATCGTCGAGCACCTGCGCTCGGTATTCCCGTAGGAGCGGCGGTTACGCCGCGAATTGGATGTGGCCGGATGCCACGGCGTTATCGTCGCGGCCAGGCAGCGCGAACCATTCGCGGCCTCACGGCCGCTCCAACAGGTCCTTCGCCATCTCCAGTCCGGAATGCATGGCGGCGGCGCAGATGGCCTCTTTCGGCCGGGCGCCCAGCCTGTGCTCGATGACCCGGCAACGGCCGTCCCGGTGGGCTGCCGCGACGTAGACGAGGCCGACGGGATTACCGTCCTCGTCCGGCTCCGGTCCGGCGACGCCGGTGATGGCGATCGAGAGGTCCGCGGGCGAACGCTCGAGGCTGCCGCGCGCCATCGCCTCGGCCACGGCCGCGCTGACCGCGGTTTGCTCCTCGAGCGTCTCCGCAGGCACGCCGAGGACCGAGGTTTTCGCGTCCTTCGTGTACACGACGAATCCGCCCTGCAGCGTTTCACCGGCGAGTGGCGTCTCCGCAAGCAGGTTGACGAGCGCCCCCGCGGTGCAGGATTCGGCCGTCGCGACGGTTTGCGACCGTGAGTGCGCAAGCGACATGAATCGTACTGCGGCGCGTTCCAGTTCCGAGCGTTGCATTCAACCTGTCCGCAGGAGGAGGGGTTACGCCGGTCGTGCCGTTCCGGGCGCTTACCGCAGCTGGCTGTCCTTGCTGCCGCGGCGGTTATAGCCGGCGACGGGGCGGTCCGCCGCGTCGCGCTCTGCCTGGCAGCGGATGCAGAAGCGGACGCCGGGAACGGCGGCGCGGCGCGCCTCGGGGATCGCGGCACCGCAGGCCTCGCAGTGCGACCGGCCCTCGCCCTCCGCGAGGCGGCTGCGCGCACGGTTGACCGCGTCCTCGATGGACGCGTCGATCTGGTCCTGCACGGCACCGTCTTTTGCGAAACCTCCGGCCAAGCCCGGCCTCCTCCTCGAGAAACAGCCCCTCCGCGAACCCGGGGACAACAGCCCCTCCCAGTCTAGGGTCGACCGCCGCCGGCGGCAACGGGCCGGCACGTCCTGTCGCCGGTACGACCGCCGCTCCTGCGGCGACGTGCCCGGGCCGCGGGCGGGATGTGCGCCATTCGCTATCGCGCGGGCAGCAAAACCACGATCATCCCGCAGGAGGGGCCGTGAGGCCGCGATGGTCCGATCGATCCGGCGCGGACAACTCCGCTTGAGCTGCCGGCGACGTCCCATTCGCGGCGTCACCGCCGCTCCTACGGTCGCGGCCTTCTGGCCGCGTTGCATCGAACTACTGCAGGAAGCCATGCCCGCATTCAGCCGTGACCCGGAGGTCGAACGGTCACTCAGGCATTCGTTGAAGGACGCCGGCGCCTACGCCGCGATGACCGGCGTGGGCGAGACCTACGTGTCGGCTTTCGCCCTGTTCCTGAAGGCGAGCGCACCGCAAATCGGCCTGCTCGCCTCGCTCCCGCCGTTGCTTGCCTCGCTGACCCAGCTCTTCTCCGCCTGGCTCGGCCGTATCACGGGCCACCGCAAGCGCATCGTGCTGGCGGGCGCCAGCCTCCAGGGCGTGATGTGGCTGCCGATTCTGTCATTGCCGCTGCTGTTTCCGGACCACGCCGTGCCGCTCCTCATTGCAAGCGTCGTGATCTATCACGCCGGCGCCCATCTCGCCGCGCCGCAGTGGAGCAGCATGATGGGCGACATCGTGCCCGGCAAACGGCGCGGCCGGTTCTTCGGCCTGCGCACGCGCGTCGTGTCGCTGACCTCTTTTTGCGCGGTATTCGCGGGCGGGCTCGCGCTGCACGGCTTCAGCTCGGCCGGGCACACGCTTACCGGGTTCATCGTGCTCTTCCTCACGGCGGCGTTCGCCCGCGGCATTTCGGTCTGGCAGCTCGCGCGGATGACCGATCCGGGCGGCCACGTCGCGGCGCTGGAGCTGCCGGTCGGCGCTGACTGGTGGCGGCGGCTGCGAGGTTCGAATGCCGTCCGTTTCTCGTTGTTCTTCGCGCTGATGCAGTTCGGCGTGGCGATCGCTTCGCCCTACTTCACCGTGTTCATGCTGCGCGACCTGGGCTTCAGCTACTTCGAGTTCACGCTGAACTCCGCCGCCTCCATCCTGGCTCAGTTCCTCACGCTGTCGCAGTGGGGCCGCATCAGCGACGTGTTCGGCAACCGGCGTATCCTGGTCGCGACAGGGCTCTTCATCCCGCTCATGCCGATTCTCTGGACGTTCTCGACGGACGTCTGGTACCTCGTCGGCGTGCAGGCGCTGAGCGGCTTCTCCTGGGCCGGCTTCACGCTCGCGGCCGGCAATTTCGTCTACGACCTCATCCGCCCCGACCGGCGCGTCACCTACCTCGCCGTGCACAACGTGCTAGCGGCCGTCGGGACGTTTGCCGGCGCGATGCTCGGCGGCTACCTGGCAACGGTCCTCCCTGCGGAGGCCGGCCTGTTCGGGACGCACTATGCGTGGCTCAGCCCTCTGTACGGCGTCTTCGTCGTCTCGACGCTCGTGCGCGGCGGCGTGGTGCTGGCGCTCCTGCCGAAACTGCGCGAAGTCCGCAGCGTGCGCCCGATCTCTAATTCCGAGGTGATCTTCAGGGTCATGCGCATCAACGCGCTGGCGGGCATGTTCTTCGACATCGTCGGCGCGAAGAAACGGGGCGAGTAAGCGGACGGCCCTGGCCGGTTGCCGCACGCCGGCGGCTGCAGAGGGACGCGCCGGCGTGCGATGATAGGCCGCATCGCCGCGTCAGGGGACCTGCTTGGAAGAGGAACTGTTCAAGCCGCTCGGCATTGCCATCGGCCTCGGCTTGCTCGTCGGGCTGCAGCGCGAGTGGGACAAGCATCCACTCGCGGGCATCCGGACGTTCACGCTCATCACCCTGCTCGGTGCGATCAGCGCGCTGCTCGCGCGGGACTTCGGCGGGTGGATCGTTGCCGCGGCGCTGCTCGGGCTCGCGGGTCTCCTGATCACCGGTAACTGGATGGCCGAGAACGACCAGGACGATGCGCCGGCCGGCCAGACTACGGAAACCGCGGCGCTCGTCATGTTCTGCATCGGCGCTATGCTCATTGCCGGCTACACCGTGCCTGCCGTCGTACTCGGCGGCGCCACGGCCGTGCTCCTGCACCTCAAGGACCGGCTCGAACACCTGGTCGGCAACCTGTCCGAGGGCGACGTGCGCGCGATCTTCCAGTTCGTGCTGATTGCGCTCGTCATCCTGCCGCTGTTGCCGAACGAGACCTACGGCCCATACGACGTCCTGAACCCGTTCAAGATCTGGCTCATGGTCGTGCTGATCGTCGGCATCAGCCTGAGTGCGTACGTCGTGTACCGCATCGTCGGAGTGCGCGCCGGCACCGTGCTCGGCGGTATCCTCGGCGGCCTCATTTCGAGCACCGCCACCACAGTCAGCTACGCCCGCCAGAGCAAGGGACACCGGAATGCGCTGGGCACGGCATCGCTCGTCATCGTCATCGCCTCGACAATCGTGCTGATTCGCGTCGGCATCGAGATCGCGGCGGTCTCACGCGGCCTGCTGCCGCAACTGATCCCGCCGTTCGCGGCCGTTTTCGCCCTGATGGCGGCCATCAGCGTATGGCTCTACTACCGCATGCAGCAAAGCGCGCTCAAGCCGACGGAACACAAGAACCCCTCGCAGCTCAAGCCTGCAATCGTGTTCGGCGTGCTCTACGCGCTGGTGCTGCTGCTGGTCGCGTTCGTCCGGGATTACTTCGGGGATACCGCCATCTATGCGGCGGCACTGATCTCCGGCCTCACGGACGTGGACGCGCTGACGCTGTCGGTCGCGGAACTGTTCAACCAGGAGCGCGTCGAGGGCGACACCGCCTGGCGCGCCATTCTGCTCGCCACGCTGTCTAACCTCGCCTTCAAGGCCGGCGCGGCGGGCGTGCTCGGCGGCCGTGAACTGTTCCGCATCGTCGGCCCGGCATTCGGCGCGACCATCGCCGCCGGCCTCGCGGTGATTTTTTTGTGGCCGTAGGAGCGGCGGTCACGCCGCGAATTGTTCGCGCGCTCCGACCGCGTTGGAAACGTCATCCTTTCCAACCGCGACGTTGTCGTTGCGACCCCCGGCCACGTCCAATTCGCGGCGCGAGCTCCGCTCCTACAGGAGCTTGACGATGGCGACGATGAGGAGCAGCGCGAAGACGATGCCGACGCCCACGGCGGCCGGCTCGATGTCGTCCGGTGATTTGTCGTCAAACACGATTGCTCCCCCTTTCGTTGTCTTGGAGTCCCGGTCCGGCCGTTAGTGCCTGGTGCTGCACGGGACCGGGCGCCTACAGGTTCCAGCCGCCGCCGAGCGCCTTGTAGATCGCGACGACGTCGGTATTGAGTGCAGTTTGTGCCGCCGTGACGGCATCCTCCGCGTCGAGTACCGTGCTCTCGGCGTCGAGCAGGCGCAGGAAATCCGTCGCACCCTCCTCGTACTGGATGCGCGCGAGTTCGGCCGCGCGGCGCGAGGCTCCGGCCCGCTCGACGAGCGCGGCGAGGCGCCGCTGGTCCTCGGCATAGGCGACGAACGCGTTTTCGGTTTCTTCGAGCGCGAGCAGGACCACCTGCTCGTAGCCCGCGAGTTCGGCATCCGCGCCGGCTTCGGCCGCGCGCAGCCGCGCACGCGCACTGCCTAGGTCGAACGCCGCCCAATCGAGCCGCGGCGCGACAAGCCAGGCCTCCGAGTCGCTGTCGCCCAGGCTCGATGCGCTGCCCGAGACGAAGCCGACGAAGCCGGTGACGCTGAGCCGCGGGAACAGGTCCGCCGTCGCCACGCCGATCCGGGCCGTCTGGGCCGCCAGGCGACGCTCGGCGGCCAGTACGTCCGGGCGCCGGCGCAGCAGGTCCGCGGGGTCGCCGATCGGTATCGCCTCGATGTGCTGCCTGGCCTCCGCCGGAATGAGCACCGGATCGAGTTCACCGGGCCGCTGGCCGAGCAGCACGGCCAGGCGGTGCGCGGACCGCTTCTCCGCCAGTACGAGCGGTGGCACGAGCGCCTCCGTCTCCTTGAGCCGCGCGGTCGCACTCGCGACGTCCAGTTCCTGGCCGACGCCGAGTTCGAGCCGGACCCGCGTTAGCCGCAGGCTTTCCGCCTGGTTCTCGAGGTTGTCGCGCGCGACGTCGAGCCGCTGCTGCGCGCCGCGCAACGCGAAATACTCCCGCGCCACCTCCGCGGACAGGCGCACGGCGGCGGCACGGTAATCGGCCTCGGCGGCCTCGGCGTCCGCCCGCGCCGCTTCGACGCCGCGCCGCACGCGGCCGAAGACGTCGAGTTCCCACGCGGCGTCGAAACCTGCGTCGTAGACGTCGTAATTCACCGGCGCGAAGGACCCCGACTGCGGCACCGGGGAATCCTGGCGCGTCAGGCCGGCGTGCGCCGTCACGGCCGGGGCGTAGTCGAGCTTCTGCTCGGTGAACACCGCGCGCGCCTGCGCGACACGGGCCTCTGCGATGCGCAGGTCGGGGCTGCCGGCGAGCGCCCGCGCGACGAGGTCGTCGAGCACGGGGTCACCGAAGCGACGCCACCACTCCGCCTCCACGGGCGCTGCCGTGAACTCCGCCTCTGCCGCGTTCCGGAACTCGGCGGGCGCCGTGTCCGGCGTCGCGTAATCCGGGCCGACCGCGCAGCCGCCGGCGGCGAGTAGCGCGGCGGCGATTACTCCCCTGTATATGTCGCTCAAGTATACGGCGCTCATCACGCGGCCTCCGGTTCCGGCACCCGCCGAGCGCCCTCGAGCCGCATGACGAGTCGGCGCACCACGAGGTAGAACACGGGCGTGAGGAACAGCCCGAACAGCGTGACGCCGATCATCCCGGAGAACACCGCGATGCCCATCGCGTGGCGCATCTCCGCGCCCGCGCCGGTCGAAAACACGAGCGGCGTGACGCCCATGACGAATGCGAGCGAGGTCATGAGGATGGGGCGCAGGCGCAGCCGGCATGCCTCGACGACCGCCTGCCACGGCGTGCTGCCGTGTTCTTCGGCATGTCGCGCGAACTCGACGATCAGGATCGCGTTCTTGCAGGCCAGGCCGACGAGAACGATGAGGCCGATCTGCGTGAAGATGTTGTTGTCGCCGCCGGTGAGCCACACGCCCGCGATCGCCGACAGGAGGACGGTCGGCACGATGAGGAGCACGACGAGCGGCAAACTCCAGCTCTCGTACTGCGCGGCGAGAACCAGGAATGCGAGCAGCACGCACAGCGGGAAGATCCACACGGCAGTGTTCCCCGCGAGCTGCTGCTGGTAGGTGAGGTCCGTCCATTCGAACGCCATGCCGTTCGGCAGTTCGGTCGCGGCGAGTTCCTCCATCAGCGCTTCCGCCTGGCCGGAGCTGAAACCCGGCGCCGGCCCGCCGTTGATCTCGGCCGTGAGGTAGCCGTTGTAGTGCGGGACGAGATCCGGGCCGGCACTGTGCTCGAGCGTGACGAAGCTGCCGAGCGGCACCATCACGCCGTCGGCGTTCCTGACCTTGAGCTGCAGCACGTCTTCCGGCTGCAGGCGAAAGTCCATGTCGGCCTGTGCCGTCACCGGGTAGGTGCGGCCGAAGCGGTTGAAGTCGTTCACGTAGAGCGAGCCCAGGTAGATCTGCATCGTCTCGTAGAGTGCGTCGAGATCGACGCCCTGGGCTTTCGCCTTCTCGCGGTTAACCTGGACGTGGAGCTGCGGCACGTTGACCTGGAACCCGGAGAAGAGGCCGGTCAGTCCCGGCGTCTGCCAGGCCTTCTGCACGAGGTTCTGCGTCTCGTGATACAGCGCCGCGTAACCGTGCCCGCCGCGGTCCTCGATCTGCATCCGAAAGCCGCCGATCGTGCCGAGCCCCATGATGGGCGGCGGCGGGAAGATCGCGATGAAGGCTTCCTGGATCCCCGCGAACTGCTGGTTCAGCGCGCCGGCGATGGCGCCGGCCGACAGCGCCGGGTCGTGGCGATCCGCGAATTCGTCCAGCGTCACGAATACGATGCCGGCGTTCGGCGCGTTCACGAAGCCGTTGATGGAGAGCCCCGGGAAAGCCACCGCGTGCGCGACGCCGGGCTGCTCGAGTATGACCTCCCCCATGCGCTGGATGACCTCGTCGGTACGGTCGAGGGTCGCGGCTTCCGGCAGTTGCGCGAACGCGATGAGGTACTGCTTGTCCTGCGCCGGGATGAACCCGCCCGGCACCTGCGTGAAGCCGAGCCAGGTCAGCGCGATCAGGCCCGCGTACACCGACAACGCGATTGCGGGCCGGCGCAGGCTCTGGCGAGTCGCAGCGGTGTAGCGCTTCGTCGAGCGCTCGAAGAAGCGGTCGAACGGGCGAAGGATCCAGCCGAAAGCGCGGTCGATGCCGCGCTGCAGGCGGTCCGGGCGAGCGCCCGGCTCTTTCAGCAACAGCGCGGACAGGGCCGGCGACAGCGTCAGCGAGTTGACCGCCGAGATGACCGTGCTGATCGCGATCGTCAGTGCGAACTGGCGATAGAACTGCCCGGTCAGGCTGCTGATGAACGCCGTCGGCACGAACACGGCCACGAGCACGAGCGTCGTCGCGATAATCGGTCCGGTAACCTCGCGCATCGCCTGCTTCGTCGCCGCGACCGGCTTCAGCCCCTCGCGGATATTGCGCTCGACGTTCTCCACAACGACGATCGCGTCGTCGACCACTATGCCGATCGACAGCACGAGCGCGAACAGCGACAGCGTGTTGAGCGAGAAGCCGAACAGTTCCATCACGCCGAGCGTGCCGATGAGCGACACCGGCACCGCGGCGAGCGGGATGAGCGAGGCGCGCCAGGTCTTGAGGAAGAGCACGACGACGAGCACGACCAGCGCCAGCGCCTCGAGCAGCGTCTTCACCACCGCCTTGATCGACGCGCGCACGAAGGTCGTCGGGTCGTAGACGATCGCGTAGTCAACGCCTTCCGGGAACTCGGCTTTGAGTTCTTCCATGCGCTCGCGCACGGAGCTCGAGATGTCGAGCGCGTTCGAGCCGGGCCGCTGGAAGATGCCGATGCCGGCGGCGGGCTGGTTGTCGAGCAGCGAGCGCAGCGAGTAGCTGCTGGCGCCGAGCTCGATGCGCGCGACGTCGCCGAGGCGCACGATCTGGCCGGTATCGCCGGCCTT
>DASUOE010000067.1:0-12944 GCA_036276805.1 Woeseiaceae bacterium | reverse complement strand
ACGGGTGCAAGACCGTACCGTTAACGCGATCACAAAGCCTGCCGCCCCCGGTGGCCGGGGGTACTGCCAAGGAGAAAATCGCGCCGGATGGGTCCCGTGTCCGCGTGCAGTATAAAAGACCCGCGCTGGTCGGTGTAATGTCGTATTCGTCCGACAGCGTGCATCGCGGCGCACCTCCTTTCCCGCTGACACGCGCGGCCCGGATGAAGGGTTCCTTCCGCGCATCCGGGCCGGCGACGGCCTTCCCCGCACCCGGCCCGCCCGGCCGATATAGGCATACAACTCAGTCTCTTGCACCGGGTCTGACTGCGATTGTCGGGTATCGACAGGGCTGTCGGGCTTCAGCGACATGGGCCTTGTCGATAAAAATCAATTACTTACATTCAAAGCGTGGCCTTTCTGTGGGGTAGTTGAGACAAGCGCTTGACATATCGCTACGAACGGCGTGGTCGACCCCCCGAAGGCAAGTCCTTCAATTAGCTCGTAAATCGAGCCCGCACGCCGGACGTTCACACTGCTGGCACGCCTATTGCTTGAGCCCCTGCAGACGCCGCAGAAGCACAACAGAAGACGAGCGGCGGGTCGGGGCGGGCGTGGCGGAACCTGTGAATGTATTCACGGCGAATACATGCGCAATTTGGCACCCTCCCAGCACTTCAGTCCGTGCGCGTCCTATCAGGATGGATTGTGACGCGGCGGACGTGAACTTTCGTGATGAGAGTCGCTATGAAGACATGGACAAGGACGTACCACGGGGTCACCGGCCTCGCCAAGAACGCGCTGGCTGCAATGCTCCTCGTCGCCATCGCCGCACCTGCCCTGGCGGGACCGCGGGAACAGGCGCGCCGGATCCATGACCGGCTGGCCGGCGTACCGCCGTCCGACGCCGTAATCGCGCAGATGGAGTCGGCCATCGTGGCGGGGAATCCGACGGATGCCGCCTACGTCGCGATGGACGACGAAAGCTTCTACAACGTCACGCTGAAGAATTTCGCGGCGCCGTGGACCAACCGGGACCGGTCGGTCTTCGTGCCGCTCAACGACTACATGGCAACGGTCATCGGGATGGTCAGGGACGACGTCCCGTTCAATACGCTGTTGTCCGCCGACCTGACCTACGTCGGGTCGCCCGGCGCCGTCAGCTCGGCGCCGTCAGCGAACAACAACGCCCATTACGAGCAGCTCGAGGCGCAGGAAGTCAGCCTGCGGGACTCGCTGGTCCCTACGACCCAGTCGTCGATCAACGGACTGCCTTCGACCGCAACCGCTGGCGTAATGACGTCGCGCGCCGCCTCCGAAGCGTTCTTCATCGCCGGCACGAACCGCGCAATGTTCCGGTTCACGCTGCTCAATCACATGTGCAACGACATGGAGCAGATGCACGACCCGAAGCTTCCCCCCGACCGCATACGGCAGGACGTCAGCCGCAGCCCGGGCGGGGACAGCCGGCTGTTCCTGAACAACTGCATCGGCTGCCACACGGGCATGGATCCGCTCGCGGGCGCTTTCGCGTACTACAACTACAACGTCGACACCGGCGCCCTGGAGTACACCCCGGGCAACGTGCAGCCGAAGTATTTCAACAACGACCTCAACTTTCCCCAGGGCTTTCGCACGACGGACGACCATTGGGAAAACTACTGGCGCGAAGGCCAGAACGCCTATCTCGGCTTCGACCCGGGTCTGCCGGGCGAGGGCTACGGCGCGAAGTCGATGGGCGAGGAACTCGCCAACAGCCATGCCTTCGCGGCGTGCCAGGTGAAGAAAGTATTCCGTGCCGTCTGCCTGCGCAGTCCGGAAAACCAGACCGACCGGGACGCGGTCGACCAGATCACGAGCACCTTCCGCGGCTCGGGCTACCGCATGAAGCAGGTATTCGCGGACGCGGCCGTGCACTGCATGGGCCAGTAGGGAGTAGGGAACATGACTAGCGCAAGAAGCGTACTGCTGGCGGTCGTTGCGGGCTTTGTGGTCACGGCCTGCGGCGGTGGCGCACAGACCGAGAACACGCCGCCCCCGCAGGGCGGCGGCGGCAACACTCTCGTCACCTACACGGGCACGGCCTCGCCGCGCGACGACGACGTGCAGAAGTTCCTGACGGAGTTCTGGTCGCCGGTTCAGAACCAGGCGACCTGCGGCGGATGCCATAACGAGTCGACGGGCCAGACACCTATGTTCGCCCGCTTCGACGACATCAACATGGCGTACGACGATGCGATCACGGTCACGAACACGAACCAGCCCTCGCTGTCGCGCCTGGTCGAGAAGGTCGGCCAGGGCCACAACTGCTGGAACGCCGAGCCGAGCGTCTGCGCCGCCGTCATGACGACGTGGATCGAAAACTGGCTGGGCGATGCGGCGGGTGGCGGACGTCAAATCGTGCTGACGCCGCCGGCGTCGGTCGACCCGGGCGCGAGCCGCAGCTTCCCGGCGGATCCGTACGGCCCGCCGTCCTTCGTCGCCCTGCTGCACACGCCGATCCTGACGCAGTACTGCGCCGGCTGCCACAGCTCCGAGTCCGGTAATGCGATCCAGCCCTACTTCGCCGACCCGGACGTGAACGTGGCGTTCGACGGCGCAAAGCCGAAGATCAACCTCGACGACCCCGCCTCGTCGCGCTTCGTGGAGCGCCTCGGCACCGAGTTCCATAACTGCTGGTCGAACAACTGCGCTGCGGACGCGCAGGTCATGCTCGATGCGATCGAGGCCTATGCGGGCGCGATCCCGCTGACAACGGTCGACCCGAATCTCGTCACCAGCAAGGCCCTGCGGCTCGTGGACGGCACCGTCGCGGCCGGCGGCAACCGTTACGAGAACGACCAGATCGCCCTCTGGGAATTCAAGACCGGCAGCGGACTCGTTGCCTACGACACGAGCGGTGTCGCGCCGGCACTCGACCTCAACCTGTCGGGCGACGTCGCGTGGTACGGCGGCTGGGGGATCACGATCAATGACGGCAAGGCCCAGGGCTCGACCACGGCCAGCCGGAAACTCTTCGACTTCATCCAGGGCTCCGGCGGGCAGTTTTCCATCGAGGCCTGGGCGATCCCCGCGAACGTCGCGCAGGAGGAAGCGCGCATCGTCAGCTATTCCGCGGGTACGGAAGCGCGTAATTTCACGCTGCAGCAGACGCTGTACAACTACGACTACCTGCTGCGTACCACGGAAACGAGCCTGAACGGCGATCCCGCGCTATCCACCCCGAGCGCCGACGAGGTGCTCCAGGCGACACTGCAGCACGTGGTCGCGACCTACGACGCCACGAACGGCCGGCGCATTTTCGTGAACGGCGAACTGGTGAGCCAGGTCGACCCGGTACCCGGGGGCACGGTCGTCGACTGGCAGGACACTTTCGCCTTGGTGCTCGGCAACGAAGCGTCGGGCGACCGCCTCTGGCAGGGCACGCTGCGTCTCGTCGCGATCCATGACCGCGCCCTTACCCAGGAACAGGTCGTGCAGAACTTCGACGTTGGCGTTGGCGAGAAATTTTACCTGCTGTTCGACATCTCCGACATCCTGCAGGCCGCGCCGCAGTCGTCCTACATCCTCTTCGAGGTTGCCCAGTACGACACGTACGCGTACCTGTTCGACAAGCCGCACTTCCTGACGCTGGACGGCTCGACGCCGGAAGGCATCGACATCGAGGGCGTGCGCATCGCGATGAACGGCAGGGAGATGCCGATCGGCCAGACTTATGCGACGCTTGACGACACGCTTTCCGCGCAGCTTTTCGAGGAGCTCGGCCAGCCGTTGTCGCGACTCGGCGCCGTCGTGCCGCTCGAAAAAGGCCCGGAGGCGGACGAGTTCTTCCTGACGTTCGATCGCCTCGGCAGCGCGAGCTTCACACGTGCGCCGGACCCGACGCTGGTCATTTCCCCGACCGATCTGGCGCCCGCGCCGCACATCGGCGTGCGCACGTTCGACGAGATCAACGCGACCTTTGCGAAGGTGACGGGCGTCGACCCGAACGATGTCGACGTGGACATGACGTACCAGGAACTGCGGCAATCGCTGCCCGCCGTGGAGGACGTGAGCACTTTCCTGTCCTCGCACCAGGTAGCTATAGCGCAGCTCGCGATCGAGTATTGCAACGCGCTCATCGAGAGCCCGCAGGCCGGGAGCTACTTCCCGGGCTTCAACTTCAATGCCGCGCCGGGAACCGCATTCGGCGGGTCGAACCGTGACCTGCTGGTCGAGCCGCTGATCCGGAATTTCGTCGGCAATGCCGCGTCCGGTCCGCAGCTCGCCGCGCAGCCGACTTACGCCGAGGTGTACACGGAGATCGCGAGCTTCGGCGGCGGCGCCGGCCGGCCGGCCAACCTCGTCGACCGCCTCATTGCGGGCGGCTCCAATACACGCGCCATCGCGAAAGGCGTGTGCGCGGCGACGCTCGGCAACGCGGCGACGCTGATCCAGTAAGCGCGAATCAGTCAGCGAGACAGGACACAGAGAAGGAACTCAGCCATGGTGAGGACACGCAGGAAAAGGGACTACGACGCGCCGCAGCGCCACCCGGACCATAAGCGCCCGGTCACGCGCCGCGACTTTCTCGCCCAGGGCTTCATCGGCGGGTCCGCCTACACGCTTTCCGGCGGGTTCTTGAGCCTGTTCGCGAACCCGCGGGAGGCGCTGGCCGCGCTGTCGCCGGATCTCGACGCCCTGCGCCCGGGCTGCGGCATCGCCGCGAACGGCGCAGGCAAGATTCCCTTCATCTGCTTCGACCTCGCGGGCGGCGCGAACATCGCCGGCTCGAACGTGCTCATCGGGCAGGAGGGCGGGCAGTCCGACTTTCTCGCAACGATCGGCTATTCACGCCAGGGATTGCCGGGTGACATGGTACCGGGCCTGACCGACCCCGTGACCGGCCAGCCGTACGCCAACTTCGACCTCGGGCTCGGGTTCCACCTGGATTCCGCGTTCCGCCGCGGCATCATCGACACGATCACGCCAGGCAACGAGGCGAACGTCAACGGCGCGGTCATCCCGGCGCGCTCGGACAACGACACGGGCAACAACCCGCACAACCCGATGTACGGCATCGCCCGGGCAGGCGCCGACGGCTCGATCCTGCGGCTCGCGGGCTCGGAGAACACCGATTCGGGCGGCAACTCGATGCTGCCGATGACGCTCTACGATCCCGAGCTCCGGCCGACAAAGGTCGACCAGCCGTCGGACGTGGTGAACCTCGTCGACACGGGTGACCTCGTGGGCATCCTGTCGAAGGAAGACGCCACGGCGGTCATGGAATCGATCTACCGGCTCACCGACTCGAAGATGGGCCGCGTAAACACGCAGGTGACCAACGACGCGATCATCAAGGACCTCGTGCGCTGCGGCTATCTCAAGGCGGCGGACATCGCCGACCGTTTCGGCGGCGTGCCGATCGACCCCGGCCTGGATCCCGTCATCGTCGGTCCGTCCGGCGTGTTCAGCGATGCGGAGTTCTTCGCGAACGACACGAGCGGGCGCGAATTCCGCAAGACCGCGTCGATCATGAAGCTGGTGCTGAACGGCTACGCCGGCGCCGGCTGCATCGAGATGGGCGGTTACGACTACCACGGCGGCCGGCGTGCGGAAGGCGAGGTCAAGGATTACCGCGCCGGACGCTGCATGGGCGCCGTGATCGAGTACGCGGCACGACTCGCGACACCGGTGATGATCTACGTGTTCTCCGACGGCTCGCTGTCTTCGAACGGCGCCATCGACAACACGGTGGACGGACGCGGCAAGGGCGAATGGGACAGCGACAACTCGTCGACGGCGGCGTCGTTCTTCCTGGTCTACAACCCGGGCAGGCGGCCGACCATCATCGGCGCGACGCCCGAGGAAATCGCGCGGCACCAGCAGATCGGCTACATGAGTTCGGATGGCGCGGTGCAGCGCGCGGCAACCCCGGCGGCGAACAACGTGCCGCTCCTCGTCAACACGGTGCTCCTGAACTACATGGCACTGCACGGCGAGCAGGGGCTGTTCGGGCAGGTGTTCCCGAATCACGGCCTCGGCAACTCGACGCTGCAGGACAGCCTCACGGCCTTCACGCCGATCTGCAACGGCACGATCGCCAACCCGGTGTAGCTCTCCCCTTTGGCTGCACCCGCAACGACGGCCGGTCCTCACGGACCGGCCGTTTTCATTTCGGGTAACATCCCGGCATGCCGACGCCATCGACTCCGCCTGCGGACCTGCTCGCCTGCCCGCGTTGCGACAAGACACCGCTCGAGCCCGGCGCCGTCGGGCACCGCTGCGCCGCGTGCCGCGTCGATTTCCCGGCCGTCGGCGGCATCCCCTGGCTGTTCGCCGAGCCGGCGGCGGCGCTCGCCGATTGGCGCGGACGGGCGCACGCCGCAGACGAGCGCCTGCGGCACGAAAGCGCGATGCTCGATGCGGAGCTGGCCGGCGACAGCCTCGGCACGGCCGCTCGCGCGCGCCTCCTGCGCTACCGCGGACTCGTCGAACGGCAGCGCGGCGCGCTCGCCGCGTTGCTGCAGCCGCTCGGCGCCGAGCCGCGGTCTGCGCGCCACGAATCCTATCTCGCGCTCCGCACCCGCCTGCCGACCGACCAGGGGCTCAACACCTATTACGCGAACGTGCATCGCGACTGGGCGTGGGGCGGCGAAGAGAACGCCGCGTCGCTGGCGGCGATAAGCACAGTCCTCGATGCAACCGGGTTCGACCCGAACGGGTTCGACCCGAACGGGTTCGGCCCGAATGGGTTCGACCCGAACGGGTTCGGCCCGAATGGGTTCGACCCGAACGGGCTCGGCCCGAACGGGCTCGGCCCGAACGGGCTCGGCCACGTCGCCGTACTGGGTGCCGGGGCAGGCCGGCTCGCATACGACTGCCACCGGGCTTTCCCGACGACTTCGCTCACGGTGCTCGACTTCAACCCGCTGCTCGCGCTCGTCGCCGCGAAGATGTTCGCGGGTGAGACACTCGCCATGGTCGAGTTCCCGCTCGCGCCGCTCGGCGAGGAAGACGACGCCGTGCTGCGGGAACTCTCGGCACCGGCGCCGGCCGGCGACGGCCTGTACGTCGTTCTGGGCGATGCCCTGCGCGCGCCGTTCGCCGCCGGCCGCTTCGACACGGTGCTCACGCCCTGGCTCATCGACATCGTCGACGACACCCTGCCGGCGTTCGCGGCGCGCGTGAACCGGCTGTTGAAACCGGGCGGCCGCTGGGTGAACTTCGGCTCGCTCGCGTTTGCCGGGCCGGCCCGCGCCGGCCGCCACACGCCGCGCGAGGTGGCCGGGATACTGACCGAGAACGGCTTCGCCGAACCCGTCAGCCACGACACGACGATGCCCTACATGTGTTCGCCCGCGAGCCGCCACGGGCGCCGTGAAACGGTCTTCACGTTCGCGGCACGGAAATCGGGCGACGCGCGCGACCCGGGCCGGCACCGCGCCCTCCCCGACTGGCTGGTGACGGGCAAGGGGCCGGTACCGCTGTCGCCCGGCATACGGACGCAGGTGCTGTCCACGCAGATCCATGCGTTCGTGATGGGGCTGATCGACGGCCGGCGGTCGATCCACGACATGGCCCGCCTCCTCGAGGAGCGGCACCTGATGACGAGCGAGGAGGCGGTGCCGGCAATCCGTAACTTCTTCATCCGCATGGTCGAGGACGCCCGGAAAGGCGTTTGAGCGGCGCCTTCGGGCCGGCCGGTCAGCTGCTGTTGCCCATGCTTCGGCCCATCCTCGGGCCCCTGCCCTCGCCCAACACGTCGCGCATGTGCCCCGCCAGGCTCCGGACCGCGTCGCGCGCCTCGGGAACGATGAGCAGGAACGCCTGGAAGACGTGCCACATCCCGGGGAATACCTCGATCCTGACGTGGCGGCCGGCGTTCCTGAGCTTGTCCGCAAGACGCGTGGCATCGCTCAGCAGGATCTCGTCGTCCCCTACCTGGATGAAGGTGGGCGGGAAATCGTGCACGTCGGCGAACACCGGCGACACCATCGGCTCGCGCACCTGCTCCTCGCGGCAGTAATGGCCTGCGATGACGGCGATGTCGCGCGGACGAAACCAGGGATCCTGGCCGTCCCGGGTCTGCATGGACTCGCCGCTCGCGGACAGGTCGAGCCACGGCGAAATCAGGAACATTCCCGCCGGCATGGGCATGCCGGCCGCGCGGAAACTGAGCAGGCTCGCGACCGCGAGTCCGCCGCCGGCGGAGTCTCCGGCGACGACGATATCGGCCGGCCGATACCCTTCGGCGAGCAGCGCGCGATACACCTCGACCACGTCCTCGATCGCGGCCGGGTACGGGTTCTCGGGCGCGAGGCTGTACTCCGGCAGTAGTGCGCGCACGCCGGATTCGCGGGCAATGTGGCTGACGAGGTGGCGGTGCGAATCGCAGCCGCCGAGGACGTACGCGCCGCCGTGCAGGTAGAGAATGAGGCGCTCCCGCGCCGCGCCCTCGGGCTCCAGCCATTCCGCGTCCAGCCCGGCGATCTCCACAGGGCGGGCACGCACGCCACCGGCGGTCGGCATGAGCCTGCCGACCGCGTTCATGCGCCGGCGTGCGAAGTTCACGTTCGCGCGCTCTGCGTCGATGAGCCCGAACCAGATCGACGTGACCGTGCGCACGATCCGTGCCTGCAGGCTGGCTCCACGGGTTTGGCTTGCCGACGTCGCCATCCCGGTATGATAGGTGCAATCGGGAAGGAAGTCTTAAAGACTGCGATGACGAACGTTTTGCGGACGCCGGACACCCGCTTTGCGGCGCTGCCCGATTTTCCCTTCGAACCCCGCTACGTCGACGTCAACGGGTTGCGCATGCATTACGTCGACGAAGGACCGCGCGATGCCGCGCCCGTCCTGCTCCTGCACGGCGAGCCGACGTGGTCCTTCCTCTACCGTCACATGATCCCGCCGCTCGCCGCCGCGGGCCTGCGCGTCGTGGCGCCGGACCTCGTCGGATTCGGCCGGTCCGACAAGCCCGCGGAGCGCGGCGCATACAGCTATGGCGACCACGTCGCGTGGATGACGGCGTTCATCGAACGTGCCGGGCTCGACGGCATCACGCTGTTCTGCCAGGACTGGGGTTCGCTGATCGGTTTGCGCGTCGCCGCGGAGAACCAGCACCGTTTCGCCCGGATCGTCCTCGCCAACGGCGGGCTGCCTACCGGCGATGAAAAACTGCCCGCGGCTTTTTACGCCTGGCGTGGCTTCGCTCGCGCGAGCCCGTGGTTTCCGGTCGGTCGCATCGTGCAGATGGGCACGCTCTGCCGGCTGCCCGGGCACGTGGTCGCGGCGTACGACGCGCCGTTTCCCGACCGGGCATGCCTCGCCGGCCCCCGTGCGTTGCCGCTCCTGGTGCCCGTCCGGCCGAACGACCCGGCGAGCGCGGCGAACCGCCGCGCCTGGGACGTGTTCCGGCGCTGGCAGAAGCCGTTTCTCACGGCATTTTCGAGCCACGATCCCATCACCCGCGGCGGCGAGCGCGTCTGGCAGGAACGCGTGCCCGGTGCACGGAACCAGGTGCACGTGCGCGTCCCGAAAGCGGGACACTTCCTGCAGGAAGACAGGGGGCCGGAACTCGCAACGGTGATCCTGCGGTTCATCGACGCGAACCCGGTGGAGGGAGCAGGGGCGCGGTAGGTTTGCGCGGCGTTTGGGTCGTGGTGGAATTCACCACGGCGTTCAGCGGCGCCGTTTTTGGCGGCGTCGAGCGGTCGAGTCATGGTCGCGGCGCGAGCGCCGCTCCTACGAGCGCTCCAGGTATTGGAGCTTGTCCTTGACGTCGCGCCACTCGTCGGCGTCGTCGGGCGGGTCGATTTTCTCGGTGATGACCGGCCAGTCCTTCGCGAGCTCGGCATTGAGCTTCAGGAACTTTTCCTGGCCGGGCGGCAGCTCGTCCTCGGAGTAGATGGCTTCGACGGGGCACTCCGGTTCACAGAGAGTGCAGTCGATGCACTCGTCCGGATCGATGACGAGGAAGTTCGGGCCTTCGTGGAAGCAATCCACGGGACAGACTTCGACGCAGTCCGTCAGTTTGCACTTGATGCAGGCCTCGGTTACGACGAACGTCATGAGTCAACCTCGTTGCAGGACCGCGTACGCTATGCGATGTCGCGCGGGGATTCAAGCCGGGCCGCGCGCCGGTGTGCGCGTAGCCGCGAGGCGCCAGCGGCGGTCCTCGATCCCGGCCTCGCCGCCGCCGGCAGCGACGTTGTCGGCAATCGCCTCCCCGTCCTCCACGAGCTTGATCAGGTGGGCGAGCAGAGAGCGTTCCGCCCAGCCGTGGAGCTGTGCGGGGACGTCCGGATACACCGCCGCGACGAGTTCGCGCGCCGTGCCGCCCGCGCCGGTGCGCAGGGCCTTGCGCACCGCGTGTTCACGGGCGAGACGATGGTCGATGATCCAGTCGATCACGCGCGCCGGCTCGTCGATGACGTCGCCGTGGCCCGGCAGCAGGGCGGCAGGCCGGAGGTCCCGGATGCGGGCCAGCGACGCCAGGTAGTCGCGCATGTTGCCGTCCGGCGGGTCGATGACCACCGTCGAGCCCTCGATGATGTGGTCGCCGGTGAAGATCCAGCCGAGGCCGACATGCCTGTAGCACAGGTGGTTGGATGCGTGGCCGGGCGTATGGATCGCTTCGAGCGCGAACTCGCCGGCGTCGAGGCGAGCGCCGTCGGCGAGCGGGCGGTCCGGCACGAACGACGCGTCCTGGTGGGCGCCCGCCGGCGCCGGCATGCCGAGTACCTCGGCGCCGGTCCTCGCGGCAAGGCGCGCCACGCCGGGCGAGTGGTCGGGGTGGGTATGGGTCGCGAGTATCCAGCGCACCGGACCGCTGGCATGGCCGAGGATGGCGTCGATGTGCCTGTCGATCGCGGGGCCGGGATCGATGACGGCGACCTGCTGCCGGCCGAGCAGGTACGTGTTGGTGCCCGGACCGGTCATCATCGACGGGTTCGGCGCCACCAGCCGCAGGATGCCGGGGGCCACCGCGGCTACGGGCTCGAGCGATTTTCGGAATGCAGTCACGGCCTGTCCCGGGGGTCGCTTCGCGACGTCACTCGCCCGCGACGTGCGCCCCGAGGCGAGCGAGTGCGTCGCCGATCACGGCGTCGACGGGTTCGGCGAGGACGTCGAGTCCGCCGTCGCGATAGCCGCCGACGGCGTACGTGAAGGTGATCTCGGTGCCGCCCTCGGCGTCCGCGAACTCCCATGTCATGTTGCCATTCACGCCCATGAGGCCGAGTGGGCCGAGCCCGCCCGTCATGCGCAGCAGGACTCCGCTGCTGACGGTGGTGACCAGCAGGTGGACGACGCCGTCGTCGCCCGAGAGGCGTTCGCAGAAGCAGCCGAGCGGGCGTGCCTCGATGTCGAGCCGGCTGGCGTCGCCCCCCACCGTATGGTCGCCGTTCCACCAGTTCGAGACGCCGCCGACGGCCGCAAGCCACACTTCCGCGCGCGGCGCGTCGACGATTGCCGAATGCCTTACGGTAAAACCGGCGGGCGCGGCGTCGAGGACTTCCGCATTGGCCGCCGCACCGGCCGCCGCGCCGACGACGAGCAGCCCGGTGCACAAAAAGGTTTGCAGGGATGCCGGGGCCATTTTCGATACTCCGCTGTCGCTCTTCGCAACAGAGAATACCGCAGGCACGGCGCGCTGCCAGCACGCCGTGCCGGTTGGCGGTACGATGGGCGCCTCGCCGCCGCCGGACGCCGGACCCCGAAGAAGCCGCTCCATGCTACTGTCGCTGCTCGCCCTCGCCTTCTATGTCGCCGGCGCTTTCTCCGCCGTCAATGCCGCCATGACCGCTCGCACGGCGACGGGTGCCGTGGCGTGGGTGGTCGCGCTGGTTTCCTTCCCCTTTGTCGCCGTCCCCGCCTACTGGGTGTTCGGCCGCAGCAAGTTCCAGGGATTCGTCGACGCCTACGAATCGGAGCGCGACCGCATCGACCACATCGTCGAGGAGATCGCCGAGCACCTGGAGCCCGAAGCGGTCAGGCTCGAAGGGCACGTCCCGTTCTACGACGCGCTGCGCGCGCTCTCGGGCAACAGCCTCGTCGGCAACAATGACGTCGACCTGCTCGTCGACGGGGAGGCAATCTTCGAGAGCCTGCTCGCGGGCATCGCAGATGCGCGCGACTACGTCCTCGTGCAGTACTACATCCTGCGGGACGATGATACGGGCCGACGGCTGAAAACGGCGCTGCTCGAGCGGGCGCGTGCCGGCGTTACGGTATTCGTGCTCTACGACGAGATCGGGTGCATGTCGCTGCCGAACAGCTACTGCAAGGAACTGGGTGACGCCGGTGTCCATGTGTCGTCATTCCAGCCGAACCGCGGGCGCAACAATCGCTTCCAGCTGAACTTCCGCAACCACCGCAAGATCGTGATCGTGGACGGTGCCGCAGGCTGGCTCGGCGGCTGCAATGTCGGCGACGAATACCTCGGGCGCGATCCCGATTTTTCCCCCTGGCGGGATACGCACGTCCGCCTGCGGGGTCCGGCGGTGATCCAGCTGCAGGGCGTGTTCGCCTCTGACTGGTACTGGGCGACGCGCAAGCTGCCGGAGCTGTCCTGGCGGCCGGTGCAGGCCGACGGCAGCGACGTGCGCGCGATGATCGTACCGTCCGCGCCGACGCAGAAGATCGAGACGGCCGGCATGATGTACGTCATGGCGCTCAATGCCGCCCGGGAGCGGCTGTGGCTGACCGCGCCGTATTTCGTCCCCGACGAGGCCGTCATGAAGGCGCTGGCGCTCGCGGCACTGCGGGGCGTCGAGATCCGCATACTGCTCGCCGGCACCAGCGACAGCGTCCTCGCGAACCTCGCGTCGTACCATTTCATCGCGCGCCTCAACGGACTCGGGATCCGGTTCACGGAATACCGTCCGGGCTTCCTGCACCAGAAGGTGGCGCTCGTCGACGACCACACGTCGCTGATCGGCACCGCCAACTTCGACAACCGCTCGTTCGAGCTGAACTACGAG
>DASUOE010000066.1:0-8302 GCA_036276805.1 Woeseiaceae bacterium | reverse complement strand
ATTGAGCCAGCACGCGTCCCAATGCGGGTAGTCGCCGATTTGCCGCACCAGGCCGTCCCGCAGCGGGTTGGCGACGATGTACCTTGCGATGGACGGCAAGTCCTCGTTCGCACGAATGGCCCGGTCGTAATATCCGCGCTGCCAGACCGGGCCGGCCGCAGCCATGATGCCGTTGATGCGCAATGCGGACTCGCACTTCACCTGCCGCACGACGGACGCCAGGGGTCGGCGGGTGCCCAGCTGCATCAGCCAGTGCAGGTGATCCGGCATGACGACAAACGCCAGCGTGCGCGCGTTACTGTCACGATCCTGCCGGCGCAGCGACGCGATGACGGCGCGGGCGCACGAGAAATCCGCGCACACCGGGCGCCGGTCCCTGACGGCGGTGACGATGTGGTAGACCTGCCCGCACCCGCTCCAGCGCCCGGTGCGCGTGCGGCTGGTACCCGTCGGCGAGGAGGCCGTTTTACTGGCTTGCATGGGCCTAGCATGGGCGGCGGGCGTCCTGCTGCGTGGAGCCGAATCGGGGAATTGTTTGCAATTTGGGATGTAGGAGCGGCCGTAAGGCCGCGAATGGTTCGCACAATCCGGCCGAGGTGAAAACGCCGCGGCATCCGGCCATTTGCAATTCGCGGCGTTACCGCCGCTCCTACGGCGCATCGATACCGTGCTGTAGGAGCGACCGTAAGGCCGCGAATGGTTCGCACAATCCGGCCGAGGTGAAAACGCCGTGGCATCCGGCCGCGTTCTGGTCGCGGCGTGACCGCCGCTCCTACAGGTAGCGTTTCGAGACGATGGCGTAGCGCCAGCCGAGCAGGATCGCGGCGGTGCAGAGGCCTGCTATGAATCCCGCCCACACGTAGTTCGGCGGGAGCTTGAGCGTCACCGCGGCGATGTACGCGAGCGGGAAGCCCACGAGCCAGTAGGCGAACGTGTTGATCACCATCGGCACGCGCGTGTCCTTGTAGCCGCGGAGCGCGCCGGCGCCGCCGATCTGGCAGCCGTCGGCGATCTGGAAGATGGCCGCCATCAGCAGCAGGCCCACGGCGAGGCCCTGCACTACCGGATCGTCGGTGTAGAGCTTCACGACGAGGTCGCGGAACAGCAGCATGAAGGCGGCGGAGCAGGTCATGAACACGGCGCACACGCCGATGCCGAAGCCGCCCGCGTAGCGCGCGCGCACGGCGTTGCCGGCGCCGAGCTCGTGACCCACGCGCACCGTGATCGCGGAGCTGAGCGCGAGCGGCACCATGAACGTCATCGAGGCGAAGTTGATCGCGATCTGGTGCGCCGCCGTGATCTCCGTGCCGCGCGTGCCCATCAGGATCGCAACCGCGTTGAACAGGCCGGCCTCCGCCGTGATCATCACGGCGATCGGCAGCCCGAGCGCCAGGATCTCACGCAGCAGCGCCGGCCGCGGCGGTGCGAGTTTCGTGAACAGCTTGAGCGGTTCATAGCGCCGGTGCGTGAGCATCCACACCGTGAGGATGATGCCGATCGCCCACATCGTCGCCGCGCTCGCGGCCCCGCAGCCGACCGCGCCCATCGCCGGGAAGCCGAAGTGGCCGTACATCAGCACCCAGTTCAGGAACACGTTGCAGCCGAACGCGAACACGGACGTGTACATGATCGGCCGCGTCTCGCCGATGCCCTCCGTGGTGAAACGCATGGCGAGGAAGATGAAGATGCCCGGCGCGCCCCAGGAGATCGCCTTGACGTAGCCGACCGTGAGCTCGAGGAACGCGGCGTCGATGCCGATCGCGGCGAGGAGCGGCGGCACGACGAAGTGCGACACGAGGATGATCGGTACCGCGAGGAAGATGCCGAGCCAGACCCCTTGGCGCGTATAGCGGCCGATGGCTTCGGGGCGCCCTGCGCCGTGGTGCCGGGCAGCGATCGGCGAGATCGCCATCAGGAGGCCGAGCCCGATCGTGAACATGAAAAACCAGACGCTGCCGCCGATCGCCACGCCCGCGAGCGTGCGCGCGCTGATGCGGCCGGCCATTACCGCATCGGCGAATTGCATGCCCGCGATGGACAGGTTGTTGACGATGAGCGGGCCGGCGAGACGCAGCAGCCGGCCCAGCTCGTGTCGCCAGGAAAGCGGCGCGCTGGAAGTCATGGTTGTCGGGCAGTAGAACCGTTGGGCGGATGATTGCACGAACGGCCGTCCCGTTGGAGCGGCCGTCAGGCCGCGAATGGTACGTGCTGTCCGGCCGTGGCGAAAACGCCGTGGCATCCGGCCACATTCAATTCGCGGCGTTACCGCCGCTCCTACAACGGCAAGGGTGGATCGCAGCTGTAGGAGCGGCCGTGAGGTCGCGAACGGGTCGTGCTGTCCGGCCGTGGCGAAAACGTTGTGGCATCCGGCCACATTCAATTCGCGGCGTTACCGCCGCTCCTACAGCAGCGGCCGTCAGGCCGCGAATTCGGCATCGCCATAACCGGGTCACGGTCGCGGCGTTGCCCCGCTCCTACGTGGTAGAGTTCGGCTACGCCTTTGCCGGGAGTGACGCATGCTGCACGACGGACGCGCAATCAGGGTGGCCGTGGTCGGGGGGTCGCGGATCCCCTTCTGCCGCGCCTATACCGCCTACAGGCAACTCTCCAACCAGGACATGATGAGCGCCGCGCTCGAGGCCGTCGTGAACAAGTACGACCTGCGCGGCCAGACGCTCGGGGACGTGGCACTCGGCGCCGTCATCAAGCACTCCCGCGACTTCAACCTGGCCCGCGAGTCGGCCATGGACTCCGGCCTCTCGCTGCGCACCCCGGGCGTCGACCTGCAGCGCGCCTGCGGGACCAGCCTCGAGGCGGCGATCCTGATCGCGAACAAGGTCGCGCTCGGGCAGATCGATTCCGGCATCGCCGGCGGCGTCGACACGATCAGCGACGCGCCGGTCGTCTACAGCGAGGACTTCCGCCGCATCATGATGGACGCGTACAACGCGAAGTCCTTCATGGGCCGCATCACGCCCTGGTTCCGGCTGCGGCCGCGCACGCTCCGGCCGGTCACGCCCTCGGTCGTCGAGCCGCGCACGGGGCTTTCGATGGGCGAGAGCATGGAGATCACCGCGCAGAAGTGGGACGTGCAGCGCGAGCACCAGGACCAGCTCGCGCTCGCGAGCCACGTGAAGGCAGCGGCGGCGTACGACGAGGGCTGGTACGACGATCTCGTCGTGCCGTTCGAGGACGTCGAGCAGGACAACAACATCCGCCGCGACACGACGCTCGAGAAGCTCGCGAAACTGAAACCCGTCTTCGACAAGAGCGAGGACGGCACGATGACGGCCGGCAACTCCACGCCGCTCACCGATGGCGCCGCCGCCGTGCTGCTGGCCTCGGAGGACTGGGCGCGGAAGAAGAACGTGCCGGTCAGCGCGTACCTCACGCACTGCAAGGTGGCCGCGGTGAACTTCGTGAGCGACGAGGGGCTCTTGATGGCGCCCGTGTACGCCGTGTCCGAGATGCTGGAGCAGGCGGGGCTCGAGCTGCAGGACTTCGACTTCTACGAGATCCACGAGGCGTTCGCCGCGCAGACGATTGCAACGCTCAAGGCCTGGCAGTCCGACGAGTTCTGCCGCAACCGGCTGGGCCGGTCGCAGGCGATGGGCCCGATCGACCTGAACCTGCTGAACGTGAAGGGCGGCAGCATCGCGATGGGCCACCCGTTCGCGGCCACCGGGGCGCGCATCGTTGCGACCATGGCGAAGCTCCTGGCGGAGAAGGGTTCGGGGCGCGGCCTCGTCTCCGTGTGCACCGCCGGCGGCATGGGGGTCACGGCGATCATGGAGGCGGCGTAGCAGGAGCGGCGGTCACGCCGCGACCGTGGCGCGGGATCCATCCATGTCCCATTCGCGGCCTTACGGCCGCTCCTACGGCCGCTCCTACGGCCGCTCCTACGGCCGCTTCTACGCGTGACTGAACTCAACGCCACGCTTGCCTGGGTCAACGCCATCCTCTGGCACGACGTCGTGCTGTTCGCGATCGTCGGCACGGGCATCGTGTTCACCGTCTGGAGCGGGTTCTGCCAGTACTGGGCGCTGCGCCACGGGCCCACCGTGGTGCGCGGCCGCTACGACGACGCGGCGGATCCCGGCGCGCTGAACCATTACCAGGCGCTCGCCACGGCGCTCTCCGCGACGGTGGGCCTCGGCAACATCGGCGGCGTCGCGCTCGCCATCGCGCTCGGCGGGCCGGGCGCCGTGTTCTGGATGTGGGTGGTGGGCGTGCTCGGCATGGCCATCAAGCTCACCGAGGTCACGCTCGCGATGCTCTACCGCAACACGGACGACCCGGACAACCCGCACGGCGGGCCGATGTGGGTCGCCGAGCGCGCACTCGCGCGCAAGGGCTACCCGAGGCTCGGGCGCACGATCGGCGTCGTGTTCTGCGTCTCGCTGCTCATCTCGACGGCGACCGGCGGCAACATGTTCCAGGCCTGGAACGTCGGCGAGATCACCCAGGCCTACTTCCGCGTACCGTCCTGGATCTGCGGCATCGTCCTGGCCGTGATCGTCGGCGCGGTGATCATCGGCGGCATCCGCCGCATCGGGCGCTTCGCGGGCACGGTCGTGCCGCTCATGGTGGGTGCCTACCTGCTGGCCGGGCTGTGGGTGCTCGCGTTCCACGCGGCCGAAATCCCGGGGCTTTTCGTGCTGATCGTCACCTCGGCGTTCACGCCCGCGGAGGCGGCCGGGGCGTTCCTCGGCGGCACGGCGGGCTCGGCGTTCCTGTTCGGCATGAAGCGCGCCATCTTCTCGAACGAGGCGGGCCAGGGTTCCTCGCCCATCGTGCACGCCGCCGCGCGGACCGACGAGCCGGTGCGCGAGGGCGTGGTGGCCGGGCTCGAGCCGTTCATCGATACGCTGGTCGTGTGCACGTTCACGGCGCTCATCATCCTGGTGACCGGGATCTGGAATCGTGCGCCCGACCTTCCCTTCCCGGCGCCGCCCGCGTTCGCGGAGACCGGCGCCGGCTGGCAGTTGCCGGACATGAACCTGCCCGGCAGCGACTGGCACGTGGGCGACAGCGTCTCGATCGTCGTACGCGGCGGCCCGAACCCGGTGAGCGGCAACGACCTGCACCGGCTGTCCGGGACGGTCATCCCGGCAGCGGCGGGCGACACGGAGGCTGTGCGCGACGAACCCGCTGCGGCGGACGGCGCGGCGCCTGTGCCCGGGTACGTCGTACGGTGGACGGCGGCGACCGGGGAGCGGCCTGTCCTCGTGAGCGACGGCATCTACAGGGACTACGTCGGGGCGACGCTGACGGCCAAGGCCTTCGATTCGGTGACGCCGGGGCTCGGCAAGTGGGTGATCACGGTCGCGGTGTGGCTGTTCGCGCTCTCGACGATGATTTCCTGGGCGTACTACGGCGAGCAGGCGGTGGTGTTCATCGGCGGGGAGCGCCCCGTGCTGGCGTACAAGCTCGTGTACTGCGCGCTCATCGTGGTCGCGACGCTCGGGCTCGTGCGCAACGCCGCGGCGCTCGACAACGTCATCGGCACCGGCACCGGCATCGTCGTGTGCGCGAACCTGCCGATCATCTGGCTCTTCGGCCGCGAGGCCATGGTGGCGTACCGGGATTACATCGCGAGATTGAAGGACGGCCGCATCGGCGCGGACCCGAAGATGCAGGAGCGGCGGTAACGCCGCGAATTGACGCGGCCGGACAGCACGAACCGTTCGCGGCCTTACGGCCGCTCCTACAGCAACCGTTCGCGGCCTTACGGCCGCTCCTACGGCCGCTCCTCCGAGGCGTCCCTCGGCAACGTCACGCTGAAGGTCGTGCCGGCCCGTTCGTTCGATTCCAGCGCCACCGAGCCGCCGTGCGCTTCCGCGACGATTCTTACGATATACAGCCCGAGGCCCATGCTGTGGGCTTCCGAATTGACGCCGGCGACCGCACCGCGCACGAGCGGGTCGAATACGGTGTGCTGCACCTCGTAGGGTATCGGCTTGCCGCGGTTGTGCACGGCGAGCAGCACGTGCCCGTCCAGGCCCTCCGCCGACATCGTGACCGGGCTTTCCTTGTCGCCGTAGGTCAGCGCGTTCTTGACGAGGTTCGCGAGCAGCTGCTTGACGCGTTCGACGTCCCACTTCCCGGCCAGGTTGCCGCTACACGCGGCGGCGATCTCGCGATCGGGCCGTGCGACGGCGAACTCGTCGCGGATCTCCTTGCAGATACTTTCCATGTCGGCCGGTTCGGGCGACAGTTCGAGCGGGCCCGCGAGACGCGTTCGCGCGAAGTCCAGCAGGTCATCGATCATGCCCGAAATGCGATCCAGGCTGCGCAGCGCGATATCGGTCGTCCGCTGCGCCAGCTCGGCGTCGTAGCCCAGCTGGCGCTGAAGCTGAATCGCCGTCGACGCGGCGTTCAGCGGGTCGCGAAGGTCGTGGCCGAGCATGCCGACGAAAATGTCGCGCGACTCCTCGAGGCCGCGGCTGAACCACTTTATGGCCTCGGTCAGCGACTGGTCCATGGCTTCGTTGAAGCGCACGAGGTCGTGAATCTGCCCGGCGTGCGGCGGCGACCACGTCTCGCTCCAGCAGCGAATCACGGAAGCCCGCAGCGCGCGATACTCGGAGACGAGCTGAGCGAGCGTGAAGCCGTCCTTCAGGCGCTGCTTCGCGTGCCCCTCCGCGCTCGTCACCAGTTCACCGGCCAGGTCCACGTGATCACGCTCGCCGCGTGACTTCGCCCTCGCGTCGGCGGCGGATTGGGCCGACTCGAGGTCGTTCACGATGGCGAGAAGGAGCTCGCGCGAGCCGTTCGTCAGCGCCTCGCTGCCGACGTAGTCGGCGGCGGGCAGCCGCGTCCTGGCGAAGTCCACCCACTCGGCCATGAGGTGATCGATGTTTTCTCGAATGTAGTCGGCAAGCCGCATGCGGGCCCTTCTGCTACGGGAAAAACAGTTGCGATGCGCCCTGGGGAGGTCCGGCCACCGGCGTTCGGCGCAGGCTGCCTACTCTTAACGAATCCCTGTCGTTTGGCAAACTTTCGGGGGCCGGGAGCGCGCAGGCGCGGCGGCAAAACGCGCCGACTGTGACGCGGGTTTCGAGTACGTCCAATTCGCGGCCTTACGGCCGCTCCTACGGGCGTGGCGAACGAACTGCGACCGGAAGTTCGGGCCGTCCGATTCGCGGCCTGACGGCCGCTCCTGCGGGCGCGGCTCCTACGGGCGCTTCCTGCGCATGACGGCGAGCGCCTGGTCGAGCCGGTCCTTCGCCTGCCGGGTCACGCCGCCGCGGCGGTATTCGTCGACCACATACGCTTCCATGCGGGCGACCATGTCGTCGAGGCCGCCGTCCGCGCGTTCCTCCGGCCGGTCGTGCTCCCGGAGCGCCCCGAACAGGTCGATCCAGCGTTCGCTGTCCCTGCCCATGACGAGGAGGTCGTAGAACTGCGGGCCGGGCTTGCCGTGCTTCGAATCGATGAGGCTCATGACGGCGGCGACCAGCGACGCCGGCACGAGCATCAGATCGCGCAAGCCGTCGATGACGAGCTTGACCTGCAAGACCGCGGCGTCGCGGATGAGCGTGCTGCGCTCGCTCCTGCCGCCGGCGTGCGCGGGAAGCGGTGCGCGGGCGGGATCGTCGTCGGTTGGCGTCATCGCTCGTCCCTCCGGTTGGGGCGCACATGGTAACGCGCCCGCAGAAGCGGTTGTAGGAGCGGCCGTAAGGCCGCGAATGGTTGCGGTGTCCGGCCATGACGACAACGTCGTGGCACCCGGCCGCCTGCAAGTCGCGGCGTTACCGCCGCTCCTACGGTCGCAATGACCGGCAGCGACGGTGACACGTGCGCCTGCAGGAGCGGCCGTGAGGCCGCGAACGGGTCGCGGCTTCCGGCCGCCTGCCGGTCGCGGCGTTACCGCCGCTCCTACAGGTAATTGATCTGCACCTTGCCGATCCGGCCGTTGAATTTGAATGGCGCACGGTCGAAGTAGGCGGCCGACACCGGCGAGTAGCTGTCCATGCCGACGTCGAAGGCGTCGTTCGCCGTGAACGCGAGCGCCGCCGTTCGCGGCGCCGTGCCGCTCGCCACTTGTTTCCCATTTACCTTGATGACAACGTCCGCGGCCCCGCGCGGCGCGGCGACGCGCGTTTCGACTTCGATCCGGACGTTCCCGGTCGGCAGCGGTTCGGTCGATTCGAGCAGCGTCCGCTCGATCTCGAAAAGGTTGTACTCGTAGCTCAGCTTGCCGTCATCGACCCACAGCGCGACGCCGCCGGAAAACGCGCCGAGCGCGTAGAGCACGCCCGCGGAATCCTCGCTCAGCTCGACGTCGACCACGACGCGG
>DASUOE010000065.1:0-5212 GCA_036276805.1 Woeseiaceae bacterium | reverse complement strand
CCGGCCATGACGTTAACGCCAAACCATCCGGCCACATTCCATTCGCGGCGTTACCGCCGCTCCTACGGTCACAACTGCACGCGATCGCCGCAGCTGTAGGAGCGGCCGTAAGGCCGCGAACGGTACGCACAATCCGGCCATGACGTTGACGCCAAACCATCCGGCCACATTCCATTCGCGGCGCTACCGCCGCTCCTGCGGTCACAGCTGCACGCGATCGCCGCTGCTGTAGGAGCGGCCGTAAGGCCGCGAACGGTACGCACCATCCGGCCATGACGTTAACGCCAAACCATCCGGCCACATTCCATTCGCGGCGTTACCGCCGCTCCTGCAAGCGTGCGACAATCGCCGCTTTGACTGAGGCGGCGCCGATGACCCACCCGGAAAAACACCGCTCGCATCGCGTCGGCTGGCTGCGTGCCGCCGTCCTCGGCGCGAATGACGGCATCGTCTCGACGGCGAGCCTCGTGATCGGCGTCGCGGCGGCCAACGCCTCGAAAGAGAACGTGCTCTTGGCCGGCGTGGCGGGGCTCGCGGCGGGCGCGATGTCGATGGCCGCGGGCGAGTTCGTATCCGTGAGTTCGCAGGCGGACACAGAAAAGGCCGACCTGAAGATCGAACGGCGCGCGCTCCGGGACAATTACGAGGACGAGCGGCGCGAACTCGCGGAGATCTACGAGCAGCGCGGCCTCGAGCCGGCGCTCGCGGGGGAAGTGGCACGGCAGCTCATGGCGCACGATGCGCTGGCAGCCCATGCACGGGACGAGATCGGCATCTCGGAGGTCGTCCGGGCGCGCCCCCTGCAAGCCGCCCTGTACTCTGCGGTGGCCTTCAGCGCCGGCGCGGCGCTGCCCCTGCTGACCTTCGTGACGGTCCCGCTCGAACGGGCGGAAACCGCGGTCGCGGCGGGCTCCCTCGTCGCCCTCGCGGCACTCGGCGCAGTAGCCGCCCGCGCCGGCGGTGCCCCGCTCGGGCGCAGCATCGTCCGGGTCGTTGCGTGGGGTGCGCTTGCAATGGGGATCACGGCGGCGGTTGGCAGCCTGTTCGGCGTGAGGGTGTGAGCGCGACGGCTGCGAAAGGCGAGAGCATCGCCGCGGCCATCGCCGCGATGCGGGCGAACCGGCCGCTGCGTACCGAGGAGATCTGCCGCGACTACCTTCTGACGAATCCGGGCTGCGCGGAGCACCTGCGCCTGCTCGGGCATGCCCTGATGAAACAGGGCCGTTACGCCGACGCCGAAGAGCAGATCCGCTTCGCGATGGCGATAGAGCCAAATTCCCCGCTGCTCGCGGAGGACCTCGGCAGCATCTACGCGCTTAAGGGACGCCACGCCGAAGCGGTCCCGTGGTTCGAGAAGGCGATCCGGCTCGAACCCGGATTGCCTCTGGCGCACAAGAAGCTCGGGCAGGCGCTCGCCGCCATCGGCCAGGGCGAGGCAGCGGATGCGGCCTTCCGCGATTACCTGGAGCGCGACAAGGACAAGGAAGCCGTGGCGAACGCGGCGGCGATGCTGCGCGAGGACCGGTTCGACGACGCCGTCGCGGCCCTCAAGACCGCGTTGCAGCAAAACCCGGGCAACGTCGACGCGATGCGCTACCTGGCCGGTGCCTATTTCACCCGCAAGGTGCACCTCGACGACGCGGAGGCGCTCCTCCGGCAGGCGACGCGGACGGCCCCGGATTTCACGGCGGCGTGGCTGCTCCTCGGGCCGGTGCTGGTCGAACGCAACAAGTACCTCGACGCCGTCGAGGCCTTCCGCGCGGCCACCCGCCTCGCGCCGGGCAACGCGGAGGCCTGGATGGGGCTCGGCAACGCACACGCCCGCGCGAGCCAGGTCGAGGAAGCCGCGCAGGCTTTCGCGCGCGCCGTCGCCCTCGACCCGGACCTGCCAGGCAGCCAGATGGGCTATGCGCACGTGCTGAAGACGCTGGGCGACCAGCCGGGCTCGATTGCCGCCTACCGCGAGGCGATTCGCGTCAGGCCCGACTTCGGCGAGGTGTACTGGAGCCTCGCGAACCTGAAGATCTTCCGCTTCACCGATGCGGACATCGCCGCCATGGAGGCGCAGCTCGCAGGCGGGGACCTGAGCGCCAGCGCCGACATTCATTTCCGCTTCGCCCTCGGCAAGGCTTACGAGGACCTGGGCGACTACGATCGGGCCTGGCATTACTACGACACCGGCAACCGCCGACAGCGCGGCGAAGTGAAGTTCGACCCTGCCGAGTTCGAGCTCCGGCAGACGAAGATCCGCTCGGTGCTGAACCGCGAGTTCCTGCGGGAGCGCGAGGGCCACGGCGACCCGGCGCCCGACCCGATCTTCATCGTCGGCCTGCCGCGGTCGGGTTCGACGCTCGTCGAG
Organism: Woeseiaceae bacterium; assembly: GCA_036276805.1. Taxonomy (GTDB): domain Bacteria; phylum Pseudomonadota; class Gammaproteobacteria; order Steroidobacterales; family Woeseiaceae; genus UBA1847. The sequence continues at coordinate 2,853 of DASUOE010000065.1, read as the reverse complement.
CAGATCCTCGCGACCCACAGCAAGGTCGAAGGCACGTCGGAGCTGCCGATCCTGAGCAGGATCGTCGGCTCGATCGGCCGCTATCGCCCGGACAACGTGGCCTACCCGGAGGCTCTGAAAGAGCTGCGCAGCAAGGACTGGCGCGCCTACGGCCAGCAATTCCTCGAGGAGTGCCGCCGCCATCGGTACACGGACAAGCCGTTTTTCACCGACAAGCTGCCCAACAATTTCCCGCACGTCGGCTTCATCCACCTGATTCTGCCGAACGCGAAGATCATCAACGCCCGCCGGCACCCGCTGGACAGCTGCCTCGGCGCCTACAAGCAGCTCTTCGGTCACGGGCAGCACTTCACTTACGACATGTTCGAGCTGTCCGAATACTACAAGCTGTACGACGCGATGATGCGGCACTGGCACGACGTCCTGCCCGGCAAGGTGCTCGACGTGCACTACGAGGAGACCGTCACCGACCTCGAATCGCAGGTTCGGCGGATTCTCGAACACTGTGGCCTCGAGTTCGAGGAGCGCTGCCTGCGGTATCACGAGACGGAACGCGCGGTGAAGACCGCGAGTTCGGAGCAGGTGCGGCAGCCGATCTACACGAGCTCGCTCGGCAAGTGGCGCCGCTACGAGGCGCACCTCGGCGCCTGGCTCGCAGAGTTCGAGGAGATCATCGCGGACTTGCCGCAGGCGGTTCGCGACGCGGGCTTGCCCGGTCGATGAAGCCTCAGTCGATGAAGCCTCGGTCGATGAAACCTCGGTCGATGAAGGCACGGGCGACGCGTGCCATCTCGGCGAACACGTCTTCGTGCGACTGCCGGGAGCGCTTCAGCACCTTGTAGCCGTGATCGGCCGTATCCAGCCAGTGCAATGTCGCCGCGGGCAGGCCGGACACCACGGATTCGAGCAATGCCGGATCGGCGAACGTGTCCCGCGTGCCGGAGAGAAACAGCATCGGCAGGCCGATCCCGGACAGGTGCAGGGCCCGCGCCGTACCCGGTTTGCCGGGCGGGTGCAGGGGGAATGAGCAGAAGACCAGGCCGCGCGGATCCAGCCCCTCGGCCATGACGGCGTGGGAGGCCATGCGGCCGCCGAAGGAGTGCCCGCCGAGCCACAGCGGCAATGGCGAGCGGCTCGCGGCTTCAGTGCACGCTGCGGCGATGGCGGCCGTCGAGACGGCCACCGGGTCGACCCGGCGGCGGCCGGCCTCGATGAACGGAAAATTGAAGCGCAACGTCGCGATGCCATTTCGGGCAAGGGCGTCGGCGATGGCCTGCATGCTGCGATGCTGCATGCCGGCACCGGCGCCGTGGGCGAGAACCAGCGTGGCGACGGCGTCGTCGGGACATTGCCAGAGCGTGTTCACGGGCGCTTTCTCGTCATTTTGATCCGCGTCACCCGTAAGGCCACACGGCCAGCCCATGGATGGCATTGCGGACGTCCATCGTCAGGTTCACCGAGGCCAGGCGCTTGTTGGCGGCGAGATCGTAGACGCTCACCGTCGACGGCGAGGAGCCGCCGGCGACGAGCGAGCCGGTGAGCGCACACAGGCCGCGGGCGAAGGACGGCCGCGCCACGCCGCTCTGGTCGAGGCCGGTGTTCTCGAGGGCGCTCTCCGGGTACTCGGGCACCGCCATCACGCGGTCTTCCGCGTCTGTGTTGCGTCCCGAGTATCGCAGCGCGTTCGCCGCCGTGTCGTTGAACAGCACCCCTTCCCGGTAAGGGCGCGCGTTGTGCGTGCCGGCCGGCAGCTCGGCCGACATCAGGATCGTCCTGCCGTTGAAGTGCAGCATGCCGCCGGTGCGCAGGCCGGTGAGGTACATGCCGTTCGCGTCGCACCAGACGTTGTTGAGGTGCAGCTTGTTCAGCATGAGCGGCCCCTTGTCCGTCGCCGGATCGTACACCTGGCCGCCGAACCGGTAATCCTTCTCCTCGACGTGCAGCGCCCAGTGGAAGCGCTGGCGGTCGAGGTCGAAGCCGAGGATGCTGTCGAAACCCGTCGACGTGAGGAAGAGCGTGCGCTCGTGGACGGCGATCTCGTGGCAGTGCCTGAGGTACGGGTTGCGCCAGGAGGCGATGCGCCGGAAATCCGGCGAGAACGCGAAGAGCTCGTCGCTGGCCGCGATGTAGATCTTATCGCCGTCGAACGCGATGCCGCGCAGGCCGCGGTCCCAGCCGCGGCCCTGCCAGTCGATGTCCGCCCGGTTCCAGTCGAGCGTACGGGTGACCGCCTGCGCCGCGAGATCGACCAGGTAGACGCCGCCGTGGCTCTGCCCCTGCTGACTGCCGCGGACGACGGACGTCGTTAAAAGCTTCAAGCGCCGTCTAGAAGCGCTTCGTGACGCTCAACGCGTAGGTCCGCGGCCGCTGGATCGTACGCTCGTTGCGGAAGCGCGGATCGTCGAACCACACGCCCGCGTACGTGGTCGTATACAGGTTGTTGACACCGCGATCGTCCCAGACGTTGCGTGCCATGAGCGATACGTTCCAGCCGCTCTCGAGGCTCAAGCCTACTTGGAGATTGCTGGATTTCCAGCTCGGTATCAGGCCATCGGGGTCCTCATCGAGCGCCGAGTCTAGATCGGCCCAGGCTTCGCCCTGGTAGCTCGTGTCGTAGCGGAACCAGAGGTCGCCGCCGAGGACCTGCGGCACGGTGTACTCCACCGCCAGCCAGTACTTCTCGTCCGGCGAGTTCGGCATCTCCTGGCCTTCCTCGAGGAAGAGGTCGCCCTCGGGGTCGAATGTGTCCGCCGTATACTCCGATCCCGCGAAGAACAGGCTGCCCTCGAAGGACAGGTTGTCCGTCGCCTGCCATTCGAAGCTTATTTCGGTACCCACGCTCTCGCCGGTCTC
>DASUOE010000064.1:0-6681 GCA_036276805.1 Woeseiaceae bacterium | reverse complement strand
ACAAGGCGGAAGCATTGCGCGGCGCCGCCGCGGCCTGACGCCACGAACGAAAAGACTCAGGAGATAGCTATGAGCAGCGAAGCTGTTGCCATCAAGAAACACGATTACAAGGTCGCCGACATCGGGCTCGCGGCGTGGGGCCGCAAGGAAATCGCCATTGCGGAGACGGAGATGCCGGGACTGATGGCGCTCCGCGAGGAATACGCGGTGTCGCAGCCGCTGGCAGGGGCCCGCATCGCGGGCTGCCTGCACATGACGATCCAGACGGCCGTGCTGATCGAGACGCTGACGGCGCTAGGCGCGGAAATACGCTGGTCATCCTGCAACATCTTCTCGACGCAGGACCACGCCGCCGCCGCCATCGCGGCATCGGGCGTCCCGGTGTTCGCGTGGAAAGGCGAAACCGAGGACGATTACTGGTGGTGCGTCGAGCAGACGATCAAGGGCCCGGACGGGTGGACACCGAACATGCTGCTCGACGACGGCGGCGACCTCACGCTCGTCATGCACGACAAGTATCCCGAACTCATGAGGAAGGTGCGCGGCCTTTCGGAGGAAACCACGACGGGCGTGCACCGGTTGTATGAAATGATGAAGGCCGGGACGCTCGGCTGCCCTGCCTTCAACGTCAACGATTCGGTGACGAAGTCGAAGTTCGACAACCTCTACGGCTGCCGGGAGTCGCTGGTCGACGGCATCAAGCGCGCGACGGACGTGATGATCGCCGGCAAGATCGCGATCGTCTGCGGCTACGGCGACGTCGGCAAGGGCTGCGCCCAGTCGCTCCGTTCGCTCGGGGCGACCGTGTGGGTCACCGAAATCGACCCGATCTGCGCGCTGCAGGCGGCAATGGAAGGCTATCGTGTCGTGCGCATGGACGACGTCTGCGACCAGGCCGATATCGTTGTCACGGCCACCGGCAACTACCACGTGTTGACCGGCCGCCACCTGGAGCGGATGAAAGACCAGGCGATCGTGTGCAACATCGGCCACTTCGACAATGAGATCGACGTCGCGTATCTGCGCCGGTTCGAATGGGACAACATCAAGCCGCAGGTGGACCACGTCGTATTCCCGGACGGCAAACGCATCATCCTCCTTGCGGAAGGCCGGCTCGTGAACCTGGGCTGCGCTACTGGCCACCCGAGCTTCGTGATGTCCAATTCCTTCTCGAACCAGGTGCTCGCGCAGATCGAGCTGTGGACGCGCGGCGACGAGTACGAGAACAAGGTCTACGTGCTGCCGAAGCGCCTCGACGAGAAAGTGGCCCGGCTGCACCTCGAGCGCATCGGTGTCCGGCTCACCGAGCTGACGGACGAACAGGCCGGCTACATCGGCGTATCCCGCGAGGGGCCGTACAAGTCGGACCACTACCGCTATTGAGGTGGCCGCGACGCCAGCCTCCGCGCCCGTGCTGCGGATCCTGCACCTGACGGATCCGCACCTGTTCGCCGCCTCGGACGGCGAGCTGCGCGGCGTCGTCACCTGGGAGTCCCTGAACGCGGTACTCGACGATTACCGGGACGGCGGCTGGGCAGCCGACCTCGCGATCGTGACCGGCGACATCGTGCAGGACGACTCGGCGGCGGCCTACGACCGTTTCCGCCACGGGCTGATCACGCTCGACCTGCCGGTGCTCTGCGTCCCAGGCAACCATGACGTGGACGTGCTGATGCGCGCGGTGTGCACCGACCCGCCTTTCGAGTACTGCACGATGTCCGTTCACGGCGGCTGGCTCCTCGCGGGCCTCGACAGCCGCGTCAGCGGTCAGCCCGGCGGCGAGGTGGCGCCCGCGGAATTCGAGCGCCTGCACGCGGCGATACGGGACTCCGGCGCCGTGCACGCGCTCGTCTACCTGCACCACCCGCCGGTGCCCCTCGGCAGCGACTGGCTCGACGAGGTCGGGCTCGCAAACGGACCAGAGGCGCTACGCGAGTTCGCCCGTACTGGCCACGTGCGCGCCGTGCTGTTCGGTCATGCCCACCAGGCGTACGACAACACCCACAACGGCCTGCGCGTGCTCGGGACGCCGTCCACGTGCCGGCAGTTCCGGCCCGAAAGCCCCGATTTCGACGTCGATGACCGCCCGCCCGGCTGGCGGCGCCTCGAGCTGACCGCCGACGGCGGCATCCGGACTGAACTTGCCTGGACGAGCCGTGCGTCCTGAGCGCGCTCGGATGCGCCGCCGTACATTCGGCCCGCAGGCATCCGGGCGCTTGCGGCGCCGGGCGGTGCTCTGCCTGCTGTGGCTGCTGCCGGCGGTTGCCTCGGCCGAGACGTCACACCCGCTGCCGATGTGGCTCGCGGACGGCGAGCGCAACCGGGTCTATCTCCTGGGTTCCGTGCACCTGCTCCGCGCCACCGATCATCCCCTGCCACGGACGATGGAGACCGCCTACGAAGACGCCGAGGCGCTCGTCATGGAACTCGACATGGACGACGTCGATCCGCTGGCCGTCCAGACGACCACCAACCGTCTCGGCCTGCTGCACGACGGCCGGACCCTCGCGGACGTGCTGGGCCAGGCGCGCTATCGGGAGGCCGAGGCCGCCGCGCGCGCGCTCGAGCTGCCGTTCGAACTGCTGGCGAAAACGGAGCCGTGGTTCGCAGCCGTGACGATCGAACAGCTCATTCTCCTGCGCATAGGGTTCAACCCGACCTACGGCATCGAGATGCACATGGCCGCACAGGCTGCGCGCGACGGGAAGTCCATTGCCGGCCTCGAGACCGTCGAGGAGCAGCTTGCGGTCCTGGACGGCCTCTCGCCCGAGGCTCAGGGCGCATTGCTGCTGCAGGCGCTCAGCGAGGGCAGTAACGCCCCGGCCTACATGGACCGGATGATCGACGCCTGGCGGCACGGCGACTCGGCGTTCTTCGAAACCCTGCTCCGCGAGGAATTCCGGCCGAACCGCGAGCTGTACGAGGCGATCGTGGTGCGCCGCAACCGCGCGTGGGTCGACGATATCGCTGTGCTGCTCGACGACGAGATCGATTACCTGGTGATCGTCGGTGCGCTGCACCTCGTCGGCGAGGACGGTTTGCCGCGCCTGCTCGCGGAGCAAGGCATCGCAACGAGGCAATTGCATGAACCACTTTGAGGCAGCCCGGCGCGTCATCGCCGGCGGCGTCAACTCCCCGGTACGCGCGTTCGCCGGTGTCGGCGGCGACCCGGTGTTCTTCGAGAACGCCCGCGGCGCGTGGGTCGAGACGGCGGACGGCCGGCGACTGATCGACTACGTGGGTTCCTGGGGACCGATGATCCTCGGGCACGCGGACGAGGACGTTCTCGACGCCGTCGTCACGACGGCACGGCGGGGGCTTAGTTTCGGGGCGCCCTGCATCCTGGAGACCCGCATCGCGGAGAAGATCAATGCCCTCGTGCCGTCTGTCGAGCGCGTGCGCATGGTGAGTTCGGGCACGGAAGCGACGATGAGCGCCATCCGCCTCGCCCGCGGACACACCGGCCGCGACAAGATCGTCAAGTTCGAAGGCTGTTACCACGGCCACTCCGATTCCCTCCTCATCAAGGCGGGCTCCGGCGCACTGACGCTCGGCGTGCCGAGCTCGCCTGGCGTCCCGGCCGCGCTGGCCGAACACACCCTCACCCTGCCCTACAACGACAACGACGCGGTCCGGAGCGCTTTCGGGAATTACGGCGAGCAGATCGCCTGCGTCATCGTCGAACCGGTGGCTGGCAACATGAACCTCGTGCCCCCGGCCGATGGTTTTCTCGCGACGCTGAAAAGCGCCTGCGACGCGAGCGGCGCGCTGCTCATCTTCGACGAGGTCATGACGGGCTTCCGGGTGGCGAAAGGCGGTGCGCAGGCGCTCTACGGCGTCACGCCGGACCTGACCACGCTCGGCAAGATCGTCGGCGGCGGCATGCCCGCCGCGGCCTTTGGCGGCCGCGCCGACGTCATGGCAAGCATCGCCCCGGACGGTCCCGTCTACCAGGCTGGTACGCTGAGCGGCAACCCCGTAGCGATGGCGGCCGGCCTCGCGACGCTCGAGAAGATCGACGTTCCCGGCTTTTACGAACGCCTGGGCGAGACCACACTGCGCCTCGCCCACGGCCTCGGCGAGGCGGCGGCCGAAGCGGGCGTGCCGCTCGCGACGGAAGCGGTCGGCGGCATGTTCGGCTTCGTGTTCACCGCGGACGGCCCGGTCCGCCGCTTCGCCCAGGTGGCCGCGGCCGATATAGCCGCCTTCCGCCGCTTCTTCCACGGCATGCTCGCCGAGGGCGTCTACTTCGCGCCGTCCGCGTTCGAGGCCGGGTTCGTGTCGGCCGCGCACGGGGACGCGGAGATCGACGAGACCCTGGCGGCCGCGAAACGCGTTTTTGCACGAATCGCCGGCTGAGGCTGCACCCGCCTGTCGCGCAACAGCGAAGGGGCCGAGCTACCGATCCGTATATCCAGCTCCGCAGACGGCTCCTGCGGAGCCGGCGGCTCGCGCTCAGGCCGGCTTCCGCACCGCCTCCAGCACCTGGCTCACGAGTTCCAGGCGCTCCTCGACCGTGCTCCGCTCGAGACAGGCCTGCTTCTGGGCGAGTTCGAGCGGCAGGACTTCGATCAGGCGCCAGGTGACCCAGCCGGCATCGTCATAACGGCGTTCCAGCGACTCGTACAGGCGGCCGAGGTCGTCGAGCACGGCGGCGACGATGTCGGCGAGGCCACGGTGCGACTCCGGCAGCGCCACCGGGGACTCATCGGGCAACAAGTCCACCTCGCCGACGTTGAGCCCGTCGTGGCGGCACTCTGCGGTGCGCACGCGGAAACGTTGCTCGCCGACGGCGGTAACGCCGAGCAGGCCATCACTGCCCTGGTACCAGTCGGTGATGCGTGCGAGCGTGCCGACGTCGTAGGTGGCGGCGGGACCCGTCTCCCGGCCTTCCCGGATCAGGACGACGCCGAACGGCGCATCGGCGCGCAGCCGTTCGCTGATCATGTCGATGTAGCGAGCCTCGAATATCCTGAGCGGCAGCGGGCCGCCGGGAAACAGGACAGTGTTCAGCGGGAAAAGCGGGATGTGCACTCCCGGAGTATAGTGAAGAGCGCCGCTCGGGAGACGCGGGTCACCTCGGGCTGTCCGGACTGCCGCGCCCTACGCCCCCCGGAGCCGCTGCAACAGCGCGGTCAGCGTCTGGCGTGCGCCGCCGAAGCCGCCGTTACTCATGAACACGACCTGGTCGCCGCCGCGGACCCGCGTCGACATGTCCGTAACGAGCCGGTCGTAATCGTCGAAGGTCCGCAGTTTGTCGCCCAGGGACGCGAGCGCCGCGTCGAAACCTGCCGGCATGCCGGGTGGCCGGTACATCCAGACCAGGTCGGCCTCCGCCAGCGACTCGCGAAGTTCATCGTTGTGCACGCCGAGCTTCATCGTGTTCGACCGCGGCTCGATGGCGATCACAAGCCGGCGGCCAGGATGTTGCCGGCGCAGTGCGTTGATCGTTCGCCGGATGGCAGTCGGATGGTGCGCGAAGTCGTCGAAGATGGCCACGTCCGCGACCGTCGCCGTCCGCTCCATGCGGCGCTTCACGCCGTCGAAACGCGACAACGCGTCGACGGCCTGTGTTGGCTCGATGCCGGCGGAGCGTGCCGCTGCGATGGCGGCAACGGCGTTTTCAAGGTTGTGCGCGCCGCCCTGCCGCCAGCGCGCGACCGCTTCGTCCGCGCCCGGCGGCGCGACGCCGATGCGCCGTTCCCGCGCATCCGTGAACCGGCCGCGCCATGCGGCGTCGACGCCGACGCCGAAGGTTTCCACCGGCGTCCAGCAACCCATTGCAAGGACCTTGCGCAGGTTGTCGTCCGCGGCGTTGACGATCAGACGGCCGTTACCCGGCACCGTCCGCAGGAGCTGGTGAAACTGCCAGACGATTGCGTCCAGGTCGCGATAGATGTCCGCGTGATCGAACTCGAGGTTATTCAGGACGAGAGTGTCCGGGCGGTAATGGACGAACTTTGCGCGCTTGTCGAAAAACGCCGTGTCGTACTCGTCCGCCTCGACGACGAAACAGTTGCCCTTGCCGTAGCGGGCGGAGACTTCGAAGTTGGCCGGGATGCCGCCGATCAGGAATCCGGGGTCGCGGCCGGCATCCTCGAGTATCCACGCGAGCATGCTCGAGGTCGTGGTCTTCCCGTGCGTCCCCGCAACCGCGAAGACGTGCCGCCCGCGCAAGACGTGCTCGGCGAGCCACTGCGGTCCGGATTGGTACGGGATGTGCCGTTCGAGCATGGCTTCGACAACGGGCGTGCCGCGCGTCATGACGTTGCCCACGACCACGCAATCGGGCGGCTCGTCGAGCTGCCGTGCGTCGAAACCTTCGTGGATGTCGATGCCGAGGTTCCTGAGCTGCGTGCTCATCGGGGGATAGACGTTTGCGTCGCAACCGGTGACCCGGTGCCCCGCCGCGGCGGCCAGCGCCGCGACGCCGCCCATGAACGTGCCGCAGACGCCGAGTATGTGTATGTGCATGTCGAGTGGTACTGCTCCGAGATCCTGCAGGTGTGAGGCGCGGTATCGTGATCCTGCCAGCGCCTGTGCCCGGCGCGCATCATCGCATGTTAACCTGTCGCGATGCCTGACTGGACCTACGTCGACCACCCAAGCCGGTGTCTCGACCGCATCGACGGCGTACGGCGCGTCGGTGTCGATACCGAGTTCATGCGCGAGAAGACCTTT
>DASUOE010000063.1:0-4595 GCA_036276805.1 Woeseiaceae bacterium | reverse complement strand
CCGCCAGCGCGGCGTAATCTTCCGCTACGGGCAGCGCGGACTCGCGGACGTCGCGCGCGATCAGCGCCGGGCGAAAGGCCAGCGCAAGCCACATGCCGTCTGGGTCGCGCAGGGGCGGCGGCAGAACCTCCAGCGCGAGGTCACCCGCGACCGGTCGCAGGACGCCCTCCGCGGCAGCTTCGGCGGCCGCGCGTGCACCGACCAGCACGACGAGATCGGCGCGCGGATCGTCGCGGCCCGCGCGCAGGAGCCCCGGCAGTCCGTCGACGAAATGCGGCGATACCGGGATGCCCGCTTCGGCCGCGTAAGCGGCGAGCGCGGGTGCGAGCGCGTCCGCGGTTGCCGGCGACGCGTACACGACGAGCGGCGCCGCGGAGGAGGCCGGCCCGGGGACCTGCGCGAGCGAAGTCGCTGGCGACACAGCATCCTCGCCGCTACAGGCGGCCAGGATCATCGCTGCGAGCACCAGCGTGCTGCGCGGTCGCTTCAAGGTTCCTTTTCCACCACGACCCGGTCGCGTCCTTCGGACTTCGCGCTGTACAGCGCAACGTCCGCGCGGGCGAGCAGGGATTCGCCGAGCGTCTTCAGGTCCTTCGCCTGCGGAGCCGGGCTCGCGGCCGAAATACCGATCGACACGGTGACCGGTATGTTGCCGCCGTCCGGTAATTCGAAGCTCTCCGCGGCAACCGCGTTGCGAATGCGCTCGGCCAGCCGCACGCCGTCCGCGGTCCCGGTGCCCGGCAACAGCACGACGAATTCTTCGCCGCCGTAGCGCGCGGCGACGTCGCTCGCCCGGACCTGCGTCTCGATGCGCTGTGCGAACTCCCGCAGCACGGCGTCGCCGGCGGCGTGCCCCCAGGTATCGTTTACCCGCTTGAAATGATCGATGTCGAGCATGAGGCACACGAGCTTGCTCTGATCGCGCGCGGCGCGGGCGAGTTCCTCTCTCAGGCGGACCTGCAGGTACCGGCGGTTGTGCCAGCCGGTAAGGACGTCGGTGAACCCGCTGCGCAGCAGGCGTGCGCGGTTCACGACGTTCTCGATGCAATAGGACGCGATGACGGCGAGATGCGCCAGGAAATCGGTCGCGTGCCGGTGCGTGTAGCGCTCTGCGTCGGAGCTGCCGAAGTTGAGGCTGCCGATCAGCCGGCCGCGATGCTCGAGGGGCAAGAGCGCCATGCTGGCAATGCCCGGCGCGGGCAGCACGAGCTGGTGGTCGCAGGCAGCGTACGGGCCGAGCCAGGGGCGGCGCAGGTGTGCGTACTGCGGCGCGAGCCCGCCCAGCGATTCGACGAACAGCACGTTCGGCAGTGTTGCAGCAGGCGTTCCCGCGGCGAGCAGCAGGTGCCGGATGTCGTGATCCGGGTCGCACAGCACGAGCGTCACCTGTTGCAGTGCATAGCTCGCGCGCATGCCTTCGGTCAGTTCGCGGAACAGCGACGGCATGTCATCGGCCTGCAACAGGCGCATTTCCCGCTGCTGGGAGCGGCGCAGCTTGTTTTCGTTGCGCGCGACTTCGTCCCGGAGGTCCCGGAGCTGGCGGTCTTTTCGATCGAGCTGCCGGCGCAGATCCGTGGTCGTCTGCATCCCTCGGACTCCCTGGCCCGCAGGAGCGCGGGCACATCCCTCGTTGGTTCTTTTACCAGACCTTTCCTGCCACCTGAATAGCCCGCGTCACAGGATGGCCGCGAGCGGCTTCCGCCGCGGCCGTTTCAGGAGCGCTGCGCTAGGTATTCGCGGCCGCGCTCCATCAGTGCGATGAAGCCCGCCTCGTCGCCCGTAGCGACCAGCTCGCGCAGGCGGCCGGCAGCCTCGAGCAGCGCATCGAGAGGACCGAGACCGTAACGGTTCAGGTGCTGGATTTCGAAATACAGGCGCGGGTTGTCCCGTGCCACGGCGCTCGACACGAGCAGTTGCGAGTCGAAGGTCGTGGAGGACATTCGGGCGAGCCGCGGCGCCGCCTCGCCGCTCTCGGCGAGCGCCGTGAAAAACGCGATATTCAGTGCGTGCGACAGGCCGAGAACGTAGGCGATGAGGCGATCGTGGTCCTCGAGGCTCATGTCGATGCGCTCCGCCATGGTGCCGCCGAACAGCTCTTTCGCGGCGGCCGTGGCGGCGGCATTGCCGGCATCGCAGAATATGAGGTGCCGCCCGGAGAGCAGGCGCGTGTCCGGCCCGAACATCGGGTGCAGCGACGTCACGTTGCAGCCTGCTTCCTTTAGTTCGGCGAGGCCGTCGATGAGCGGCGACTTCAGCGAACCGATGTCGAACACGAGTCCCGGCGGCTTGAGCACCGCGAGCTGCGCCAGGATGCGCCCCGACACGGCGAGCGGCGCAGCGACCACGATGACGTCGTAATCGACGCCGGCTTCCGTCCAGTTGCGGAAGCGGCCGGGACCGCTTTCGACGCCAGGGTCCGCAACCGCCGTTTCGAAACCCTGCGACCGGAAGAAGTCGACGAACCAGCCGCCCATTTTCCCTGCACCGCCGATGACCAGTGCCCGGCGGCCGTCGCCGCGGGCCTCGGCAACGACGCGGTCGCGCTCCTGGCTCGCGAGCGAAGTCTGGATGAGCTGGCGAAGAATCCTCTCCGCGAGGTCGGGATCTACGCCGAGTTCGAGCGCCTGCCCGCGGGCCATGTCCAGCACTTCCTTCTCGCGCGCGTAGTCGCGCGTGGCGGCGCCGTCCGCGACTTTCTTGCGGCCGATCTCGGCGACGAGCCGGCCGCGCTCGGCAATGAGCTCGACAATCTGCCGATCGACGTCGGATAGGCTGTCGCGGAGATCTTTTAAAGGCATCGTGAAGCCGGCGGCGAGGGCAAGGCACTGACTTTTACCGTCTCGACCCGCGGGGGGCAAGCGGCGGGCGGCAGCCGGAACCGCCGGTTGTTGCCCCGGGCGCCTTCATGCCAGACTTCAGGACCCCGATACGACCTAAGGTTTCGAGACCGCAATGAAAACACGTGCCGCCGTCGCCTGGGCAGCAGGCAAACCGCTCGAAATTGAGATGCTCGACCTCGCGGGCCCGAAGGCGGGCGAGGTCCTGATCCGCAACGTCGCCACCGGCGTTTGCCATACGGACGCGTTCACGTTGTCCGGCGACGATCCCGAAGGCCTGTTCCCGACGGTACTCGGGCACGAAGGCGGCGCGGTCGTCGAGGAGGTGGGACCGGGCGTCAAGTCAGTCAAACCGGGCGATCACGTCATCCCGCTCTACACGCCGGAGTGCCGCGAGTGCAAGTTCTGCAAGTCCGGCAAGACGAACCTCTGCCAGGCGATCCGCGCGACGCAGGGCAAGGGCGTGATGCCAGACGGTACCTCGCGCTTCAGCCTTAACGGCAAGCCGATTCACCACTTCATGGGCACCTCCACTTTCAGCGAATACACGGTACTGCCGGAGATCGCGGTCGCGAAGATCAGCAAGGATGCGCCGCTCGAAAAAGTATGCCTGCTTGGCTGCGGCATCACGACGGGCATCGGCGCCGTTCTCAATACCGCGAAAGTGGAGCCCGGCGCCTCGGTAGCAGTGTTCGGCCTCGGCGGGGTGGGCCTGAGCGTCATCCAGGGCGCGACGATGGCGAAGGCCGGCCGTATCCTCGCGATCGACATCAACGAGGACAAGTTCGAGATGGCGCGGCAGCTCGGCGCCACCGACACGATCAATCCCAAGGACTACGACAGGCCCATCCAGGACGTCGTCGTCGAGCTCACCGACGGCGGCGTCGACTACTCGTTCGAATGTGTCGGCAACGTCAAACTCATGCGCTCGGCGCTCGAATGCTGTCACAAGGGATGGGGCGAGTCCGTCATCGTCGGCGTCGCCGGCGCCGGCCAGGAGATTTCGACCCGGCCGTTCCAGCTCGTCACGGGCCGCGTCTGGCGCGGCACCGCTTTCGGCGGCTGCAAAGGGCGCTCGCAGCTGCCCGGAATGGTAAAGCAGTACATGGACGGCGACATCAGGATCGACGAGTTCATCACGTATACGATGCCGCTCGACGACATCAACCGGGCCTTCGACCTGATGCACGAAGGCAAGAGCATCCGTTCGGTCATCCACTACTGATCGCCTTCTGTGCCGCTCGCGAGCGCCATCCGCGGAATAGCAGCGTGACTGAATCGTATATGGCGCCGGTACTGCCGGTGGAGCTGCCGGACGAACCGCTGGCCTATGCCGCGGCCTGGCTGGCCCAGGCGACGGAGCAGGCCGTGCAGCGCAACCCGAACGCGATGGTGCTGGCGACGGCCGGGGCCGACGGCGAGCCGTCCGCGCGCGTAGTGCTCTGCAAGGCATTCGTGAGCGTACCGGGATACCTCGTCTTTCATACGAATTACCGGTCGCGGAAAGTGGCGCAACTGACGGCAAACCCGCAGGTGGCGGCGACGTTTCACTGGGACGCGCTCGGCCGGCAGGTACGGCTGCAGGGTCTCGCGGTCCGCTCACCGGACGCGGAGAGCGATGCCTACTTCGCGACGCGAGACCGTGGCAGCCAGCTCGGCGCGTGGGGAAGCGACCAGAGTGCGCCGGTCGCGTCACGGGATGCACTGCTCGCGCAAATCCGCGAGCGCGCGGCGACGCTCGGCATCGACCCGGACGAC
>DASUOE010000062.1:0-22745 GCA_036276805.1 Woeseiaceae bacterium | reverse complement strand
GAGGCCGGCGTGCAGCTCGCGCGCCGGCAGTGTCTGAAGGGTGTCCGTGTCGATCAGGACGAGACGCGGCTGGTGAAACGCGCCGATGAGGTTCTTGCCGCCGGGATGGTTGACGCCGGTCTTGCCGCCGACGGACGAATCGACCTGCGCGAGCAGTGTCGTCGGTACCTGGATGAAGTCGACGCCGCGCATGTAACAGGCGGCGGCGAACCCGGCGATATCGCCGACGACCCCGCCGCCCAGCGCGATGACCGTCGTGTCGCGGTTGGCGCCGCACGCCACCAGGCTGTCGAGTATGCGTCCGACGGCCGCCAGGTTCTTGTGTACTTCGCCGTCGGCGAGTTCGACGCTTGTCACCGACTTGCCACGAAGGCTGCGTGTCAGCGCCTTGAGGTACAGCGGCGCGACGGTCTCGTTGCTCACGACCAGGCAGTCGCGCCCGCGCACGCGTCCGGCAAGTGCTGCGCCGTCTTCGAGCAGGCCACGGCCGATAACGATCGGATAACTGCGCTCGCCGAGTTCCACGTTCACGGTCGTCGTCATGGCGCAAAGATACCGGAAATCCCGGGCACGATGGCGAGTCCGGGTTCGCGCGTCCCTGCCGTGCCGATTGCCGGGGTATGCACCGGCGAAAGAATCATTGCGCCAGGGCGGGCTGGCTATAATCGGCGCAGGCGCACACGATCCGCTGCAGCCTTCCCCGGAATCCGGGAATACCGAGTTCGCATGACACTTCGTTCCCACCTCCTGCGCCTGGCGCTGCTCGTGCTCTTCCCGCTGGCCCTGTTCGGCCTCGGCGCGATCCTGTGGATCGCCGAGCGTGAGCGGGATGCATTCGTGGAAGGTGCACAGCAGCGGACGCTCGCGCTGCTCACGGCCGTCGATACGGAACTCGCCGGACATGCGCTGCGGCTGCACGTGCTGGCAGCCTCGCACAACCTGCACGTGGGCGACCTCGAAGCCTTCCGGCGACAGGCGATGCGGGTGCTGCCGGCGCAGGCGGGCTGGCGGGACATCGTGCTCACCCTGGACTCCGGTGAAGTGCTGCTGAGCGCGGCTGCGGCGGGCGAACCGGTTATCGGCTCGGCCCCGGCGCCCGGCAACGACGCGGATCGCAAGACGGCGGCCGGTCCGGCACTTACCGCCGATGAGGGTGTCGGCAACCTAGCGGACTACGGCGGGGAGAAGCTGTTCACCGTGCACCAGCCGGTGCGATTCGGCGCGGAGGCCGCCGTCCTGACGGCGAAGATCCTGCCGTCATCGATCCTGAGCCTGCTGACGCCGCAGCGCCTGCCGGTGGACTGGGTCGGCGTCGTGCTCGACGCGAACGGGATCATCGTTGCGCGCACGCGCTCCCATGTCGACATGCTGGGCCGCCCGGCGGCGGATTCGTTGCGGTCGGCGCTCGACCGGGCGCCGGAAGGCTGGTTCCACGGCCACACGATCGAGGGTGACGAGGTCTACACGCCTTACACACGCTCCCGGAAAACCGGCTGGGCGGTAGCCCTCGGCATTCCCGCGAACGTCGTCGAACACAACATGAACACCTCGCTCCTGATACTGGTGCTGGGCCTGCTCGCGGCGCTCACGGTCGCCCTGGTCCTCGCCGGCCTCTACAGCAGGTACATCGCGGCGCCGATCGTGTCGCTGGCCGCCGCCGCCAAGGCCATCGGCTCCGGCGGCGACGTCCGGCCGCTGCAACGCTCGCGCTTCCGGGAAGTGCGCGCGGTGAGCCAGGCGCTGGTCGCTTCCGGCGAGACGATCCGCGAGCGCGAAGACAAGCTGCGCGCTGCGGACCAGGCGAAGGACGAGTTCCTCGCGATGCTCGGCCACGAGCTGCGCAACCCGCTGGGAGCGATGGCGGCGGCGTCGCAGGCGATCGGCATCGAGACGCGGGACGGCACGGCCGCGCGTGAAGCGGCCGAGGCCATCGCCCGGCAGGTGCAGCGGATGACCCGGCTCGTCGACGACCTCCTGAACGTCGGCCGCGTGGTCTCCGGGAAAGTGAGTCTCAAGCTCGCGCCGATCGAACTGGCCGCCGCGGCGGAGCAGGTGATCGACAACCTCAAGAAGACTTCGGTGCTGGACGGTCGCGACCTCGAGACGGACCTCTCGCCGGTGTGGGTCAGCGGCGACGAGACGCGGATCGAGCAGATCCTGTTCAATCTCCTCGAGAACGCCGGCAAGTACACCGCGCCCGGCGCGCGCATCGCGGTCCGCGTGGCCGAAGAGAACGGCAGTGCCGTGTTCCGGGTCGCCGACACGGGTATCGGGCTCGCGCCGGGTCTCCTGCCGCGCGTGTTCGACCTGTTCGCCCAGGGCGAGCGCTCGATGGACCGCGGCGCCAGCGGCCTCGGTATCGGGCTCACCCTCGTAAAGCAGTTGACCGGGATGCACGGCGGCACGGTCACCGCGGCGAGTGCGGGCGAGGGACGCGGCGCCGAATTCACGGTGCGCCTGCCCGCGATCGCGCCGCCGGCGGGACGGGACGCCCCGGCACCCGAACCCGTGACCGAGGGGAACGGCCGTCGTGTCCTGCTCATCGAGGACAACGAGGATGCGAGGCGCTCAATGGCGGCGGTGCTCGGGCATTACGGCTACCGCGTTTTCGAGGCTGCCGACGGCGCCGCCGGTATCGCTCTCGCGCAGGAAATTCACCCGGGTTGCGCGGTCGTCGACATCGGCCTGCCGCAGGTCGACGGCTACGAAGTGGCCGCGCGCCTGAGGGCGATGC
Organism: Woeseiaceae bacterium; assembly: GCA_036276805.1. Classification (GTDB taxonomy): domain Bacteria; phylum Pseudomonadota; class Gammaproteobacteria; order Steroidobacterales; family Woeseiaceae; genus UBA1847. The sequence goes on along the minus strand of DASUOE010000062.1, from coordinate 20,011 downwards.
CGGCATGCCGGGGCATGTTGCTGATCGCGCTCACCGGTTACGGCGGCGACGAGGCGCGCCGCAGGGCACAGGACGCCGGCTTCGACGATTACCTCGTCAAGCCGGCATCGCCGAAAGGGCTCATGGAACTCATAGAGACCCGTCTCGGCGAGCCCGGGGACCGGACCCGGTCGCACGGCCGCCCGTAACCCCGGCAGCCCCCGCCCCGGCCGACCCGGAAGAGTTGCTCAGTCCCGGATGGCGGCCAGGATCTCGGCCGCCACGGCGTTCACCTTGCGGCCGTCCGTGTGGACCGTCAGGTCGGCGATCTCGCTGTAGAGCGGCTCGCGGACGTCCATCAGCGCCTCGAGCGTAGTCCGGGGATCCCCGGTCGCAAGCAGCGGCCGTTCACGGCCGCGGCGGGTGCGCGACAGCTGCTGATCGATGCCGGTCTTAAGGTACACGACGTAGCCGCGTGCGCCGAGTCGGGCGCGACTGTCTGCGTCGAGGATCGCGCCTCCGCCCGTCGCGAGCACCACGCCGTCCAGGTTCGACAGATCGTCGATCACCTTCTTCTCCCGCTGGCGGAAGCCGTTCTCGCCCTCCTTCTCGAAAATGAACGGGATGTCGACCCCGGTACGGGACTCGATCTCCTCGTCGCTGTCCACGAACGCGAGCCTCAGGACGCGGGCGAGATGCCGGCCTACCGCCGACTTGCCGGCGCCCATCGGGCCGACCAGGAACACGTTGTTCGGATTCTTCATCGTTCGCGGTGTCGGGCTCAGAGCTGCGGGTTTCGAAAGTGTCGGCCCTCCGCAAAGAGAAAGCCAACCCGAAGGTTGGCTTTCCAGGGCCGTAAGTCCCTCGTTGTTCGTGCGGGTGCCGGCGCTATCAGTAGATGCTGCCGCCTTCCTCGAGAATTCTCGGCGTCACGAAGATGAGCAGCTCGGCCTTGTTGTCGACACGCTGCTTGCTGCGGAACGCCACGCCGACGAAGGGAATGTCGCCGAGGAACGGCACCTTGTTGATCGTCTCGCGCCGCTCCGTCTCGTAGATACCGCCGAGCACGACAGTCTGGCCGTCGGCCACCAGGACCTGGGTCTCCACGGCGCGGGTGTCGATACTCGGCACCGTACCGCCGAGGCCGCCCGTCGAGATGATGTCGCCGACGTTGTCCTTGTGCACCTTGAGATCCATGATGATGTTGTTGTCCGGCGTGATCTGCGGCGTCACCGTCAGGCTGAGCACGGCCTTCTTGAACTGGATGGTCGTGGCGCCGGAGGAGGCGGACTGCTGGTACGGGATTTCCACGCCCTGCTCGATTACCGCTTCCTTCTGGTTTGCCGTGATGACGCGCGGCGTCGACACGATCTCGCCGCGGCCTTCCGCTTCCAGTGCCGTCAGCTCGAGGTCGACGAGGTAATCCTCGCCCAGCACGGCCAGCGAGAACCGGCCGGCCGGATCCGAGATCGGCACGTTCACGTTGTAACGGCTCGCGAGGTCCGGCAGCAGCACCGGTGTCTGCCCGGTGGGATCGTTCGCCGCTTCGAGGATCGAGGCCAGGTAATTGTTCGTCGCCGTGCCGGTGCCGCTGTAGACCACGATCTGGTCGTCGTCGATGTCGTTGCCGGTTACACCGAGGCGCACGCCGAGGTCACGGCTGAAGTCGTCATTGACCACCACGATCCGCGACTCGATCAGCACCTGCTTGATCGGGATGTCGAGCGTGCGCACCATGCGCCGGATGTCCTGCAGGCGCTGCGCCGTGTCGGTGACCAGCAGCGTGTTCGTGCGCTCGTCGACGGCGATGCTGCCGCGCTCCGAGATCATCGCATTGTCGCTGTCACCGGAGATGAGCGCGCTCAGGTCGGCCGCCTTGGCGTAATTGACCTGCAGGAACTCGGAGTACAGCGGCTCGAGTTCGCTGATGGCCTGCTTCGCCTCGAGGTCCGCCGTCTCGCGGGCGGCGATTTCCTCGGCCGGGGCGACGATGATCACGTTGCCGTTCTGGCGCAGGTCGAGGCCCTTCGTCGTCATGACGATATCGAGAGCCTGGTCCCACGGTACGTTGCGCAGGCGCAGCGTGACGTTGCCCTGCACGGTATCGGAGACGACGATGTTCTTGCCGGAGGTTTCCGCGAGGAGCTGCAACACGGCCCGCGTCTCGATGTCCTGGAAATTGAGGGTCAGGCGCTGGCCTTCGTATTCCTTGGCCTCCGAGAACAGGTTCGACTCGGCCGAGTCCGCCTCCGGGGCCGGGTTCACTTCGATCGTGAATTCGTTGTCCGACTGGTAGGCCAGCTGCTCGTACTTGCCCTCGGCCGAGATCACGATGCGCGTGTCCATGTTCGTCCGCAGGGTGTCGACCGTCGAGACCGGGGTCGCGAAGTCCATGACGTCGAGTCGCCGCATCAGCTCCGCCGGGAGCGCGGTGTCCTTGAAGACTGCCACGACGCGGCCGCCTTCCTGGCGGATGTCGACGGGTGTACCGGGGTCGGTCAGGTTGACGACGACACGGCCGCCGCCGTCCCGCGTGCGCCGGAAATCGACGCTCGTGATCGCCCGGCCGGCAGTGCCGGTGGCGGACGAACGCGGTGCCTGGGACGCTTCTGCGGCGGTGAACTGGGTGGCGCCGTCGCTGTAGTTGCCCGCGTCACCGAGCATGACGGTGATGATGTTGCCGCTGCGGCTCGTCTTGTAGGCGACCATCGAGTCGAGATTCAGCACGACGCGCGTGCGGCCGTTGGCTTCCGCCGTCAGGACGGTGTCCAGCGGCCCCAGGTTCACGTCCCGGCGGCGGGAGTCCATCCCGAGCGCCGTGTCCGGCAGGTCCAGCGCGATGCGCGCCGGGTTGTCGATCGTGAAGGCCATCGGCTCCGGCGCCAGTTCGCTCATTACGAGCTTGAGCTCCACGCGGTTGCCGGGCAGTGACTGCGCCTGGATGTCCTGCAGGCGGTTGCCTTCCTGGGCGTTGGCGGCCGTCCCGGCCATCAACAGGATCGCGGCCTGTGCCAGTGCGGCCAGTCGCGATATCGCCAGGCGATGCGAGGCCGTCGGTTTCCTTATGAGCGTCATTCCCATTACTCCCAGTTCCATTCAGGCATCAGTCCGCAAGGCTTACGACCGCATCGCGTTCGATGTAGCCGCCGATCCCGTCAGAAATGATTTCCACCAGTATGATTTCCGATTCCTCGATCTCGACGATCCGTCCGTCGTTCTGCCCCATGTAATTGCCGGGCAGGACGCGATGAATGAGGCCGTCGGGCGTTTGCACCAATCCGAATTCCGTCTCGCCGACGTTCATCGTCCCGACCATGTTCAGGGCATCCAGAGGCTCGGACTCGAGGTACTCGCGCGGCCGGTCCGGATCCGGGCGCATACCGCCGGCCGGGCCCGCCGTCTGCGGCGTGTCGGGCATGAACGGGGAGCGCACGCTGTCGTTGTCGGCGACGTAGGCGAAGACTTCGTACGGCGTGATTTCGGGCAGCGGCTCGATGCGGCCGCCGGGGCGCGCCTTGACCTGGTTGATGTACTCGTCCAGCTCGTCCATGTCGCCGCCACAGGCGGCGAGGCCGAGCATCGACAGCGCCAGCAAGGCGCCGTGCTTCGCAATCCGGGAAGCGTTCATTATTGTGCCTCCTCCAGATAACGATATGTCTGCGCGGTCACTTCCATGCTCAGATCATCGAAGCTGTCGGGGTTCTCGCGCGTAATCACGATGTTATGCAGCGTCACGATACGCGGCAGTGCCGCGATGCCGCTGACGAAGCGCGCGATTTCGTGGTAGCCGCCGGTCAGCCGGATCTTGATGGGCTTCTCGGCGTAGAAGTCCTTCGGCACTTCCGCCTGCGGCTCGAACAGCCGTTCCTGCAGGCCGGCGCCGAGCCCCGTCTGGGAAATGTCGACGATCAGGCTCGGGATTTCGGTCTCGCCCGGGAGCTGCCGCAGCATCGTGCCGAACGACTGCTCGATCTGCGCGAGCTGCGCCTTGTACTGGTCGTAGTTCGCGGCCTTCTTCTGCTTGTTCTCGAACGTGTCGCGATACGCGACCTCTTCCTGCTTCGCGCGCTCGAGCGTCGGCTGCTTGTCCTTGAGGATGAACAGGTATGTCCCGGCGCCGACCACGACGACGAACACCAGGGCGATGACCGCGGCGCGGAACGGCAGCGGCCAGCGGCCGACGTCGTTGACGTCCAGGCTTCTCAGTTGGTCGACGAGATTCATTCCGCGTCCTCCATGTCGCCGTCGGAGCTGACCTGCTTCAGGTTCACGGTGAATTCGGCCTGCCGCGATGTGCCGGCCGTGGTGGTTTCGACTTTCTCCACCTCCGGGTCCGTGAGCCACTCGGAAGCGTCGATCTGGCGCATCAGCGCCGAGACGCGCGTGCTCGACTGCGCCACACCCTGGATCTCGACCTGCGTGCCGGTCTGTTTCATGCCGGTCAGGTAGACGCCCTCGGGGAGCTGCCGCGCCACTTCGTCGAAGAGATGCACGATTTCGGGGCGGCTCTTCTGCAGCTGGTCGATGATCTCCATGCGGGCGAGCAGCCGCTCCTTCTGCCGCTCGAGGCCGTCGATCTCCTCGATGCTCTTCTCGAGTTCCGAGATTTCGGCTTTCAGGCGGTCGTTGCGGCGATTCTGCTCCGAGATCATCTGGTTGAAGACGAAAATCGTCGTCACCACCACGGCCGCGCCCGCAATCCCCGCCGCGATGACGGCGACGCCGAATTCGCGTTGGCGCCGCTTGCGCTCTTCCTCGCGCCAGGGGAGTAGATTTATACGTGGCATATCAGTCGAAGCTCCTCAGTGCCAGGCCGCATGCGGTCAGCAGGGCGGTCGCGTCCTTGTGTACGCCTTGCGACTTGGCTTTGGACGAAATCTTCATCTGGCCGAGCGGGTCGCCGACTTCCGTCGGGATGCCGACGCGGCTCGAGATGACGTCCGCGATGCCCGGGATGTTCGCGCAGCCGCCGCACACCAGGATCATGTCCGGCTGCTCGCGGCCGCCTCCGGAGGCAAGGTAGAACTGCAGCGAACGGCTGACCTGCTGCGTCATGTCGTCGATGAACGGCTCCAGCACTTCCGGCTGGTAATTCGACGGCAGCCCGCCCTGTTTCTTCGCGCGGCCGGCGTCTTCCATCGACAGCCCGTAGGTCCGCATGATTTCCTCGGTGAGCTGCTGCCCGCCGAAGTTGAAGTCGCGGGTGTAGACGACCTTCAGGTCCTGCAGGACGCTGAACGTCGTCGAGGACGCACCGATGTCCACCACGGCCACAGACTGGCCGATGCCGCCGTCCGGAATCTGGTGGCTCATGAGCTGGCAGGCGTTCTCGAGGGCGAAGGCCTCGACGTCGACGACCGCCGTCTTGAGCCCGGCTGCGGTGACGGCCGCCTGGCGCTGCTCGACGTTGTCCGTGCGGGTCGCTACGAGCAGCACGTCGAGCAATTCGGGGTCTTTCTCGTTCGGCCCGATGATTTCGTAGTCAAAGCTGACCTCTTCCATCGGGAACGGGATGTACTGGTCGGCCTGGATCTCGACCTGGCCCTCGAGGTCGCGTTCCGACAGGCTCGAAGGCATCTGGATGATCTTGGTGATGGCGGCATCGCCGCTGATGGCGACGGCTACGTCCGTCGCCTTGGCGCCGGCCCGTTTCACGGCGCGGCGGATGGCTTCACCGACGGCCTTGGCGTCGACAATTGCCTTCTCGCTGACGGAACTCGGCGGAGTGGGTTCGGCCGAATAGGACTCCACCCGATACCGCTTGCCGCTCTGCGAAAGTTCGATGAGCTTGACCGAGGAGGTCGTGATATCGAGGCCCAACAACGGTTGCGATTTCTTTCCGAATAGCACAGGCTTTTTCCTTTCAGGTCGGTAACTTGCGTACCAAACGTAGGCAGGACCTCAGCAAAGCGCTTCAACTATATATCAAGAAAATGTTAAATAGAACGTGACTATGTTCACGATCCGGGGAACGCATGTTACTCATCGGCGACACCGTATTCTGTGAACTGGTCGGCGACTCTCACGCGAGCCGCGAACCGGGTGCCCGGCGCTCCCGTCCGGGGCCGCTCGGGTGACCGGGCCGGGCCTCGAGCGTTGCGGCCCGCGCCGCGCCGTCGCTATCATCCGCCCCGGTGCCCGGCACAGGATTGCCACATTCCGCGCACGCATCCGACTCGATACTACGTTTGACTGTCCCGTACAGCGCCCCGTGAAATCAGGGCGTTAGCCCTGAAACGTCAGCGACTATGCGCCACCTACGAACCCGCAACAAGAACGCAGGTCACAAGTCCGGTACGCGGGTCGCGCGGGTCCTGGTCGTCGTGCTCGGCGCCGCCGGCCTCGCGGGCCTTGGCGCCGTCGCGGGCGTCATCGGCGCTTATTACTATGTGTCGCCCTCGCTGCCGCAGGCCGAGACCATCCGCGATATCCCGCTGCAGATTCCCTTGCGGATCTTCAGCCGCGACGGCTACCTCATCTCGGAGATCGGGCAGCACCGGCGGGTCCTCGTGACCTATGACGAAGTGCCGCCGCACGTCATCGAGGCTTTCATCGCCGCCGAGGACCGGCGCTTCTTCGAGCACCCCGGGATCGACTACCGGGGCGTGCTGCGGGCGTTCTTCCAGCTCCTGACCACCGGCGATGTCGAAAGCGGGGGCAGCACGCTGACGCAGCAGCTCGCCCGGAGCTACTTCCTGAACCTCGACCAGACGGCCGATCGCAAATTTCGCGAGGCTGCGCTCGCCGTGCAGATCGAGAACGAATTCAGCAAGGAACAGATCATGGAGCTGTTCCTCAACAAGATGTTTTTCGGGCAGCGTGCGTACGGCGTGTCGGCGGCGGCCCAGGTGTTTTTCGACAAGGAACTCGAGGACCTGAGCATCGCCGAAGCCGCGACGCTTGCAGGGGTGCTGCCGGCCCCGTCGCGGTACAACCCGGTGCGCAGCATCGACAACGCGACGCTGCGGCGGGACTACGTACTCGGGCGCATGCACGCGCTCGGGTTTATCGGCGACGACGAGTACCGGGAAGCGCTCGACACCCCCATGGTCTCGCGCCTGCACGGCGCCGCCGTCCAGCTGCACGCCGACTACGTGGCCGAAATGGTGCGGCGCGAAATGCTCGACCGCTACGGCGAGGCCAGCTACACCGACGGCTACCAGGTCGTCACGACGCTCGATTCGCGCCTGCAGAACGCGGCGACCTGGGCGCTCAAGAACGGCCTGCTCGAATTCACCCGCCGGCGCGGGTACCGCGGACCGGTCGCGCGCACCGAGGTCGACGACCTGCTCCTCGCCACGCCGTACGAGGAATGGCCGGACGACCTCAGGGACACGCTCGAACAGTATTCCCCCGGCGGCCTCTCCGTCGCGCTCGTCGTGCGCGTCAACGATGACGACAGCGCCGACGTGGTCGCGGGCGGCGGCGCGCGCCTGACGGTCCCCTGGTCGGGTATCCGCTGGGCGAAACCCTTCGTAGACCGCGAAACGACCGGGCCGGCGCCCGAGTCCGCGAGCGATGTGCTGGCGCCCGGCGACATCGTCCACATCATGCCGACGGCCGGCGGGAGCTGGGCGCTCGCGGCGGTGCCCGAGGCGCAGGCGGCCATCGTGTCGATGGACCCGGGCGACGGCGCGATCACGAGTCTCGCCGGCGGCTTCGACTTCGCGACCAGCAAGTTCAACCGGGTCACGCAGGCCTACCGGCAGCCAGGTTCGTCGTTCAAGCCCTTCATCTATTCGGCGGCACTCGCCGCCGGCAACACGCCGGCCACGGTCGTCGACGATTCGCCGGTCGTCATCCGCTCCTCCGAGCTCGAGGCGGACTGGCGTCCGATCAACTACACCGGCCGGTTCTACGGGCCGACGCGGCTGCGCGAGGCGCTCACGCGCTCGATGAACCTCGTGACGGTCCGGCTGCTGCTTTACGAAACCGGCATCGGCAGGGCGATCGCGCACTTGTCGAAGTTCGGCTTCAGCGACGCCGCGCTGCCGCGAAACGGGTCGCTGGCGCTCGGCGGCGGCAACGCCTCGCCGCTCGATATGGTGCAGGCCTACTCGGTGCTCGCAAACGGCGGTTACGCCGTGAAGCCCTACGTCATCGACTCGATCTTCGGACCCGACGGCGAGGCGCTCTACCGTGCGAACCCGGCCGTCGTCTGCCGCGAATGCGAGGCAGAGGCCGAACGCCGCTACGGCGAACCCGAGGCCGAACCGCTCTCGCTCGAGGAAATCGCGGAAGACGCGCTCGCCTACCGCCCCGACGCGGCGACTGCGCCCGAGCTGTTCGCCGGCGTCAACAAGGCAGCGCACGTGGTCAGCGAACAGAACGTATTCCTGATCCAGGACATGATGCGGGACGTCATCATGCGTGGCACGGGCCAGCGTGCGAAGGTGCTCGGCCGCACCGACCTGTCCGGCAAGACCGGCACCTCCAACGACCGGCGCGATGCCTGGTTCGGCGGCTTCAACGCGGATCTCGCCGCCATCGTCTGGGTCGGCTACGACGACGACCAGGGCCTCGGACCCGGCGAGGAAGGCGGCCGCACCGCGCTGCCGATCTGGGTCGATTTCGCCCGCTCAGCCTTCGCCGGCGTGCCGAATCACCGCATGCCGATGCCGGCCGGCATCGTCAGCCGCAAGATCAACCGCGAAACCGGCTGCCCGGCCGATGCCTCGGACCCGAACGCGACGTTCGAGTACTTCATCGCCGACAACCTGCCGGAGTGCGAGAACATCGAGCACCTGCCCGATGTCTTCAACGACCCGATGCGCTTCGACCAGTCGCTGCCCGGTGAGCAGGACCCGGCGCCCGGCGAGTCCGGCGATGAGGAACCCGAGGAGGAGCCCGAGACGCTCTTCTGACCATGCCGCGGAACAGCCCCAGACAGCAGCGCGCCAACGGCCAGGACCGCAAGCGGCAGCTCGTTGCCCAGGAAACGGCGCGCATCATCGTGACCCAGGGCATCCGGGATTACCGCGTCGCCAAGCGCAAGGCGGCCGATCGTCTCGGCCTCACGGACCGCGGCTCGCTGCCCGGCAACGGCGAGATCGAACAGGCCATCGAGGATTATCACCAGATCTTCGGTGGCGCCGAACACCCTGCCCTGCTGCGCCGGTTACGAACCGCCGCGCTCACCGCCATGGAGCTGCTCGCACCGTATTCGCCGCGGCTCGTCGGCCCCGTCCTGAACGGCACGGCGGACGAGAATTCGGCCGTAAACCTGCACGTGTTCAGCGACAGCGCCGAAGCGGTCGGTGCACACCTCGACGCCGGCGGCATCGCGTACCGGATGTACGAGCGCAGGCTGAAAAGCCGGAAAGACCGGGTGGATGGCTTCGCCGGCTACGAGTTCAACTGCGGCGGCGCGATCGTGCAGGCCACCGTCTTTCCGTTTGACGGCATCCGCCAGGCCCCCCTGAGCCCGGTCGACGGCCGGCCGATGCAGCGCGCCGACGCAAGAACGGTCGGCGAACTGCTCGGCTGAGAGCCGCGCCGTCGCGGCATCACCGCCGCGCGTTACGCTTGTCGATCGGCGTGTAGTCGCGCTCCGGCGAGCCGACGTAGAGCTGCCGCGGGCGGCTGATCTTGCGCTTCGGGTCGGCAATCATCTCGCGCCAGTGGGCCGTCCAGCCGACGGAGCGGCCGATCGCGAACATCACCGTGAACATGGACGTCGGAATGCCGAGCGCCCGGTAGATGATGCCCGAATAGAAATCGACGTTCGGGTACAGGTTCTTCTCGATGAAGTACTCGTCCTCGAGCGCAACCCGTTCGAGTTCGAGGGCGAGGTCGAAAAGCGGCGTGTCCCTGCGGCCGAGGCGCGCGAGCAGCTTGTGGCACATCTCGCGGATGATCGTGGCGCGCGGATCGAAGTTCTTGTAGACGCGGTGACCGAATCCCATCAGCCGGAATGGGTCGTTCTTGTCTTTCGCCTTCTCGACGTACTTGCCGATGTTCTTCGGCTCGCCGATGTGCACGAGCATGCTCAACACCGCCTCGTTGGCGCCGCCGTGCGCCGGGCCCCACAGCGCCGAGATGCCGGCGGCGATCGCCGAGTACGGGTTCGCGCCGGAGCTGCCGGCCATGCGGACGGTGGACGTCGAGCAGTTCTGCTCGTGATCCGCATGCAGTATGAACAGGAGGTCGAGCGCCTCGGCGGCCACGGGATCGATCTCGTAAGGCTCCGCGGGCACCGCGAAGAACATGTGCAGCAGGTTCTCGCAGTAGTTGAGATCGTTGCGCGGGTACATGAACGGCTGCCCGACGTTGAGCTTGTAGGCCGCGGCAGCGATGGTCGGCAGCTTCGCGAGTATCCGGTGGGCGAAAATATCGCGGTGCTCCGGATCGTCGACGTCCGTCGTATCGTGGTAGTACGCGGACATCGACCCGACGACCGCGGACAGCATGGCCATCGGGTGCGCGTCGTAGCGGAAGCCGTTGAAAAACCGCAGCATGCCCTCGTTGAGCATCGTGTGCGTGCGGATCGTGCGGTCGAATTTCTCGAGCTCGTCCGCCGTCGGCAGCTCGCCGTGCAGGAGCAGGTAGGCGACCTCGATGAAATTGGAGTGTTCGGCGAGCTGTTCGACCGGGTAGCCCCGGTACATCAGGATGCCTTCCTCACCGTCGATGAACGTGATGGCAGACGCGCAGCTGCCCGTCGAGACGAAGCCGGGATCGTAGGTGAACACGCCCTGCTCGCGGTACAGCGGACTGATGTCGATGACATCGGGGCCGACGGACCCCTCGAGTACGGGCAGGTCGAGTTCCTTCCCTTCAGGGCTGGTGAGGCGAAAACCGTCCTGGCTCATTGTTGTCCTCTCTGGTTGTCTTGCACGTATCCCCGGCAGGCAAATACCGCCGGCAAGACACGGCGCGCAGGGCGCGGGGAAAGCCGGACGTGCTGCGACGACCGGCGGACAGCCATGGGAGCATAGCAGAACCGGGTTGCCGCCCGGTCACCGGAGTCGGCCGGGCGGGCCCGGCTCAACCTCGGCGGGCCGCATCAGCGGCCGTATTGGGCCGCATCAGCGGCCGTATTTCTTGCGGAACTTGTCTACGCGGCCGCCGGTATCGACGATCTTCTGTTTGCCGGTATAGAACGGATGGCAGGCAGAGCACACCTCGATCGCAAGATCCTCGCCGAGCGTCGAGCGCGTGGTGAACTCGTTGCCGCAACTACACGTCACCTTGATCTCGGTGTAGTCGGGATGGATTTCGGCTTTCATGGTCGGGGTCTCCACGGCACGGGCCGTGCCAAAAGGCCGCGTAATATATCGGGAAGGCCCGGGTGCCGCAAGCCCCGCCGGGGACCCTCCCGCGCACGTCGCCGGGTGCGAATCGATTATCCACAGAAGCTGTGGATAACGTTGTGGATGGAAATTGAACCGTTTGCCTAAGGTGCGGATTTTCAAAGTGGCCAAACAATATGACTAATTTATGGCCAGTTTGTGAATCCTTTACAAATCATGTTCTTATAGAGGCTTTGCGACCCTGCGGGTGAATACACCGGGGTTTCGCACTAAAAAAACAGGTCGCCCCCCGGGGTTGTGTATAAACCTCAAGCGAGAAACTCCGCCTGCAGGTCGTTCAAGAACCGGAAGCCGAGCGAAGTCGGCCGCCAGGCCCCGCCCGGGGTGCGCTCCAGGAGGCCCCGTCGCAAGGCCCCGGCGGCGGCCGCCCGGAACGCGGCAGCCTCGAGGCCGGTCCGCTCGAGCGCCCGCGCCTCGTCGACCCCCGCCTCGAGCCTGAGCCCGTTCAGCATGCACTCGAACAGCGCCTCGGCCGCTGCGAGCGCGGGCCCGAGCGGCTGCGGCTCCGTCCGCCGCTCCACGTCATCCATGTACGCCTGCGGGTTCGCGGGCTTCGCGTAGCGCCGGACGCCGTTGCCGGTTGACAGCTTCCCGTGGGCACCGGCGCCCGCCGCGTAGTAATCGCCGAACGTCCAGTAGTTCAGGTTGTGGCGGCAGCGCCGGCCGTCCCTGGCGTACGCCGAGACCTCGTAGGCCTCGAACCCGTGCCGTGCGAGCCGTTCGCGGCCCGCTTCCTGGATCGCCCACGCGGTTTCGTCGTCCGGCAGCCCCCCGGGAGGGCGGGCGTGAAACACCGTGTTCGGTTCGAGGGTGAGCTGGTACCACGACAGGTGCGGCGGCGCGAGAGCCAGCGCTTCGTCGAGGTCGGCGAGCGCCGCGGCCACGTCCTGGCCGGGCAGCGCGAACATGAGGTCGAGGTTGAAGTTGTCGAACCCCGCGGCGCGTGCGGCGGCGACGGTTCGCCGGGTATCGGCCGGCGAGTGAATACGCCCGAGCGTGGTGAGCGATGCGGGCGAGAAGGACTGTGCACCGATCGAAAGCCGGTTGACGCCTGCCGCCCGGTAGCCGGCAGGGTCGCCGCCCTCGACCGTACCGGGATTCACCTCCATCGTGACCTCGACGTCGCTTGCGAGCCTGAAGTGCGCGCTGATTGCCTGGAGCACCCCCGCGATTTCGCCGGGCGAGAAAAAGCTGGGCGTCCCGCCGCCCAAGAACACGCTGATGATCTCGCGTCCCGGCATCCGGCCGGCTTCGAGACGCAGGTCCTTTGTGAGCGCGGCCAGGTAACGCGCTTTCGGCGGGGCGGTTCCGGCCGTGTAGGAGTTGAAGTCGCAGTACGGGCACTTCCTTACGCACCACGGCAGGTGCACGTACAACGATGTCGGGGGCGCCGCGGCAGGCGCCGGATGCTGCGCGCTCATCGGTCGTAGCGGGCGGCGAGCGCCCGGGCGAGCTCGCGCAGGGCCATGCCGCGATGGCTGCGTTCGTTCTTCTCCTCGGGCGAGAGCTCTGCCGAGGTCCTGCCGCTCGCCGTGTCGAGGAACACCGGGTCGTAACCGAAGCCGCCGGTGCCGCGGCGCTCGCGCAGAACTTCGCCGCGCCACGTGCCATGGGTCAGTATGGGCGACTCGAGGTCCGGTGCCACGAAGCACGCGACGCAGTGAAACGCGGCGCCGCGCTGGTCGTTGTCGCCGAGTTCCAGAAGAAGACGGTCGATGTTGTCGTCGTCCGACGCATCGTCGCCGGCGTAGCGCGACGAATAGACGCCGGGGCGGCCGCCGAGCGCGTCCACGGCGAGCCCGGAATCGTCGGCGATCGCCGGCAGCCCCGTGGCCGCCATCGCGTGGCGCGCCTTGATGAGCGCGTTCGCCTCGAAAGAGGCGCCGGTTTCCGCCGCCGCTCCGACCCCGTAATCGGACTGGGGGACGATAGTGAAGTTGTGCGCGGCGAGCAGGCGTTCGATCTCGCGGAACTTGCCCGCGTTGTTGCTCGCGAGTACGACCGTCGTCGGCAGTTTCACTGGCAGCCCTCAGCCCGCGGCCGCGGCGAGTGCCTGCGCCTGCTGCTCGACCACCCGGCCGATTCCCGTGTGCGCGAGCGCCAGCAGCCGCTGGAGTTCGTCCGGGGTGAATGCATGGCCCTCGGCCGTACCCTGCAACTCGATATACCGGCCGGCTTCGTTCATGACGACGTTCATGTCCGTTTCCGCTTCGGAGTCTTCGGCGTAGTCGAGATCCAGCACCGGCAGGCCGCGATAGATGCCGACCGAAACAGCGGCGACCTGCCCGTGCAGCGGGTGGCGTTTCAGCTTGCGCCCGGCGTGCAGGCGCTTCAAGGCGATCGCGAGCGCGACCCACGCGCCGCTGATCGCAGCGGTGCGCGTGCCGCCGTCCGCCTGCAGTACGTCGCAGTCCAGCGTGACGGTGTGTTCACCGAGCGCTTCCAGGTCCGTGACAGCACGCAGCGATCGGCCGATGAGCCGGGAGATCTCCAGCGTGCGCCCGCTCTGGCGCCCGCGCGCGGCTTCGCGTGCGGATCGCGTATGCGTGGACCGCGGCAACATGCCGTACTCGCCGGTCACCCAGCCCGTGCCCTGATTGCGCATCCACGGCGGCACCCGCGGTTCGACGGAGGCCGTGCAAAGCACGCGCGTGTCGCCGAACTCGGCCAGCACGCTGCCCTCGGCATGCCGGGTGAAATCCGGCGTGAACCTGATGGGCCGGAGCTCGTGCGCGTCGCGGCCGCTCGGTCGCATTTAGGGAGTTCTCCTCAAGTAGTGAGGCTGCCGCTCAGGAAGCGAGCCAGCGCAGCGCGGCACCGGTGGTATTGTCGCTGTAGGGCGAGTTCGCGTTCAATGCCTTCAGGCTGAGCGATTTGAGGTTCTCGGCCAGGTTGTTCTCTCCCGGTGTCCCGATGGTTGCCATGTCCGCATCGGAGAGTCCCGACCACAGGCCGTCGGAGCACACGAGCAGCACGTCGCCGGCGGCGAGCGGCATCTTCCTCGTGATGGTCATGTCCGGCACCGGCGCGTCGCCGCCCAGGCAGCACTCGACGAAGTTGCGCATCGGGTGGTCCTGGGCTTCCTCCTCGCTGATGGCGCCTTCCTGTATCAGCACCTCGACGTGGCTGTGGTCCCGGGAGCGCTTGAGCACGCGGCCCGAGCGCACGTGGTAGATGCGGCTGTCGCCGATGTGCGCCCAGAAGGATCCGGCTTCCTGTACGAGGCAGATCGCGCAGGTCGCACGCGGCCGGAAGTCGACGGCCACGCCACGACCGAGCGCCACGACCGCATCGTGCGCGCGGGCCAGCGCGGAGTACAGGAACCCCTGCGGGTCGAGCACCGGCAGCCGCGTCGCCATGAACAGGTCCTGCACGACCTTTAGCGCGGTTTCGGCGGCCCGCGCACCGTCGGAATGACCGCCCATGCCGTCGAAGACCAGCAGCATCGCCGCGTTCTCCGCAACGACGACGGCGCCGCGATCCTGGTTATCCTGCCGGTCGCCGAGCGCGGAGACCTTGGCGTACTCGACCTGCATGGAGTTTCGTTCTTCCTCGAGGGCTCTTAATATGGCCGGCTAATATGCCGAGGCCGGGCCACAAAATGCGTGACCCATCCGACGTTACGGGAGAAGGACGCAGATGTTACACAGTATGACCGGCTTTGCGCGAGCGTCGGCGGACACCCCTCTCGGCACGCTGACCTGGGAATTGCGGGCAGTCAATCACCGTTACCTCGACCTGCAGTTCAAGGTCCCGGACGAGCTCCGCATGAACGAACCGGTCTTCCGGCAGCAGGCCGGCGAACGGCTCAGGCGCGGCAAGGTTGAGTGCCTGTTGCACTATAAGCGCGCGTTCGACGCCGATCGGGACCTGCGGCTCGACCACGACTTCGTGCGGCTGCTCGCCGCCCGCCTCGCGGACGTCGCCGCTGCCCTGCCGGATGCGGACGAGGTCGACCCGATGGACGTGCTGCGCTGGCCGGGCGTGATCCAGCCGCCCGACACCGACACGGAGCGCATGGTCCGGGACGCAGGGGATCTCCTCGAGAAGGCGCTCGACGCACTGGCCGCGATGCGGCGCAGCGAAGGTGAGCGCATCGCGGAACTCCTCGCCACGCGCTGCAGCGAGATCTCGCGCATCGCCGCGTCCGTGCGCGAGCGCATGCCGGAGGTACTCACGGCATCGCGCAACCGGCAGCGCGACCGCCTGGCCCGGCTCGACATCGAGGCCGATCCCGAGCGGCTCGAGGTGGAGCTTGCGCTGATCGCCCAGAAGCTCGACGTGGAGGAAGAACTCGATCGCCTCGACAGCCACGTGCAGGAGATTCTCGATTCGCTCGCCCAGGCGGAACCGGTGGGGCGGCGCCTGGATTTCCTGATGCAGGAACTGAACCGCGAAGCGAACACGCTCGGGTCCAAGTCCGCGGACACCGGGACGACGCGGGCCGCTGTCGATCTCAAGGTCCTTATCGAGCAGATGCGCGAGCAGGTACAGAATGTCGAGTAAGGCCGGCCCGGCGGGCGCGCCGCGCCTGTTCGTGATCGCCGCGCCGTCCGGCGCCGGCAAGACGACCCTCGTGCATGCCCTGGTTACGAAGAAGCCGGAACTCCGCTTTTCGATCTCGTACACCACGCGCCCGAAACGTCGCAATGAGGCCTACGGCGTGGACTACCTGTTCGTCGACCGCGAGGAGTTCGAGCGCCTGCGCTCGGCGGGCGAAATGCTGGAATCCGCGGAAGTGTTCGACAACCTTTATGGAACGAGCCGGCGACAGGTCGAAGAGCACCTGGCGGACGGCCGCGGCGTCATCCTGGAAATCGACTGGCAGGGCGCCCGCCAGGTGCGCAAGGCGATGCCAGAGGCGGTGTCGATCTTCATCATGCCGCCCTCGGTCGCCGAGCTCGAACGCCGCCTGCGCACGCGCGGCACGGACACGCCCGCCGTGGTCGAGCGGCGCCTCAAGGATGCACTCGCGGACATGCGCCACTGGCACGAGTTCGACCACGTGATCATCAACGACGACCTCGAGGACGCCGTTGCGCGCGTGCTGGCTATCGTGGACGGCGAGGGGGGCGCCACGTCGACCGCCGACCCGGGGCTCAAAGCGGCTGTGGCGGCCATCCTCGGGCCGGATCCATAACATTTGGTTATAAGTACTGGCCGCCCGGCCCCGACTCCCCTAGTCTCCGCGCTCACCGGACGGATAAGCCCCGGGGCGGCGCCGCCGCAGACCTTGGATTCTTCAAAGGACACGAACATGGCCCGTATCACGGTCGAGGACTGCCTCGACAACATCGACAACATTTTCGAGATGGTGCTGGTCGCCGCCAAGCGGGCGCGCCGCCTCGCCCACGGGGCGGAACCGATGGTGGACGTGGAAAACGACAAGCCCACGGTCATTGCCCTGCGCGAGATCGCGGACGGCCACGTCACCCCGGCGATCCTCGACGAGATCGAGCAGCCGCGCACCGAGGAACTCATGCAGCAGCCGGACCTCGCGGACGACATCATGCCGCTCAGGGGCATCTCGATCGGGGATTGATGCCGGCGGCGGTAACGC
Source organism: Woeseiaceae bacterium (assembly GCA_036276805.1). GTDB lineage: Bacteria > Pseudomonadota > Gammaproteobacteria > Steroidobacterales > Woeseiaceae > UBA1847. The sequence goes on along the minus strand of DASUOE010000062.1, from coordinate 3,160 downwards.
CGCGACCGCGTCACGCGACCCGGCGCCCCATGGGCCGGGTGGCATACGCCGCGGTATGATCCTCGCATGGTCGATTACGCCGCCACGCTGCTCGCCAGGCTTCCCGCCGCCCTCCGGCGGGACAGGGGTTTCGAGCGCCTGCTGGCGAAGCTGCGTACCTACCTGCCCGAGGACCAGGTCGACATGATCGTGCGGGCCTACGACTTCGGTGCGGCGGCGCACGAAGGCCAGACCCGCAAGACAGGCGAACCCTATATCACCCATCCCGTCGCGGTGGCGCAGGAGCTCGCCAACATGCACCTCGACGCGCAGGCGATCAGCGCGGCGATCCTGCACGACGTCGTCGAAGACACCGACTCGTCCCTCGCGGAGATCCGGGAGCAATTCGGTGCGGACGTCGCGCTCCTGGTCGACGGCGTCAGCAAGCTCGACCAGATCCAGTTCCAGAGCCGCGCGGAAGCGCAGGCGGAGAGCTTCCGCAAGATGATGCTCGCGATGATCGAGGACATCCGCGTCATCCTGGTGAAGCTCGCCGACCGCCTCCACAACATGCAGACGCTCGACGCGATGCCCGTGGACAAGCGACGCCGCATCGCGCGCGAAACCCTGGACATCTACGCCCCCATCGCGAACCGGCTCGGCATCAATCGCATGAAGGTCGAGCTGGAGGACCTGGGCTTCCGCTATCTCTACCCGATGCGCTACCGCGTGCTCGACAAGGCGCGCAAGCGCAGCCAGGGCAGCCAGCGGCAGATCGTGAAGCGCATCTCAGAGGAGTTCGAAAGCGCGATGCAGGCCGAGGGCATCGAAGTCGAGGTCATCGGCCGCGAGAAGCACCTCTACAGCATCTACAAGAAGATGGCCGAGAAGAATCGGCTGCTCTCCGACGTCGTCGACGTGTACGGGTTTCGCATCATCGTCGACGATGTCAGCACCTGTTACCAGGCGCTAGGGATCGTCCACGGCCTGTACAAGCCGATGCCCGGCCGCTTCAAGGATTACATCGCCATCCCGCGGATCAACGGCTACCAGTCCCTGCACACGACGCTGTTCGGGCCGAAGGGCCAGCCGCTCGAAGTTCAGATCCGCACGCGGCACATGGATCGCGTCGCCGAATCGGGCGTCGCCGCGCACTGGCAATACAAGGCCGAGGACCGCGTGGACGCAACGCCGCAGCGCCGGGCGCGCGAGTGGCTGGCGAAGCTGGCCGAGCTCCAGCAGGCCGGCACCTCGGAGGAGTTCCTCGAAAGCGTCAAGGTCGACCTGTTCCCCGACAAGATCTACGTGTTCACTCCGAAGGGCGACATCATGCCGCTGCCGAAGGGTGCGACGACGGTCGATTTCGCGTACGCGGTCCATACGGACGTCGGTAATCACACCGTCGCCGCGAAGATCGACCGGGCGCTGGTGCCGCTCAGGACGCAGCTGCAGAACGGGCAGACGGTGGAGGCGGTGACGAGCCGCAATGCGAACCCGAATCCCAACTGGCTGTCCTTCGTCCGGACGGCCAAGGCGCGAACCGCCATCCGGCAGTATATGAAGAACCTGCGTTCGAACGAGTCGATCGATCTCGGGCGGCGGCTGCTCGACCGTTCGCTGAAGGATCTCGATTCATCGCTGCGCAAGATCGGCAAGGTGCGAATGAACGAGGCCCTGGGCCAGCTCGGCTTCAACAATGCCGCGGAACTGTTCGAGCAGGTCGGCCTGGGCGAGCGCCTGGCCCCGCTTACCGCGCGCTTCCTCCTCGGCGGCAGCGTCGCAGGCGACGCTGCGACGAAGCAGGCGAGCCTGACCATCGCCGGCACTGAAGGCATGGTCGTGAGCTATGCCAAGTGCTGCTACCCGATCCCGGGCGACGAGGTGATGGGCTACCTGAGCTCCGGCCGCGGCGTGGTGATACACCGCAACGTCTGCGGCAACCTCGGCAATTTCCGCAAGCAGCCGGAGAAGTGGATAGCGGTGGAATGGGAGAAGAACCTCGACCGCGAGTTCACGAGCCAGATCCAGTGCGAGACCCGCAACAAGACCGGCGTGCTCGCGGAGGTCGCCGCGACGATCGCGGACTGCGGCTCCAACATCGAACAGGTCGAGGTGCTCGGCCGGCACGAGGACTGCTCCATGCTGTCCTTCCAGCTGCTCGTGCGCGACCGCCGCCACCTCGCCCAGATCATGCGCAACGTGCGCAAGATGCCGAACGTGATTCGCGTCAGCCGCGACTGCGCCTGAACGCAGCGACCCGGGGATTCATCCAGTGAAAGAAGCCATCCACAGCGACGATGCGCCCGCCGCGATAGGCACCTATTCGCAAGCCGTGCGCGCCGGCGGTTTCCTGTTCCTTTCCGGGCAGATTCCGCTGGACCCGGCGACCATGGCGGTCGTCGACGGCGACTTCGAGGCACGTGCCCGCCGGGTATTCGACAACCTGGCCGCCGTCGCCGGCGCCGCCGGTGCCAGCCTCGACCAGGTCGTCAGGCTGACCGTGTACCTGACGGACCTCGGCAACTTCGCCACCGTCAACAAGGTCATGGAAGATTACTTTTCCAGGCCGTACCCGGCCCGTGCCGCCGTGGGCGTCGCGTCGCTCCCGAAAAACGCCGACATCGAAGCCGACGCCATTTGTTGGAGCGGCGGTAACGCCGCGAATTGAAGGCGGCTGAAGGCTTGCGGGTATTTCAAGGCGCCGGATCGGAATCACGTTAAGCGGCGGTAACGCCTGCTACTAAACCCCGTCTCCGCGTCGGGTGACGTCACGGCCAATCGGAACTCGCTTACGCCCTGCATCCCCGCACCTGCGCGGCCGCAAGCCCGTTCCTGCGGCTACAATTCCCCCGATGTCCGCCGCCGTCGCCAACCCTCTCGACAACGAACTCGCCACATTGGCCGGCGTCGGCCCGGCGCTCGCGGAAAAACTCGCAAAGCTCGGCCTGTACCGCGTCGAAGACCTGCTGTTCCTGCTGCCGTCGCGCTACGAGGACCGCACCCAGGTCGTTCCCCTCGGGGCGTTACGGGCGGGTGAGCGGCAACTCGTGCGCGGCGAGGTGCTGCTCGCGGAGATCGCTTACCGCGGGCGCCGCAACCTGCTCGTCAGGATCGGCGACGGCACCGGCCAGCTCACGATGCGCTTCTTTCACTTCTCGAAGAGCCAGCACGCGCAGTTCCG